>NZ_JBBCJO010000004.1 GCF_037190085.1 Gemmatimonas aurantiaca
GTCCTTCGGGTCCTCGAGCACCGTGTGCGTGTGCGAGCCGCGGCACGTCTGCACATTGGCCACCAGCTTCGGCTCCCGGATGTTCGAGATGTCGAAGATGCGCACGCCGCGCATGCGCTCCTTGCTCACCGTCTCCCGCACGCCGCCCGGCTTGCAGTCGATGCGGCCGTTCATGGCCTCGGCGGACATGAACATCAGGTTCTTGTACACGGACACGTCGTTCTGCGACGCGGGGCACTCGTACGCCACCACGAGCTTCGGGCTGGACGGATTGCTGATGTCCCACACCACCGGGCCGTTGTAGTTGCCCTGGATGACGTAGTTGCCCGTGAACGCCAGATCGGAGTTGGTGATGCCGAGGAATCCCTGGGGGGACTTCGCCTGCGCCAGCACCTTCATGTTCGACGTGTACTCGGCCGCATCGAACAGACCGGCTTTCAGGTTGTTGCGCGGATCGGAGGCCGGCGATGCCGCCGTGTTGGGCTTGGCTTTGGCGCACGCAGCGAGCGCGAACAGCGCCGCTCCGGCCAGAGCGGCCCGCGAGGAGAACAGGAACATGAACCGAGGGGTGAGTGTGAGGGACGACAACTGCAAATGGCCTGCTGGTACGGTCTACTCCATGGGCGGCACGAAGCCCATGTCGAGCATCATCGACATCATGCGCTTGATCTCCGTGCCCTGATCGACTTCGACATCGTTGGCGAACTTGAAGATCGTTTCATCCTGCCCCGCGCCGGGCGACGTGAACAACGTCTTCACCATCGTGACCGCGCCGCGATGGTGCTGGATCATGTAGGTGAGGAAGAGGCGATCGAAATCGGCCCCGCGCGCCGCGTCCAGTTCGGCCAGCTGGGCCGTGGTCAGCATGCCGGGCATCTCCATCTGCCCCTGGGCGTTGTGTCCCCCGTGGCCGCCGTGCATGTCGTGAGACATACCGGCCATACCGCCGGCCATGCCGGGCATAGTCACGTTGCCGGCCGTATCGACCTGCGGCACGGGCTGCAGACGGTCCTTGAGCCACGTCTGCATGATGGTGATCTCATCGGTTTGTGCATTGATGATGCGCGCCGTCAGACGCTGCACCGATGCACTGGCCCCGTGCGAAGGCGCCCAGCGGGAGATCGTGATGGCCTGGGCATGATGGTGGATCATGCCGCTCATGAAATCGACGTCGGCCTTGGTATAGGGGTAGCGCAGGCTGTCGGCGCGCGCGCGCGCGATGGCGCCCGCATCCCCCATCTGAAAGCGCGGATCGGCCGGCGTTGCCGACCGGGTGCTGGCGCAGGCGCCCAGCAGCGTGGCAGCGGCCGTCAGGCCGGCCAGCAGAATGGAGGAACGAAAGGTCACAGAGCGCATGATCGGTCGATGAGACATCGGTCGTGCCGGTACGGTTGGAACCGTCCGCTCGAATCGTCTACGCTATGCATACGCGGCGCCGGGGGCAATCGATGCGGCCCGGGTGGAGCCTTTTGCGTATCGATTGGGACGAGACGACGATGATTTCAGCCGCCACGCCCCTGATCCACCTCGTCCTGGCGGGCGCGGGCTTCCCGCCAATCGATCACCGGCGCCACCTCGGCATCGGCCAGGGTCAGCGACGCCAGAGCCCGCTCGATCACCGGAGCACCGAGCTCATGCGGAAGACTCCGGCCGAACGCCAGCTCCGCGCGTCGGCACAGACGCTCCTCGCGGGCCATCGACGCCTCGTCCGCCCGACCGCCCAGCACCCGTGTCCGGAACGCATGGACGCGGGCATGCACCCCTTCATGCAGAATGCTCGACGCCACGGGAGCGGCCGAGATGTCCCGTCGGGCCAGAAACGTGAGCTCGGTGAGAACCGTGTCCTCGGCGGGCAGAAAGGCGCCCCGCGTTGGAAAGCGCTCGATGCGGATGCCCCGGATGTCCCGGGCGAGATGCCAGAACCGGTGCGGTTGATACTGCGCAATGAGGGCCAGCGCCTCATCGAGCCGCTCGATGACATCGGCATCCGCGATGTCCTCGCGGGTATTTCGGAGTTCGATCGGGATCCCGCGAATCCGGGGCCGATCCGATCCGCCGAGCCTGCGTATGAGCCAGGAGAGCATGGATGATCTCTTCCGAAGAGGCCGATTGCGGTTATTGTGGAGGCCAGCCCAGCTGGAGCACTGCCGAGGCCGGCGCCTCCGGGCGGCCTCGGCTGTTGTCGCAGCGCTTCACGCCGGGCCCCGCGCGTCATGATCGCATTCTGTCGCCGCCGACGGAACCGGGTATTGGCAATTCGTCGCCCTCCACACCGACCCGCCATTGCATCCTTCGCTGTCGAGCCTTCGGACGCGCCTGCTGTTGCTGGTGGCGGCGGCGTATCTCCCCGCCGTCGGATTGACGTTGTGGACGATCATGCGCGACCGGGAAGAAGCCTTCGACCACGTGCGCAAGCACCTCACGCAGCTGGTCGGATCGGCAGCGCATGAAGATGATCTGCTGATCGCCTCCGGCCGGCGGATCATCGGCACCTGGGCGCAGGTTCCGGAGATCATCAACGGCAATCGCACGGAATGTGAAGCCGCGTTCGCGCGTCTCTCGCGCTTCGCGCCGTCGGCCATCCTGCCGACCCGTGTGAATGCGGAAGGACAGGTCGACTGTGGCGGACCGGTGCCGCCCGGCGGCGCCGGCCTCGTGGGCGACGGCCCCATCGCATCGCGGATCCTCCTGGCCGATTCGGCGACGCAGGGCAATCACCTGCCGGCCACCGCCGATCGCGAGGCACTCGCGCCGCTCTCGATCGCCCTGCGCGATTCCACCGGACGATTTGCCGGCGTGCTGTCGATCGGATTCCGCATGACCTGGCTCAATCGCCTGGCCACGAACACCGAATTGCCGGACAGTGTGCAACTCTCGATCGTCGACTCCACGGGTTTCGTCCTGGCCGCGATTCCGGGAATGCCGGGCGTGGTGGGCACGAGAATACCCGGTCTGAACGCACTGATCGAACAGGATCGACAGACCCTCTCGCCCGAGAGCGGTGTCGTGATCCGCAAGAGCCGCGACGGCATCCTCCGCCTCGTCGCCTATCATCAATTGTCCAGTGACGACGAGCACTTCGTGCGTCTGGCCCTGACCATGTCGCCGGACGTGGCCTATGCCGCACCCAATGAACGCGCGCGTGTGCGGTTGTTCTTTCTCGTCGTGGCCGGTGCGGTGGCGCTGGTGATCGCCTGGTTCGGCGCGGAGGCGTTGGTGCTGCGCGATGTCAACGCCCTGCTCGCCGCCACGAAGCGTCTGGGCACCGGAGATCTCTCGGCGCGCACCGGCGTGTCGGGAACGACGGGAGAGATCCGTCAGTTGGCCGATGCCTTCGACACCATGGCCTCGCAGCTCGAAGTGCGTCAGGAGCGCATGCGGCACGCCGAGCGCATGGAATCGCTGGGCCGACTCGCCGGTGGCGTCGCGCATGATTTCAACAACCTGCTCACCGCCATCGTGGGCAGTGCCGACCTCGCGCTCGATGAGCTGCCGCCGGACCATCCGGCGCGGGCCGAATTGCAGACCATCAAGGCATCGGCGAGTCGTTCGGGATCCCTCACGAGACAGCTGCTCGACTTCTCGCGGCGCGCGCCGCTGAGCAATGCTCCGCAGCGGCTCGATGCCATCGTGCAGGGCGCGGCCGCGCTGCTGGTCCGGGTGATGCCGGCCTCGGTCACCGTCGACGTGCGCACCTCCAGCCACAAGCTGGTGCGGGTCGATGCGGGTCGCATCGAACAGGCCATCATGAATCTCGCGGTGAATTCGCGCGATGCGATGCCCAACGGCGGCCTGCTCACGATCGAACTCGACGATGTCGACATCAAAGAGCCGACGGTCCCCGATCTGCCTCCACCGGGATCGTGGGTGCGTTTGCAGGTGCGCGACACCGGGCACGGCATGTCGCCCGATGTGCTCAAGCGCATCTTCGAACCGTTCTTCACCACCAAGGGCGTGGGACAGGGCACGGGACTCGGGCTCGCCATGGTGTATGGCACGGTGCAGTACCACGGCGGACACATTCATGTCTGCAGTACCCCGAACGAAGGCACCACGGTCGTCATCTGGTTTCCCGAGGCCAGTCTGTCGCGCGACGAGACACCGCACACGGCCACCGTCCCCGATCCCCTCGAAGTGCCCACGCACGTTCTCGTGGCGGAGGATCAACCGGAAGTGCGCAGTCTGCTGCAGCGCATCCTCACCAAAGCCGGCTTCCTGGTGACCGCCGTGGAGAACGGCCATGAAGCCATCTCGGTGAGCCGGTCACTCCCGACACCGGTGGATCTGCTCATCACCGACTACGACATGCCGCACGTGCGCGGCGATGCGGTGGCCCTGACGTTGCGCGCGATCAATCCGGGGCTGCCGATCGTGCTCATTTCGGGTTTCACCCGAGATGGGTGGCCGACCGAATTGCTCGCCTCCGCCGCCACCGTCGTCATGGACAAGCCCTTCTCGGCGCAGGATCTCCTGACTGCCGTGTACAGCGCGCGCCACGCCACACCGCCCGCGGGAACACCGACCTCGACGACCGCGCCGCCGGACCGGAACTGATCCGGCCCGGCGGCGCCATCGA
Source organism: Gemmatimonas aurantiaca (assembly GCF_037190085.1). NCBI lineage: Bacteria > Pseudomonadati > Gemmatimonadota > Gemmatimonadia > Gemmatimonadales > Gemmatimonadaceae > Gemmatimonas > Gemmatimonas aurantiaca. Next base: position 4,577 of record NZ_JBBCJO010000004.1, read on the forward strand.
GCAACGTCATTACGTCAGGTCATTGCATCACGTCACTGCGTCAGGTCATTCGGAAAACGCATTGCCGTCCCGGCTGCCGAAGCGTGCAGCAGCAACGCCGCGGCACTACAGCGGCATTACAGCGGACGCTGCCCCACGACCACCGTGGCACTCGCATTCACGGCCGCGGCCGTGCTGCGCTGTCCATTGCCCAGCTGTCCGAAGTCGTTGCGGCCCCAGCACCACGTCGTGAGACGATCCTTCGAAACGGCGCAGGTGAAGCTCGACGATCCCGTGCCGATGCCCGACACCTGCACTTCCGCCCCCTTCACACCGGCGATGGCCAGTACGGGAGAGGTCGCTGTCGCGGCGGGGTTGCCCAACTGACCATTCCCATTGCTGCCCCAGCAGTAGATCTGTTCGAGCGTCGTGAGACCGCAGCTGTGGTTGAAGCCCGCCGAGATCTGCGTGAAACGATGGCCACCGGCGATGGCACGCGGGGTCGACGCATCGGTGCTCGTTCCGTCACCCAGCTTGCCGTTGTTGCTGCCCCAGCAGTAACCCACGTTGTCGAGCGTGATACCGCAGGTGTACTGATAGGCCGGCACGATCGATCGGAAAGCGAGTCCACCGGTCACGAGTGTCGGCGCGGTGCTGTAGGTGTTGCCGTACGAGATGCGGTTGCCGTCACCGGTCTGACCGAGCCCATTGAAACCCCAGCAGTACGCCGCATTGGCGATCGTGATCGCGCAGGTGTGGTAGCCACCGGCTTCGATGGTCTGGAACTGCGGGATCGCACCCACGGTGCCGGCCGCCACCGGTCCGGTGGGGCTCGACGTGTTGCCGACACCGAACTGTCCCCAGTCGTTGTGGCCCCAGCAGACCGCGTTGCCCACCGACGCCGTCGTGATGCCACAGGCGTGATCGATCCCCGCCGACAGCTTGACGAAACGATGGCCACCGGCCACGGCCACCGGATTGGCCGAATAGCTCGCGGTCGTGCCGCCGCCCAGCGACCCCCATCCGTTGTTGCCCCAGCACATCGCCACACCGTCGGTGCGCAAACCGCAGGTGAACCGCGCGAAGGCCACGAGCTGCGTGAAGCGATGATTGCCCGGCACGAGCACCGGCGACGTGCGATGCACCTCGTCGCCCACCTGGGCATCGCCCAGACGCGCATCCGTGCTGTTCAGACCCCAGCACCAAGCAATACCACCGCTCGCGAGATCGCAGGCGTGTCCCGTGCCGAGCGCCAGTGAGCGGTACTTGATCACCACCACCCGCTGCACCGTCGCGGACAACGTGCCGTGACGCGCGGTGATGGTCACCGTCCCACGATCGATACCCGTCAGCAGACCCGTGCTGTCGATGGTGGCCACCGCCGCATTCGACGACGTCCACGTCACCGGCAGTCCCACGATCGGGCGACCGGCGGAATCACGCACCGCAGCCTGCAACTGTCGCGTATCGTACGCTTCGAGCGTATCCAGTGCGCCTTCGATCGTGACCGCGACGGGTCTCACGCGCGGCTGAACGACGACGGTCGCCGTGCCGTTCTTGCCTTCGGACGATGCCGTGAGGGTGATCGTCCCGGTCGCGAGCGCGCGCACCATACCGGTCGCGCTCACCGTTGCCACCGTCGCGTTCGACGACGTCCACGTGATCGTGCGACCCGGCAGTCCGTTGTTCTGCGCATCACGCGGGATGGCCGTGAACGCCAGCGAATCGCCCACGAGCATCGTGTCGAGCCCCGGCGAGACGAATACCGACGCCACCGGAATCACCCGCGCGGTGACGAGAATCTGCGCTTCGGCCGTATGACCTTCGCTCGCCGCCATGATGCGCGCGGTGCCTGCGGCCACCGCCGTCACCACACCCGTGGCACTCACGGTGGCGATGTTCGGCGTCGATGACGTCCAGTTGAGAATACGGCCCGTGAGCACGTTGTTCTGCGCATCGCGCACCACCGCCGTCAGCGTAACCGTGTCGCCCGCGACCAGCGTGTCCATGGCAGGCGTGACGGTCACGGATGCCACCGGTACGGCGGTGACGGTGATCTGCGCCACCGCGCTGCGTCCTTCGCTCGTCGCGGTGATCGAGGCGCTGCCGGCCGCGACACCGGTGACCACACCGGCCGCACTCACCGTGGCGATGTTCGTGGCCGACGAGGTCCAGGTGATGGTACGGCCACTCAGGGTGTTGTTCTGCGCATCACGGGCGATGGCCGTGAGTGTGGTGGTGGCACCGGCCACCACCGAAGCCGTGGTGGGATTCACGACGACACTGGCCACCGCGGCAGGCGTGGGAACGGGGGAAGTGCTGTCGCTGCTGCAGGCTGCCATGGCAACCATTGCCATCGTAAGAGCCCAGCGCGATACCGCAGGCCGGGGAGATACCGAAGCACGCATGAGAAAAAACTCCGTGGAGGTCAAGTCAGATCATCGGGACGATGCGACCGCGCGCGCCGGCACACACATCATCGTCGATGAATGCGAACGACCGTACCCACCGTGTGACCACCGCGTCACACGCGATCGGAATCCATGACGAACCCGCGCTTACGGGTGCTTACAGCGCCGGTGACATACGCGACGACTGCTTTCAGAAAGCGGAGTTCGTGGACGGGCATCCGACCACTTTCCCGGAAAGAAGGTTGCCGTCGTGACGATATCCGCGCGCAACAGGTAGAGCGCTCACACGAAACACTCCTTCATATAGAGCTGCAGCATATGTCCACCATTCGATCTTCCCGATTCATCACCATGACGTGGTTCGCGGGCGCGCTCGTGCTCGGCGCCTGTGACAGCGATTCGGCAACGGCCCCCGGCAACTCGAACCCGATCCCCGCGCCATATCCCACACCGGAAGAACAACCGGGATCGCCGGTGAAACCCCGGCCGGGCGATCCCCGTTATGCCGAAGGCGCGGCATATCAGGTGACATCGGTGGATGGGCGGATCCTGCCTGCCATCGTGGACATCGCACGCCTCACGCTCGACGACGGACGCGTGATCGATATCCTCACGCGGCTCGATTCGGGGATCGTGCATCTGGGCGATCGGTACGAAGTCACCCTGCATCTCGCCGGCATCGAACGGGAGGAGATCGACGGGCGCGTCGTCCATCGCGACATCGGCCGTACCCGCGAATACGATCGCGGTGAGGTCACCTGGAATTTCCTCGATGCCACGGCCCGACTCGAATCCGCCTACATCGGCGGCCTGACGCACGCATTTCTGTCGCTGGACAATCGTACTGACAACAGCACCGGCAACGACGCGCTCAGCGGTCCCCACATCCGTTTCCGGTTTGCGGGCACCGACCATCGCGTCAACCTCGGCCTGACGCTGCCTCCGCACCTTCGGCCATGAGTCGTTCGTGCAGGCGTCGCTTCACGCCCGGCCAGTCGAGATCCGTGATGCCGTAGTACACCGAGTCCCGCACGAAGCCATCCCGTACGATCATATGGCGACGCAGCACGCCCTCGCGAATGGCGCCGAGCTTTTCGAGGGCGCGCTGCGACTGCGTGTTGCGCAAGTCGGTCTTGAACTGCACCCGGACCGCACCCAGCGTTTCGAACAGATGCGTCAGTTGCAGAAACTTCGCTTCGGTGTTGACCAGGGTGCGTTGCACACGCGGCGTCAGCCAGGTGCTGCCGATCTCCACCCGGCGATGGGCACGGACGATGTCCATCCAGCGTGTACTGCCGACCAGCTCGTTGGTGTTCTGGTCGATGATCGCAAAGGGCACCTCCTGACCGCTGGCGGTGCTCCGCGTTGCCTCGTCGAGATAACGGGCCACGGCGGCGGCCGAATCGAGAGGCGGCTGCACCGTCACGGTCCATAGCTCCGGGTATGCGCCGGCAGCCAGCAACCCGTCCGCGTGCACTGCGCCCAGCGGTTCGAGACGCACATGGCGTCCGATCAGCGTGACGGGCTGCGGATCGAACGGGCCGGCGTTGATCGGCACCGCCGATGGCTCAGACAACCTGGTCTCCGGCGACGGTCCAGTTGATCCGCGCCAGGAGTGCGTCCACGTAGTCGGCCCGGCGGTTCTGATACTTCAGATAGTACGCATGCTCCCACACGTCGATGCCGACGATGGGCAGTTCGCCCTCGAGCAACGGGGAATCCTGATTGGGCAACGCACGAATGGCGAGGCGACTCGTGGCCGTCTTCACCAGCCACGCCCAGCCGCTGCCGAACTGCCCCATCGCGGCCTCCTTGAGCGCGGCCTTGCAGGCCTCCACGGTTTCGAAATCCCGTGTGATCATCTCCGCGAGACGTCCGGAGGGTATCGACGCATCCGCGCCACCGGGCGAGAGCAGCTTCCAGAAGAGCGCGTGATTCGCATGTCCGCCGCCGTTGTTGCGGATGGCCGTGCGCACACCTTCCGGCCAGCGCCGGAGCCCCATGAGCAGTTCGCCCAGCGAACGATCGTGCAGCGTGGTCTGCGTCTTGAGCGCCGCATTGAGATTGTTCACGTACGCGGCGTGATGCAGATCGTGATGCACGCTCATCGTGCGCGCATCCACGGCGGGCTCCACGGCCGTGTTCGCGTAACCGAGCGGGGGCAGCACGAACGGATATTTCTGCGACAGCACCACGTCCGGCGCCACGGTCACATCATGGGTCCCGTCGGCGAACGGCCCCGAAGTCTCTGAAAGCATCCTGGTTTCCCGGTTCGGCCGCTAGTAGCGCGCGAGATATCGCGCCTGCTCCCAGGCCGTCACCTGCTGGTTGTATTCGTTCCACTCGGCACGCTTGGCCGCGAGATATTGCTGCGTGATGTGGTCACCCAGCGCGTTGCAGATGACCTCGTCTTTCTCCAGCTCCTCGCAGGCCTCGTGCAGCGATTGCGGCAGGTCGTCCACGCGCAGACGACGACGCTCACGATGCGACATCTCCCAGATGTTCGTATTGATCGGCTCCCGCCAGTCGGCCTCGGTGCGCAGACCGTCCAGGCCGGCGGCCAGCATCACCGTGAGCGCGAGGTAGGGATTGGCGCTCGGATCGGGCGTGCGGAGCTCGAGACGCGTGCCCGCACCGCGCCTGTCTGGCACGCGGATCATCGGCGAACGGTTGCGCATGCTCCACGCGACGTTCACCGGCGCTTCGAAGCCCGGCACCAGACGCTTGTAGCTGTTGACGAGCGGATTGGTCACCGCACACATCGCCCGCGCGTGCCGCAACAGCCCCCCGATATAGTGCAGCGCCGTGAGGCTCAGTCCCCATTCGCGCGACGGATCCCAGAACGCATTCTGCCCGCCCTTGAACAGACTCTGATGCGCATGCATGCCGCTCCCGTTCTGCCCGTACACCGGCTTGGGCATGAACGACGCGATCAACCCGAACTGTCGGGCCACCTGCTTCACCACGAACCGGAAGGTCGCCGTGTTGTCGGCCGTGCGGAGCGCATCGGCGTACCGGAAGTCGATCTCGTGCTGCCCATGCGCCACCTCATGGTGCGCCGCTTCCACCTCGAACCCCATCTGCTCGAGTGCGTCCATGATCGCGCGGCGCGCGTCCTCCCCCATGTCCATCGGAGCGAGGTCGAAATAGCCGCCCACATCGTGGGTATTCGTGGCCGGCCGGCCGTCGTCCGTGGGCTTGAAGAGGAAAAACTCCGCTTCCATCCCCGCATTCATCACGAACCCCTGCTCGGCCGCCAGCGCGAGCTGCCGCTTCAGCACACCGCGTGGATCGCCCGCGAACGGCGTCCCGTCGGGCATCGTGATGTCGCAGATGAGCCGTCCCACCCGCGCCGCCGGATCGCCCCAGGGGAAGATCTGGAACGTGGCCGGATCCGGCGCCAGCAGCATGTCCGACTCCTCCACCCGCACGAAGCCGGCAATGCTGGAGCCGTCGAACAGGATGTCCCCCTTCATCGCCTTGCGGAACTGCGAGCTCGGGATCTCCACGTTCTTGATGACGCCGAGGATGTCCGTGAACTGCAGGCGCAGGAAACGCACCTGATGCGCCTCCGCGAGCTCGAGGATGTCGGCCGCGGTGGCGCCGTCGAGATTGCCGGGAAGCAGTGAACGACTTGGCGTGGGCATGCCGAATTGTAGTACCTTTGAGGCCGCATGACTGCTTCCAAGACTCCGGCAAATTCCGGCGGCGGATTCTGCGCTGCCTGTGGTGCGGCCCTCTCGCCCGGCGCGCACTTCTGTCACCGTTGCGGCACCCCCTTCGGGCAGGGTGCGGCACCAGCTCCGCAAACCGCCCCCGCGGGTTCGGCGGCGTCCATCCTGCCCTGGGGCGTGGCCTTCGTGGCGCTGCTGGCGCTGGTGGCCATGTTCGCCGGCCGCAATTTTGGCGCGGCCAAGGGCTCGGGCGTGGACGGTTCCGCCAACTCCCTCCCCACCCAGGCCATGGACGGACCGGCCGCCGGTGGTCAGGGCGGCCCCGCCCCCAACATCGGGGATCTCTCTCCCAGTGAGCGCGCCAATCGGCTGTACCAGCGCATCATGACCTATGTGCAGGAAGGCAAGGTGGATTCCGTCGCCTTCTTCGCGCCCATGGCCATGGCCTCGCATGAGATGCTGGAAGGTCCCACGGCCGACGAGCGGTATCACTTCGGTCGTATCGCGGAGGTCACCAACAACTCGGCCGTCGTCCGCGCGCAGGCCGACACCATCCTCAAGCAGGACCCGACCGACCTGCTCGGCCTGCTGCTGGCCGCCCGCGGCGCCCGCATGGAGCGGGACACCAAGGGGGCCACCGCCTTCGACCGCCGCCTCCTCGATGCCCTGCAGGCACAGTTGGCGACCGGACGACCGGACTATGAGTTGCACCGCGGCGAGATCGACCGCGCCGTCGAGGACGCGCGCGGCGGCAAGTAGGGACTCAAGGAGTGCCCCACCCGGACTCCCGCGCGGCGATCGGCGCTGATCGCCGCCGGGATCGGTGGAAATGATGTGCCGTCACCCCTCTCGCCCATGTCCTCCCGGTCCGCGCATCTGAGTGCCTCGCTCGCCCGCGTCGCCGGCGCCCTCGCCAACGCCACCACCCGCGAGTCGCTGTATGCCACGCTGGCCCATGTGCTCGAAACGGAGCTGCGGGCGGATGGGTTTGGCCTCTACAGCGTGGACCTCGAACTCGGGCGGGCCCGCTTCGAGCATCAATGGGGTGTGATCGTCCCGTCGCCGGCCCGGATCAGCCGGGATTTCTGGGACAGTTTTCTTGGCGAGTCCGTGCGGGCCCATCGGCCGCTCTTCATCGAGGACGTGGTGGAGTACGCCAACGCCGGGCGCCCCGTGGCCCAGCATGTCCTGGATGGACAGGTGCGCGCCGCCGCGTTGCTGCCGCTGGTGGTGGAAGGGCGCGTCCAGGGCATGCTCACGGTGCGCTACCTCTCGCCCCATCGCTTCGACGAACCCACCCGGGATCTCCTCGCGGGACTGGCCACGCAGTACGCCCTTGCGCAGCGTAATGCCGACGCCCGCGACGAACTCGAACAGCGCGCGCAGCGTCTCACCGCGCTCGCGCGCGCGCAGCAGCGACTCACCCAGCTTTCCCGCGAGGATACACTGCCCAATGGCATCGCTGAAGCGGTGCAACTGGTGGTGCCGGCAGCCCGGTGTGATGTCTTCATCAAACGTCTGAACGCGCTCGAACGTGTCGTCTGTCTCGAACAGGGACAGATGGCCAGCGCCGATTTTGCGCCGCTCGCCGATCTCGCGCTGGTGGAGGCCACGGCCCGCTCCGGTGTGGCCCGGCTGGTGTCGCACCTCCAGGAAGACGCGGGCGATATCGGGGCCGGATGGACCGAGCTCTGCGCGCCGGTCCGCGACGGCAGTCGCACGGCGGGTGTGATCCGTCTGCTCGCGCCGCCCCATCAGGCGTTCGACAATCATGACTTCGAGCTGATCTCCATTCTGGCGCGACACGCCGGAACGGCCGTGGAGACCGCGCGTCTCTTCACACTGCAGGACCTGCAGCGGCAACGCGCCGAAGGCGCCGCGGAGGTGGCGCGGGTCGCCTTGCACGCGCGACAGCTCGACGAAGGCGCCACCGAACTCCTGCACGTGCTCGACCGCTTCGTGCCCTCGATCGGCAAGGCCATCGGCGTGGCGCGGGGCCGTGACGGCATGATCGAATATGTCGCCGCCAGCGGCACCCTCGATCTGCTCCGTGGACACCGCCCCGCCAGCGTGGATGGTCTGCTGAGCATCACGCCGCACGGCAATGCGGTGGCCTGCACAGACATCAGTCCGCTCGCACCCGGCACGCTGCAGGCGACGCTCCAGAACGAATGGGCCTTCGTGCTGCCGCTGATCGCCCGCGATCGCACGCTGGGTGTGCTCATCGTGGGCACACCCCACAGCGCGCCGCTCTCCCGGCATCACCGGATCACGCTCGAACGGCTGTCCGCGTCGCTGGCGCTCGCCCTCGATGCCCTCCTGCTCGATGAAGAGGAGCGTCTGGCGCGCGACCGCGAGCAGTTGCTGGCCACCGCGCTCACCACCATCAATCACCCGATCTTCATTCTCGACCGGGTCGGGGTGCGGTACGCCAACCCGGCGGCGGCCCGCGAATACGGGTGGTCGCAGAATGAGCTCATGGAGATGCGGTTCGAACAGCTGGTGGTCGACGGAGGCGCGCCGGCCGCCGCGTCCGCGGTGGCGGGGTTCGAGTCTCACGGACGTGCGGCCCACGACCTCCATCGCCGCCGCGACGGGACCGAGTTCCCCGCTGCGGTCGCGGCCAGTCCGCTCACGTCACAGGACGGGGAGCTGCTGGGGCAGGTGCTGAGCGTGCGCAATGTCAGTCAGGAGCGGCAACTCGAAGAGCAGATGCGGCACACCGAGAAGATGGTGGCGGTCGGGGAACTCGTGGCCGGCGTGGCGCACGAGATCAACAATCCGCTCACCGGCATCTCCGCGTTTGCCCAGATCCTGCTGGAAGACCATCTCACCGACGATCATCGCGAATCCATCTCGCTCATCAAGAAGGAGACCGACCGCGCCAAGGACGTCATCCACGATCTCCTGCTCTTCGCCCGCAACACCGAGCGGGATGTGGGACCGGTGGACATCAACGATGCCCTGGGCCAGGTCGTGCGATTGCGGGCCTATCCGCTGCGCAGTGGGGGCGTGGACGTGCGGCTCGGTCTCGATCCCTCCGGCCCGCGCGTGAGTGGTGATGCGCAGAAGCTGCAACAGGTGCTGCTCAACATCATCGGCAACGCCGAATACGCCATGCGGGACCGCCCGGAACGCGTCCTCACGTTGAACACGCGCCGACAGGGCGATCAGGTCGTCATCACGGCCGCGGACACGGGCAAAGGGATACCGATCGAGGTGCAGCGGCGCATTTTCGAACCGTTCTTCACCACCAAGCCGTCGGGCGTGGGCACGGGCCTCGGCCTGAGTGTCAGCTACGGCATCATTCGTGCGCATGGCGGCACCATCGCGGTGGAATCGGAGCCCGATGTCGGCACGACGATTACCATTGTGTTGCCCGCCCTTCCAGTCTGAACCCTTCACCGGTCGACATGGACGCTCTCCACACCGATCCGCTGCGGGATCCCGTTCGTGCCATCGAGGTGGCCGGCGCCGCCCAGGTGGACGATTCGTTGCGGCGCATCCTCGTCGTCGATGACGAGTCGACCATCCGTCTCGCCCTGAGCCGGTTCCTGCGCACACGCGGGTACGATGTGGAGATGGCCGACTCCGGCACCGCGGCACTCGGGCTGCTCGGCCAGCAGCGGTTCTCGTTGATGCTGTGCGATCTGCGCATGCCGGGTGTGAGCGGTCTCGAAGTGGTGCCACAGGCACTGGCGCACGATCCCGACCTCGCGATCATCATGCTCACCGCCGTCAACGACGCCCAGAGCGCGACCGACGCGCTGTCGCGGGGCGCGTTCGACTACCTCACCAAGCCCGTCGAACTTCCCGATCTGCAGGCCGCCGTGGAGCGCGCCAGTGCCCGCCGCATGCGCGCCCTCGAACGGCAGGCCATCGACCGACTCATTCGCGAAGAGGTGGCCATCCGCACCATGCAGCTCGAACAGGAGAAGGGCGCCCTGCGGGGACTGACCGTCAGCGTGGCCGAAACGCTGATCAACGCGATGGAGGCCAAGGACCTCTATCTCCGCGGGCATTCGCACCGGGTCGCCGTGCTCGGCGCCGCCATCGCCGCCGAGCTGGGGCTCGCCGATTCCGTGGTGGATCTGGTACACACGGCCGGTCGGCTCCACGACGTGGGCAAGATCGGCATCCGCGAAGCCATCCTGAACAAGCCCGGCCAACTCACCGAGGAGGAATTCTCACACGTCCGGGATCATGTGCGGATCGGACTCGAGATCCTCAGCCCGCTCCAGCATCTGGGCGACGCGCTGGACTTCATCCGCGATCATCACGAGCACTGGAACGGCGGCGGGTATCCGCACGGCCGTGCAGGGACCGACATCTCCGTGGGCGGGCGCATCCTCACGGCCGCCGATGCCTTCGATGCGCTGACCTCCAAACGCGCCTATCGCGACCCGATGTCGGCCCGGGCCACGCTCGACTACATGCGGGGGCAGGTCGGTACCCATCTGGAACCCCGCGTGTGTGAGGCGCTGTGCATGGTGGTCGAGCGAGGTGAGGTGCCCGACATCCCGCGCGTCGAATAGCACCCGCACCGCCGACGGGCGCCCAAAAAGCCGGCCATTCGCCCCCTTTGGATCAGGCGGCGACGTCTCGCCTCCCCGCGACGTCTTGACTACCGCTGGATCTCTATGTACTAGGAGGTGATTAGAAGCAGGGTGTGGCAACGCAGGCGAGAGCCTGCGTCGTTGCATTGCCAGGCGGAGATCCTGGCGCCGCATGCAGGCGCACCGTCGCGTCACCATGCGCAGGTCGAACTTTTCCGGTGGAGAGGAGGCGGTCATGTCGCAGGGCGACGAGTTGGAGAAGCTCCAGCTGATCGACGACGATATGGATGATCTGGGGGGCTATGGTCGCTCGTCGTACGATGATGATGACGATGAGGATGGGTACGGCCTCCCGTCCGACCGCGGCGACTCGCTTTGGGACGACGCCGAAGAAGACGACGAGGACGAAGACGAGGAGGATCTCGACGGCTTCGATGACGATGGCGTGATGGACGACGACGAGGAGGAGGACGATCTCTTCGGCGCTCCCATCGTGCGTCGTGGTCCCGGTCGTCCGCCCAAGAATCCTGGCGCCCCGAAGCCGGCTCCGAAGCCCAAGGCCCCGAAGCCCGCTCCGGTGGTGGAGGAGGCTCCCGCGGAGGCAGAGGAAGCGCCGTCCCCGGTGGCGGAAGCCCCCGCTGCACCGAAGGCCGCGCACAAAGCCCCCAAGGCTCCGAAGGCGCCCAAAGCGCCAACGCCCGAAGCACCGGTGGAAGCGCCCAAGGCGGCGGTGAAGGCCCCAGCCAAGGCTCCGGCGAAAGCCCCGGCCAAGGCTGCCAAGAGCGCACCGAAGAAGGCCGCCAAGGCGCCCGCGAAGAAGGTGGCCAAGGCTCCGGCCAAAAAGGTCGCCAAAGCCCCGGCCAAGAAGACCGCGAAGAAAGCCGCCCCCAAGAAGGCGGTGAAGAAGGCTGCACCCAAAAAGGCCGCGAAGGCTCCGGCGAAAAAGGTGGCCAAGGCCCCCGTCAAGAAGAACGTGAAAAAGGCCGCCCCGAAAAAGGTGGCAAAGAAGGTCGCCCCGCGGAAAGCGGCCAAAGCACCGGCCAAAAAGCCGGCCAAGGGAGCGAAGCGCCGGTAGCGCTCCGCGTCCACCGACGTAGATCGGCTCCTTTCGGCGCCCCTGCACCGGAACGCCCGCCACTGCCCCCATGGGACGGTGGCGGGCGTCTGGTTTTGCTCCCTCGGTGACCATCCATGATCTCCCTGCCCTCTTCCTGCTTTTTTTCCGCGGAAGCCCATGCGCCCGATCCGCCGCCGCTGACCCCGGCGTTCGATGCGCTGATTTCCCTCGCCGCCCAGGCCGACACGCCGGTCCTGCTCCAAGGCGAGCCCGGCGCGGGCAAACGCTATCTGGCTCGGCTCATCCACAATCGTTCGCATACAAACCAACTGGCATTCCTCGAGGTCACCTGCGAAGCCGTCCATTCGGGAAATCTCTGGAAACATCTGTTCGGTACTGAACCGATGGATTTCAACTCCCCGCAGGAAGCCACTGTCGCCATCGGCATCCGAGGCGTGGGCACACTGCACCTCGCCCAGATCGACCAACTCCCGCTCGACGCGCAGGCAGGGTTGCTGCAGCGCCTGCAAGACGCGCAGCTCGGAGTCGGTGGCGATGCCGGTGGCGCTCGCCGCAGCGTCCGGCTCATGGCGAGCTCACGGACGCCGCTGGCCGATGCCCTGGCCGCGGGGCGCATGCTGGCGGACCTCTATTACCGCCTGCAGGCGTTCGCATTGACCCTACCGCCGCTGCGCGCCCGCACCGATGAGATTCTGCCGTTGGCCCGATCAATCCTGCATTCGATCTCGCGGTCCACGCCCACGTCGCCCCCGCATCCGATTTCGCCTGCAGGCCCACCGGCCACCGCCTCATTGACCACCGCGGCGGAAGAATGGCTGCTCACCTATCGGTGGCCGGGCAATGTTCGTGAACTGCGGGACACCCTCTGGCGCGCCGCTCTCCTCGCGCAGGATGCACCCATCGATGTCGTCCATCTGGCCGGCCCTCCGGCTTCGCTGGGTGGCCCCAACGGTTCGGGAACCGTCCGCACGGCTCATGCGCGGGCGCTGGATGCAGTCGAACGGGATGCGATCCGCGCCGCCTTGGCATCCAATCGTGGCAATCGCACCAGAACCGCCCGTGTTCTGGGCATCGCACGCTCCACCCTGCTCGAAAAAATCAAGCGGTACGGCCTGACCTGAACATCGTTCAGGCACAACCGGGGGTGGATCGGGCAAGACGGCCTCGCGATGCATATATTGCCCGTCCCATGGCCGAGTCTCCCGTTCAACTTCTGCGCGCACACGCGCGCCACGCTCCGTGGAATGCACGCGGCCTCGCGGCGCACGCAGCCGCTCTCGTCGACTCGGCGGGTGTGAAGCCCACCAACGCCTCCGCTCGCGCCATGCCCAGCGCACGTGCCGTGCGCTTCTACGTGGCCAACGGTCTGCTCGATCGCCCTGAAGGCGCCGGCACCGCCGCCACGTACGGCTATCGCCATCTGCTGCAGCTGCTCGCCATCAAGATCCGCCAGCGTGAGGGACAGACGCTGGAGTCGATCAAGGCCGAGATGCGTGAAACCACGGGCGATGCGCTCGAACGGCGGGTCGCGGCGTCACTGGCACCTGCATTGTCACTGCAGATGGATGCCGGCACGATGCGCGCCGGCAGTGCCGTTGCCAGCTGGCGACGCGTTATCGTTGCTGAAGGCGTGGAGCTGCATGTGCGCGACGATTCGCCGGCAGCCGAAGACGACACGCTGGTGGCGCTGCGCGACAGTCTGCGCCGATCGCTCGGACAGTAGCAGCCGTCAGAGCAGGAGGCGGCTTCTTTCCGCTTCCTTTGCAGTTTCCCAACTTCCTCCGCGACACAACTGATGTTCCGCGTCCTCGTCACCGACGATGTCGACCAAGAAGGCGTAGACCTCCTCACCGCGGAACCCGCGTTGCAGGTGGACGAACTGCCCACGCTCCCCAAGGACGAACTGCTGCGCCGCATCGGGGACTACGATGCCATCGTAGGTCGCAGCGCCACACGCATCTCGGCCGAATTGCTGCAGGCCGGCGCGAAACTCAAAGTGGTCGGACGGGCCGGTGTCGGCGTCGACAACATCGCGCTCGACGTGGCCACGTCGCTGGGCATCGCGATCATCAATGCGCCGGCCGGCAACACGGTGGCGGTCGCCGAACTGTTCTTCGGCACGGTGATCGGTTTGCTGCGACAGTTGCCCACGGCCGCAGCCGCCATGCACGACGGGCGATGGGATCGCTCCAGATTCATGGGCCGCGAACTCAAGGGCAAAACCCTCGGCATCGTGGGGCTCGGCCGCATCGGCAGTGAAGTGGCCACGCGTGCGCACGCCTTCGGCATGACGGTGATCGCCTACGATCCCTACATCGCCGACGAGCGGTTTGCCGCGCTGCGTGTACGCCGCGCACCCACGCTCGACGCACTGCTCGGCGAAACGAACATCCTCACGCTGCATGTGCCGCTCACCGACGAAACGCGCGGCATGATCGGCAAGCGCGAACTCTCGCGACTGCCGGCCCGCTCGGTGGTGGTGAACCTGGCGCGGGGTGGCGTGATCGAAGAAGCCGCCCTGCAAGCAGCGCTCGAAACCGATCAGCTCCGCGGCGCCGTGCTCGATGTGTTCAGCGTCGAACCGCTCGCGTCCGACAGCCCGCTTCGCGCGCTTCCCAATCTGGTGCTCACGCCGCATCTCGGCGCGAACACCGTCGAAGCGCAGCGCAATGTCTCTCGCGATGTCTGCGTGGCCGTGCGCGATGCGCTGTTGCGCAACGATCTCTCGCGCTCCATCAACGTGTCGGGAGCCACCGGTGAGTGGAGCGAACTGCAGAGTGCCATGCTGCTTGCGCGGCGCGCGGCGGCAGTCGCCCGCGCGGTGCTCGCCGATCAGGGTATGCGGGCGGTGCGTCGCGTCGCGTTGCGCGTGAGCCCCGATCTCGCGCACGGCACGGGCGCCATGCTCGCCGCGGCCGCCGCTGGTGTCCTCGAAGGTGTGATCGAAACCGACCGTCTCAATCTCATCAACGCGCGGTCGCTCGCCGAAACGCGTGGCCTCGAACTGTCGGTTGCCGAAACGACGGAACTTGGCACCGGCCGTGCGCTCGAAGTCTCGCTGTCGGGGGGCATGCAGCAGCTTGCCGTGGCTGGCGTCGCGCCAGAAGGCGGCACCCCGCGGCTCACACGCATCGGATCGTTCCATGTGGACGTGAATCCGCGCCAGACACTGCTCGTGCTCACCAACCACGACGTGCCCGGTGTCATCGGTCGGGTGGGGACGCTGCTGGGCGAACGCGGCGTGAACATCGCCGAATATCATCAGGCCCGTCTGGCGCAGGGCGGTGACGCGCTGGCGGCCGTGTCGGTGGACGGCACGGTGAGTGAAGAAACACGCAAGGCGCTGCTCGAGCTGTCCGACGTTCGTTCGGCCAGCATCGTGCACTTCCGCGACGAATGACACGTGCACGGGCACACGACCGTAGGCACGCTCCCCACCATCACGCACGACGAAGACGTCCGACGCGCGTTTGCCCGTGATGTGTCGGGACTCGAGATGGTGCCCGACATGGTCGCGCGTCCCACCTCGGTGGCGGAAGTGCGGGAGCTGCTGCGGGCGGCCACGACCGATCGCCTGGCGGTCACACCGGCCGGCGCACAGTCGAGTACCACGGGAGCATCCATCGTCGATCATGGCGTCCTGCTGTCGCTGCGCGGCCTTTCGCACATCGGCGAAGTCGATACCGATGCGCGCCTGATCCGCGTGGGTGCCGGAGCGATCGTTGCCGACGTACGACGTGCCGCCGAGGCGGCAGGGCTGCTGTTCACGCCCGATCCCACCAGCGAGGAAGAGAGCACCATCGGCGGCGCCATTGCCTGCAATGCCTCGGGAGCGCGTTCGTTGCGTTACGGCGCGACCGGTCCGCATGTCCGGGCATTGACGGTACTGCTGGCCAACGGCGAGCAACTCGAACTGCGTCGTCCCGCGCTCGAGAAGAACACGGTGGGATATCCCATTGCCCACGATCCGGTCGACTGGTTCGTGGGCAGTGAGGGCACCCTGGGCGTGGTGGTGGAAGCCGAGTTCGCCCTGCACGCACTGCCACCGCAGGTGCTCGGTCTCGCCGTACCGTTCGTGAACGAGGCGGACGCACTGGCCTTCGTGGTGGCTGCACGCCGCGCGGGTGATGTGCATCCCCGCTGTCTCGAATTTTTCGATCAGGGCGCGATGGAGATCGCGCGCACGGCCGAAGGTGGCGGCGCCTGGGCGCCGGGCATCTCGGCCATGGTGTACGTCGAAGAGACGGGCGCCGATGACAGCGATACCGAATTGCCACTCGACGCCTGGCTGGCGCTGGCCGAGGCGCATCACGCCTCCACCGAAGACATCCGGGTGTACGATTCCGCGAGTGCGCTGAACGATGCACGGCGCATGCGCCATGCCGTGCCGGCCACCATGAACGAGCGCGGAGCCGCACGACGCGCTTTTGGCGGACGCAAGGTCAGCACCGACTGGGCCGTGCCGTATCCACGGCTCGCCGAAGCGCTCACGATGGCCCGGCGTTTCGCCGACGAAGCCGGTACCCCGCGCGGGATTGCGTATGGCCATGCCGGCAATGGCCACCCGCATCAGAACATCATCGCGCAGGATACCGACGAACTCGCCCGCATCGAACGGGTGGTGTACGCCACACTGGAAGCCGTGATCGCGATGGGGGGGACCGTGGCCGCCGAGCATGGCATCGGAAAGATCAAGCGGCGGTGGCTGCCACTGCAGGCCAGCGACGTACAGCAGCGCGTGATGCGCGCACTCAAGCGTGAGCTCGATCCTCTCGGATTGCTCGCACCGGGGAATGTGTTGTGAGCACCAGGAGCGCCTCGGTGGCGTACGGAAGGCCACGCTTCAAGACCGTCGTATTCGATGTGGATTCCACTCTCGCCAGCATCGAAGGCATCGACTGGTTGGCCACACTGCGCGACGCCGCGACCGCACGGGAGTGTGAAACACTCACCGCACGGGCCATGGATGGCGAGATCCCCATCGACGCCGCCTACACGCAGCGACTCGAACGGATCCGCCCCACTGGCGCGGAACTGCTGATGCTGAGTGATGCCTACCAGCAAGCCATCGTGCCGCGCATGCCGGAGCTGGTGCGTGCATTGCTCGACGCCCGCGTGCATGTGCATATGCTGAGCGGTGGGTTGCGTGCCGCCATCGTTCCCCTGGCATTGCACCTGGGCGTTGCCGCGGACCGGGTGCATGCCGTGTCGCTCGTGCGCGATACCGATGGCACGTTCAGTCTGCTCGACGGAGCGCAGCCGCTGGCCACACAACAGGGCAAGCCGCAGATCGTGAACGCCCTGCGGCTGCGCGGCCCCGTGGCGATGGTGGGCGATGGCAGCACCGATGCGGCCGTGCGTGGCGTGGTGGACGCCTTCTTCGCCTTCACCGGTGTGGCCCGTCGCGAAAAAGTGGTCGCCGTGGCGGACGCCGAAGCGAATTCGGTGGACGCATTGTATCCCCTGCTGTTCGATCGCGGTTCGATCCTGGTTTGAAAGCAGATCCCTGAGCAACACCTGAGCAACACCTGAGCGACTCATGAGCGACTTCGGCACGTTTTTTCTGCCCGGCCCCACGGAAGTGCATCCCGATGTGCTGCGGGCGATGCTGCAGCCCATGCTGCCCCATCGGGGTGCCGCCTTCGAAGCGCTGTTCGCGCGTATTCAGGCGGGCCTCAAACCCATCTTCCGGACGACCCGGCCGGTGTACGTGTCGAGTTCGAGCGCCACGGGTCTCATGGAAGCCGCCATCCGGTGCGCGCGGCCGGGCGCCATTCTGTGTCTGGTGAACGGCGCGTTCAGCGAGCGTTTCGCCAACATCGCGCAGTCGTGCGGACGTGAATCCACCGTGATCGGCGGCGATTGGAGCATGCCCGTATCGCTCGACGTGGTGGAAACCGCGCTGCAGCGCGGCGGATATGCGGCGCTCACGGTGGTGCATTCCGAAACCAGCACCGGCGTGCTCACCGAACTCGAGCCGCTCGCCCGTCTCGCGCATCGGTACGACTGCGCCGTGCTGGTGGATTCGGTGACCGGACTGGCCGGCGTCCCGGTGGAAACGGACGCCTGGGAACTCGATTTTGTGCTCACCGGATCACAGAAGGCGCTGGCGTTGCCGCCCGGGCTCGCATTCGGCGTGGCCAGCGAGAAGTTCATCGGCGAAGCCAGGGCGGCGGGCGGGCGGGGATTGTATTTCGACCTCGTGGAGTTCGAGCAGTACATCCACAGGAACCAGACCCCCAATACGCCCGCCTTGTCGTTGCTGTACGCCACGGCCGTGCAGGGCGAGCGCATCGCGCAGGAAACCATCGAGCGGCGATGGGACCGGCACACGGCCATGTCCGAGCACACGCACAGTTGGGTGCACGAACTGCGCGCGCGAGTGGGTGCCGAATTCTCGGTGTATGCGCCGGATGGCGCGGCGAGTCACACGGTTACCGCCGTGTCGTTGCCCCCGCAGCTCCAGGGCGATGCCGTGGTGCAGGCCGTGGCCAGGCGCGGCTTCGTGATCGGCGGCGGCTACGGCAAGCTCAAGAGCAGCACCTTTCGTATCGGCCACATGGGCGATCACACCATGGAAGGACTCGAGCGAGTGCTGGAAGCGACGGCGGAGGCGGTGGAGGAGATTCTGGACGGGTGATAATTAAGCGAACCGGCATTTGCTTGATTAGCGAAAGGCCAAAAACAACTCCCTTAATTGGGCTGCTCTGCTGGGGTATTGGATGACGTCGGAAGGATCATGCGACCGGATTCGTGATGGATGTCCTGCTTGGGGAGAGGGCCGCAAATTGTGAAGGGCGCCCTACGGGCGCGATAAAGCAGGATGAACAACAGGATACCGGCAGGATACCAGCGATGGGTCCGGTATCCCGACGTCTTCGTCGTGCATGGGGAACCATCCCGCTGGTATCCTGCAGTTGATCCTCTGATCGCCGCCGTAAGCGGCCCCACATCAGCGGACGTGGGTTTGAAGATGACCTGCCGGGTCCTGGTGCGCGTCCCGCGTCACCGGGCCCGTCACCCGAAACCCTGCAGGTCACCCCCAAACCCACCGCCTACGACCCGTTGCCGCTTCAATTTCACTTCACGATCCGATCCAGCACCCGCTTCGCGAGATCCTTGTCGTAGTCCACGACATTCTTTTTCGCGATCACCTCCACGGCCGCGACCTCGTCGCTGGAGCGTTTGATCTCCACGGTGACTTCATTGTCACCCATCTTGCCCACGAGCCGGCGCAACGCACCGCTGTTTTCGGTGCTCTGCCCCGTCTCGCTGATGCTCATGGCGCTGAATGCCGACTGCGCCTTGCCGAACACCGCATTCACCGAACCCGGAACCGACGCTGAGGCTCCCCGCTGCGTGTAGGCAATGGCAGCACCGGCGCCCGCTCCGGCAGCCACCAGGAAGCAGCCGCTGGTGGACATGGTGACGGTGGCGATCAGGGCAAACGGAAGAGCGCGGGAGAAACGTGGCATGGCGGTGCTCGTGGAAGAGTGAAGGTGTGCTCACATACCCGACATACCCGGCCGTGCGGGCGAGGTTCTGATGCGGCAGCCCCCACAGCGCGATCGAGATAGCTTGCACATCATCATGTCACCTTCCCCTTCCTCCTGGATTCCCCGCCTCGATCGCGATCGTCTGGCGATCCTGCCGCCCGCCCCCGCGATCGAGGCCTCCGACATCGCCGACCGGGTACGCGGCATGCTGCTCGGCGTGGCCATCGGCGATGCGCTGGGCAATCGCACGGAGCGCATGAACCCCGATGAACGGGCAGCGGAATACGGATACATCTCGGGGTACCTGCCAAGCCGGTATGCGGGCGGACGTCCTGCCGGCACACCGAGCGACGATACCCAACTGACCTTCCGGGCCGTCGAACAGTTGCTGGCCGACGGTGCCGTCGATGCCGACGAACTCGCCTTCCGTATTGCCAACGACCGCATCTTCGGCATCGGCCGGGCCACGCGCGATTTCTGCAACGCCCTGCGCACGGGCGCACCGTGGTGGGAGGCTACCCAGGTCAGCGCCGGCAACGGCGCGCTGATGCGTATCGCCCCCACCGTGTTGCCGCATCTGGTGAGCGGCGGGACGCAGGTCTGGTACGACACCGCGCTGTCGGCCGCCGTGACACACAACGATCCCCTGGCCATCGCCAGCAGTGTGGCCTGGGTCGCGCTGCTATGGCGCCTGCTCGATGGCGATGTCCCCGAATCACCGGCCGAGTGGCTCGAGACCTACGTGGAAGTACTGCGCGTGCTCGATCAGGGGCAGACCTACGAAACCCGCGTGCACCAGGGCGCCCTCGCACACTGGCGCGGCAGTCTGTCGGATTTCCTGGACACCCACGTGCGCGATGCCATCACGCACCGGCACACCGTGCGCGATACCGGCAGGGCCTGGTACAGCGGCGCCTATCTGCTGGAGACCGTGCCGGCCGTCATGCACATCGTGGCGCAGCATGGCCGCGATCCCCAGGAGGCCATGCTGGTGGCGGTGAACGACACACGGGACAACGACACCATCGCCGCCATCGTGGGCGCCGCCATGGGCGCCGCCTATGGGACCGCCTGGATTCCCACCGACTGGCGGGATGGGCTACTGGGCCGCGTCAACGGGGACGACGACGGGCGGGTGTTCGAGCTGGCGGACGCGGCGGTGGCGCGGTTTGTGAGGTGAGGGTTCGTCGTCTGTGTCGACGTTTCTACTAATTTGACAACAATTAGTAGAAAATTGACATTTCCCATGGCCAAATTCTACTAATTTAGCAGACATTAGTAAGAAATGGACATTCAATGAGGTGGCGAATACGTCATTTTCTACTAATTTAGTATTAATTAGTAGATTCCTGACATAACCAGAAACATGAAACTGCCCGTCAGTCCCCCGCCCACTGAGGAAATCCTGGCCAATCTTCTCGAGAGGGAGGACGGGCTGGCGCGCTTCAACACGCTGCTGCAACTCGGTCTGGGACCCGCGCCGGGCGGGAAGTACCGCCACTGGGACAGATTCAGGCACGCGCCACCTCTTGCCGACTACTCGGCCGAAGAGCAGTGGCTGGCGGTGCGCACCGCCCGCAATGCCATGGCCAGGCCCTTGCCCCTGCTCGACACCAAAGGCCGTTCGTTCGCCGTTGCCATGCCCGCTCCAGTGTTGGAGCTCCTGCATCGGATCGATCGGGACGCCAGCGGCAATGTCGGTGGCAACTTCGTCGGCACCGAACCGATCACGAACGCGGCGACCCGCGACACCTACCTGTTCAAGTCCATCGTGGAGGAGGCCATCACGTCCAGCCAACTGGAGGGTGCCTCCACCACACGTCTGGTGGCCAAAGCCATGATCCAGGAAGGGCGACCAGCCTCCACACGCAGCGAACGCATGATCCTGAACAACTATCGGGCCATGCGGCTGGTGCGGGAGCAGGGAGTGCAACCACTCACACCCGAGCTGGTGTTCTCGCTGCAGCGCACCCTCACCGAGAACACACTGGACGACGCGTCGGCGGTGGGCCGCTTCCGGCGACAGGACGAACACATCGTCATCGAGGACGAGACCGGCACCATCTTGCATCATCCGCCACACGCTGACGAGTTGCCAGGACGAATGGCGGCCATGTGCGATTTTGCCAATGGCACATCCGATACCGAATTCCTGCACCCAGTCATCCGCGCCATGCTGTTGCACTTCTGGCTGGCGTACGATCACCCGTTCGTGGACGGCAATGGTCGCACAGCGCGCGCCTTGTTTTACTGGTCCATGGCTCGCTCTGGGTATTGGCTGTGCGAATACGTATCCATCTCGCGCATCCTGAAAAAAGCCCGCGGCGCGTATGCCCGGGCCTATCTGTATGCAGAGAGCGACAACAACGACGCCACATACTTCGTGATGCACCAGTTGCGCACCCTCTCTCTGGCGATCGATGAGCTGCACGAGTATCTCGCGCGCAAAACGAGGGAAATGCGCGACATCGAACGTCTGGTGCGACATGCGTCCATCTCGCAAGAGGGCCTGAACCCGCGCCAACTGGCCCTGTTGCGACATGCTCTGAGCACCCCGCTGGCGCGATACACCGTGGCGTCACACCAGCTCTCGCATGGTACGAGCTATCAGACCGCGCGTACGGACCTTCTGCGGATGGCCGAGCTGGGACTGCTGCGGCAATTCAAAGCCGGCAAGGCGTTCGTGTTCGAGCCGACGGAAGGTCTGGCGCAGCGATTGACACTGCGGGAGACTCACCCATAGCGACTATATCGCGCCTGATGTGCATATCTTTTGTCGTTTTCCATACAGACTCGACACATATCGACTCCGCCCGGCATACCTGACGCACCTCCACGCGGTCAACCGCAGGTCGCCATGTCCTCCCTGCTCGTCCTCACCGGTATCGGTCGTCCCGGCCAACTCGGCGAAGCGCTCGCCCGGCACTTCGCGGCCGCCGGCTTTTCTCTCGCCCTCATTGCCCGCAAGCTGACCGACGTCGAGGCCCGTGCCGCCGAGCTGCAGCCGGTCCGCGATGGACAGCGCATCACCGCGCACGCCGCCGACCTGGCCGACCCTGCGGCTACGCAGGCATTGGCCGACGACGTGCTGTCCGCGCACGCCACCACGCGCGTCCATGCCGTCGTCTGTGTGGCCGGCGGCTTCGGTGCCACCGGTCCGCTCGATGAGGCCGACCCCGATGGCTGGCATCAGCAGTTCGCCATCAACCTCGACACGGCGTTCGCCACCACACGAGCGTTCCTCCCCGCACTGCGTGAAGCCGGGGGCAGCCTCGTCTACTTCGGCTCGGCGGCAGCCACGCCGTCCGGCTCTCCCAAGGGGCTCGCGGCCTACGCCGCTGCCAAGAGCGGCGTGCTCACGCTCATGCGCGCTGTGGCACTCGACGAAAAGCTTCATGGCGTGCGCGCCAATGCCGTGGCCCCCACCGCCATCCGCACCGCGACCAACCTCGCCGACATGGGCGAGAAGTCCAATTACGTGGAACGCGAATCGGTGGCCGATGTGGTAGCCTTCCTCATCAGTCCGGCCGCCCGCAATGTCACGGGGCAGGTCATCACGCTGTCATAGCGCGGTACGATCGGAACTGCCCGGCCGCTGCCGTCTGTACTCCCGCAGTCCGCCCGTTCCCGTGTCCATCGATCGCAACGCCCCCTGCCCCTGCGGCTCCGGCCGCAAATTCAAGAAATGCCACGGCGCCGCCGTGCCGCCCGAGGCGGCCGCCCTGCCGGCGCCCGAGCGTGAACGCCTCAAACGCGCCGTCCAGCTTCTCGAACGGGATCGCCGCATCCATCAGGAGCTGCTCGACTGGTGCGACCGCAAGCTCGGCGCCGAATGGGCCAATGCGGCACTCGATCAGTTCGCGGGCAGCGCCGAGCAGGATCTCTCGGAGTTCGACGAGCCGTTCTACGCCCACTGGCTGCTGCACCATCGTCCGGCTGCAACCGGCGCGCCCACCCCGGCCATGCAATGGCTCGAGGCCCAACGCGCACGGCACGGCGCCCGCATGGATCAGGATGTCGACGCGCTCGTCGCCGCACTGCGTGACTCGCGCATCGGTCTCTGGCGTGTGACGCAGGTGGAGCCGGGCGTGGGGTATGGATTGCACGACCTGCTCACCGGCACCACGGCGTTCGTGTACGACGACGCCGGCATCCTCGGGGATCACCCCGACGATGTCTGCCTCGCGTATCTCTTCACGCTCGACGACATTCAGCTCATGCTGGGGACGTATCTCGACCTGCTGCCGCTCGACCAGGCGGAACATGTCGCCGATGCCATCCGCGCATTGGCCGGTGTCGGTACGCCGGACAGCGACGACCCGACAGGCACCATATCAAACACCCGCGCGCCGGCGGCACGCACACGCGCATCGACACATCCGACCCGTGTGCCCCGTGAGTTTCTCACCGATCCGTTGCAACACGTCGTCATGCGCAATGCCTGGCACGCGCAGGCAACGGCCTACTGGGATGATCCGGACGAAGATTCCCAGGCCGGGTCCGACCCTGACGCGCAGCATCTCCACGATGGCATTCTCGAAGACACCACGGAGAACACGGGAGAACCCACATGAATCGTCGTGATTTTGTCGCCACCTCGCTCAACGTCGCCGGTGTCGCCGCCGCTGGTGCGCTCACCTCGCCTCTCTCTCCTGCGCTCGCTCACGCCATGACCGCGCCTCTCGCCAACGACACCACCGCCCCGCGCGCCACCCGCAAGATCCTCATTGCCGGCGGTGGGTTCCGCACGAAGTTCATCGCCTACATGGCGCAGCTCACCGGCAAGACACGCCCGCGCATCTGCTTCCTCCCCACCGCCTCCGCCGACTCGCCGCAATCGGCCATCGGCTTCTACCAGGCCTGCGCGCCGCTCAACGTCGAACCGTTCGTGCAGAACGTGTTCATCGAAAGCCTCTCGCAGACACAGGGCTGGGATGAGGTGCTGCTCTCCGCCGACGCCATCGTCTGCTCGGGCGGCAACACGCTCAATCAGCAGGCCATCTGGAAGGCGCAGGGCATCGATGTCGTGCTCC
Source organism: Gemmatimonas aurantiaca (assembly GCF_037190085.1). Classification (NCBI taxonomy): domain Bacteria; kingdom Pseudomonadati; phylum Gemmatimonadota; class Gemmatimonadia; order Gemmatimonadales; family Gemmatimonadaceae; genus Gemmatimonas; species Gemmatimonas aurantiaca. Next base: position 28,804 of record NZ_JBBCJO010000004.1, read on the forward strand.
GGCAGGCATGGGACAGAGGTATCGTGCTCGGCGGCGCCAGCGCGGGTTCGCTCTGCTGGTTCGAAGAGGGCACCACCGATTCACGCCCCAAGGCGCTGTCCATCGTGAAATGCCTGGGCTTCCTGAAGGGCAGCCACTCGCCCCACTACGACGCCGAGGCGGGACGTCGGCCGCTGTATCACAAGCTCATCGGCTCGGGAGAGATGAAGCCGGGGTACGCGTGCGACAACGATGCCGGCATCTACTTCGAGGACAACGAGGTGAAACGTGTCGTGCACACCCGCGCCGAAGCCAGGGTGTATCACGTGAGTGTGGTGAACGGACAGGTGGTGGAGAAGGTCATGCAACCGGAGATGATCTAGGCGATGTCCATGGCGTATACGGCCGAGTCGGTTCCCTTCCCGTCGCTCGACGACATCCGTGTTGCACGCGAACGCCTCGGCACGCGTGTGATCACTACACCGGTGCGCCGCATCGCCGACCACGCGCTCGCCGCGGAACTCGGTCCGCGCACCGGCGTCTGGCTCAAGGAAGAACTCTTCCAGCACACCGGCAGTTTCAAACCGCGGGGCGCGCTGACGGTGATGTCGCAGTTGTCGCCGGAAGCGCTCACCCGTGGCGTGACGGGCGTGTCGGCCGGCAATCACGCCATCTCGCTCGCCTACTCCGCCCAGCAACTCGGCACCACCGCCAAGGTGGTCATGCCGCGCACGGCCAATCCGTATCGCATTCAGTTGTTTCGCGAACTCGGCGGCATCGCCGAGCTGGTCGACACCATTCATCAGGCGTTCGAACGCGCCGATGAAATCGTGGCGGAGGAAGGCCGCACGCTCGTGCATCCCTTCGAAGGTCCGCTCACCGCGCTGGGCACGGCCACGGTGGGTCTCGAGTTCATGATGCAGATGGCCGAGACGCAGACGACACTCGATGCCATCATCGTCGCTTCGGGCGGCGGTGGCCTCACGGGCGGTGTGGCCTGCGCGGTGAAACAATGGCGTCCGGGCATCGAGGTGTACGTGGTGGAACCCGAGGGGGCCGACAGTCTGCATCGCAGCTTTGCCGCCGGTTCGCCACAGACCATCGAAGCCGTACACACCATCGCCGATTCACTCGGCTCCCCGCGCGCCGAACCGTACTCGTATGCACTCAACAAGCGGTTCGTCGACGAGATCGTGCTGGTGACCGACGATCAGATCCGCGAAGGCATGCGCATGCTGTTCCGCAGTGCCAAGCTGGTGGTCGAACCGGCCGGTGCGGCCGCCATGGCGGCGCTGCGTTTCCCGTTGCGTGAACGCCTGGAAGGGCGACAGGTGGGGATCGTGGTGTGCGGTGGCAACACCGATGCGATCACGTACGCAAAACATCTGTCGCCATAGTTCGCCCGCCGCCTAGCGCCCATCGCCCGCCTCGCCCACCTTACACGGCGATGACCCTCGCCGCTCGCCGCCGCCCGGCCGCGCGTGGAGTCGTCCTCGACCGCTCGCTCGAGGAACTCCCGCTCTTCCGTCTGAGCGACTCCGCAGACGATGCGCCCGTCTCGTACACCACCGAGAACGGCGGGCGCTGGCGTGTCATCCCCGCTCCCGGCGATCGCCTCCCCGGCACGTTCGACCAGGACGTCTACGTGGAGCTGCTGCACCGCTACCACGAGGCGGGCTCCCCCGCCGACGGCGCCATCACCTTCACACTGCACGCCTTCCTGCGCTCCATGGGCCGCCGGGCGGATGGACGCACCTACGAGCAGCTCCGGGCCGCCCTCACCCGGCTCGAACGCACCACACTCGAGTCCATCGGGGCCTACTGGTCGGCCCAGAGCGCCCTGGCCGACACCAGCTTCACCGTGCTGTCCACGGTTTCGGTGCAACGACGGCGCGTGGCCGACCGCGAGCAACTCCACCTCTTCGGCAACCTGGCGGCCGGGGAACCCGGAGACGCCCGTGTCACCCTGTCCACCACCCTCCGTGCCAATCTGGCCGCCCGGCACGTGGTGACACTCTCCGCGGCCCGCTATCACGCCCTCTCGTCCCCGGTGGCGCGGCGCCTGTACCGCATCCTCGAAGTCGCCCGGGCCGACGGCCGGCTCTCCTGGCGTGTCCCCCTCGAACGCCTCGCCGAGCAGCTGCCGCTCACCCAGCGATACCCTTCGCACCTCCAGCGCGTCCTCCAACCAGCCCACGAGATGCTGCTCAGTGCCGGCCTGGTGCGCGATATCGCCATCCGGCAGTACGACCGGCAGTGGCATGTGGACTACGTGCTCGGCTCCCGTCCGCGCGACGAAAGCTGACCTGGATGGGTAGGGTAGGGTGATGCAGGCCGGTCCCCGGAAGTACCCACGGGGAACAGCACCCCATCCAGTGCGTACGTAACTGCAGTACCTTTTCTGGTCCCTCCTTCGTGAGACCCGCATGACCCGGAACCGCAAGGCCGCCCTGGCCGCCCTCGTGTTCGTCCCTTTGCTCGCCTCGGGCTTCGCCCTGCAGGCGCGCACGACGCGCGGTGGCGCACAACTTCTCGACCAGGTGCTGACCTTCGTCGCCCTGCGTTACGTGGACACCCTCGATGCGCAGCAGCTGTATGAAAAAGCTGCGCGCGGGCTCGTGAAGGAGCTCAACGACCCCTACACGGAACTCTTCACGCCCAAGCAACTCGAAGAGTTCTCCCGCAACACCAATGGTCGCTATGCCGGCATCGGCATGGAGATCTCGAAGATCGGCGACTACGTCACCGTCAATAAGGTCTTCCCCAATTCGCCGGCCGAGCAGGGGGGCGTGCTGGAAGGCGACAAGATCGCCCTCATCGACACCACGAACACCCGCGGCTACAGCACCCAGCAGGTGCAGAACAAGCTGCTCGGCCCGATCGGCACCCCGGTCACCGTGCAGTTCCTGCGCGTCGGCGTGGGCCAGCCGGTGAAGCTCAGTTTCAAGCGCGCCGAAATCCATGTGCCGGCGGTGCCCTACGCCATGATGCTCGACGAGCGCACCGGCTACGTGCCGCTCACGCGTTTCTCCGAACAGACCACCGAGGACATCGCCAACTCGGTCCTGGCGCTCCGCAAGAAGGGCGCGAAGGGCATCATCATCGATCTGCGCGGCAACCCGGGCGGCATTCTGGAAGAAGCCTTCGCCATGTCCAACCTGTTCCTCCCCAAGGGGAAGGAACTGCTGTCGGTGCGTGGTCGCGCGGAGTTCCAGAAGTTCGTCTCGCAGCAGGATCCGCTCGCGCCCGACGTGCCGCTCCTGGTGCTCGTGGACGGCAATTCGGCGTCGGCGTCGGAAATCGTGGCCGGCGCGCTGCAGGACTACGACCGTGCGCTCGTGCTGGGCACCACGTCGTTCGGGAAGGGCCTGGTGCAGTCGGTCTACAATCTCGATGGCGGCTACGCGCTCAAGATCACGACGGGCAAGTGGTACACGCCGTCGGGTCGCTCCATCCAGAAGGAGCGGAAGATGAACGCCGATGGGCAGTTCCTCGAGGTGACGCCCGATTCCCTGGAGACGGATTCGGTGCGCAAGGCCCGCCCGCTCTACAAGTCGGCTTCGGGTCGCACGCTCTACGGCGGTGGCGGCATCACGCCCGACATGATCATCGCCCCCGATACGCTCACCAGCCCCGAACAGGTCCTGCGCCGCGCGCTCCTGCCGAGCTGGGGCAAGTATCTGGCACAGGTGAACGCGGTGGCTGAGGAGCAGAAGGGGAAGGTGCGGCCGGACTTCACGTTCAATCCCACCTGGCGTGACGAGGTGTATCGCCGGATCGTGGCGGACACGGTGAAGATCGACAAAGCCATCTGGGACGCCGGCGCCAGCGACGTGGACCGCGTCATCGAGGACCGCGTGGCCAAGGTGGCCTTCGGTGATACGCTGGTGCTCCGCCGCAGCCTCAAGATCGACAACCAGCTCCGTCGGGCCGTGGAACTGATGCGCAAGGGCACCACCCAGCAGGAGATCTTCGCGGCCGCCGCGCAGGAACCCGCTGCCAAGCCCGCCACGGCGCGCCGCAGCGGAAACTGATCGCCAACTGAGCACCGGGGCCTTGGGCCCTTGGTACTTATCCTGATTGCCGCATGGGCAGATCCGGTCTACGGTTCTGCCCATGTCTATTTCCCACCGCCTTCCGGTGCACACCGCGGTCGCCACTGCGATCGTGCTGTTGTCCACCGCCTGCAGCAGCCCTGACTCGGCTGGCAGGGACACCACCGTCGCCGCCGGCAACAGTGCCGGTGCGCTGAACATCGCCGTCACAGCCGATTCCGGCGAGACCCACCTGACCAACATCCGGCAGATCACCAATGGAGGTGAAAACGCCGAGGCTTATTTCAGTCAGGACGGCCAGTGGCTCACGTTCCAGTCCACCCGCGACGGCAATACCTGCGATCAGCAGTACACGATGCGCGTGGACGGCACGGAGCTGACCAAGGTGTCGGTGGGCGGCAAGACCACCTGCGGCTGGTTCCTGCCCGGCAGCAACCGTCTGTTCTTCTCGTCCACACACGCGGCCGACAGCGCCTGCCCGCCGCGTCCGGATCCGTCGAAGGGGTATGTGTGGGGCATCGACAAGTACGACATGTACACGGTCGACCGCGACGGCAAGAACCTCACGCGGCTCACCAACTACGGCACGTACACTGCCGAAGGCATTCTCTCGCCCGACGGCAAGCGCATCGTCTTCACGTCGCTCAAGGATGGTGACCTCGACATCTACACCATGAATGTCGATGGCACCGATGTGAAGCGTCTGACCACGACGCCCGGATACGACGGCGGCCCCTGGTGGTCGCCCGACGGCACGAAGATCGTCTATCGCGCCTGGCACTATGACAATCCCGAAGATCTCAAGGCGTATCAGGATCTGCTCAAGCAGGGCATGATCCGGCCGAACAGGATGGAGCTGTTCGTCATGAACGCCGATGGCAGCGATCAGCGGCAGATCACCACCCTGGGTGGTGCGAACTTCGGACCGTCGTGGACGCCCGATGGCCAGCGCGTGATTTTTTCGTCGAACCACAAGAATCCGCGCAGCCGGAACTTCGATCTCTACATCGTGAATCTCGATGGCTCCAACCTCGAGCAGGTCACGACCAACGGCGAGTTCGACGGCTTCCCGATGTTCAGCCCCGATGGCAAGCAGCTGATCTGGGCGTCCAATCGTGGCGCGCTCAAGGAAGGCGACACGAATCTGTTCATCGCCGACTGGAAGAACTGAGTTCTGCACGACACGAAGCCCCCGTCGGTCATCCGGCGGGGGCTTCGTCGTCTGTGAACACCAGCGGATGCAATCGGCGATCAGGCCGCCGGCGCCGCCTGCACGTCGATGCGGAGCTTCACGTCGTCGCTGACGAGCACACCACCCGCCTCCAGCGCGACATTCCACACGAGCCCCCACTCCTTGCGCGAGATCTTCGTCTCGAGTTCGGCGGACACCTTCTGGTTGCCCCACGGATCCTTGGCGGGACCGCCCACTTCGCCCTTCAGCGTCACCGGCTTGGTGATGCCGCGAATGGTCAGATCGCCGGTGGCCGTGACATCGGAGCCGTTGCGATCGAACGTCGTGAGTACGAACGTGGCCTTCGGAAACGCGGCGGCATCGAAGAAGTCCGGGCTGCGGAGATGATCGTCACGCTGACCGTTGCCGGTATCGAGCGAGGCAACGTCGATGTCGACCGTGGCATGCTTGACGACACCATTGTCATCCTCGATACTGCCGGTGAACTGGCCGAACGTGCCGCGCACGGTGGAAATGCCCATGTGCTTCACGGAGAACTGGATCTGGCTGTGCGCGGGATCAAAGGTCCACTGCATACGGAGCTCCTGGTATTCTGTTGTGATGCCACCATCTCAGTGGTAAGGAATATAGAAACTCAAAAGGCCTCGTCAAGAGGCCTTTTGTTTGCCGGTTGACTCGTCGGAAGACCCGGATCAGTCCTGGCTTTCGTCCGAGGGGGGCATCTGGGCCGCCGCCCGCCCCATGATCTTCAGGATCTCCGTCGCCGTACGCTGGTCTTCGAGAGAAATCCCGCTCATCACCCGCGCCAGTTCGCGCGCGTGCGCCGGGAAAATCTGCATCACCAGGTCACGCCCCTGCTCGGTCAGGGCCGCATACCGCGCCCGTCGATCGCTGTCGCAGGTGCGACGCTCCACCAGCCCCTTGGCCGTGAGCCGGTCCACCAGAAAGGTGATGCCGCCACTCGACACCAGAATCCGTCGCTGCACCTCGCCCAGCAACATCGGGCCACGGTGATACAACGCCTCCAGAATGCCGAACTCGGCCAACGTCAATCCATGACGGGCGACGTCCGCGGCCGCATGCGCGGTCACCGCCGACTGCGCCCGATTCATGATCACCCACAGCCGCAGCGCCGACAGCGTGGTCGCGTCGACGTCGGGCTCATGCGCCTCAGAGTGCCCCTGAGCTGCGCCTTCGCTGATTGGTTGTGTTATGGTCGCCATGATTCCCTAAAGCCTCGGCAATCCGTGCTTTCTCCGCAAGGGCTAAGATGATAAGTAGTACCGTTTTAGGTACGAAACGCTCGCCTTTTACGTCATAACCGGCAATAACGGGATAACAATTCCGCACAATTCGATTAGTAACCTCTAATATACACAAGAAAAGGTTATCCCGAAGATGAAAAGTTGGTGATAACGGTGCACAATCGTCCCCGGTCCGTTTAGGTTACTGAGGCCGACCGCCGATATGGTCGGTGCACCTTACGCGAGGAGGCGTGATGCGAAAGCCACGACCGAACACGTACAACCCAGCGCAGGCGCTGCATCTGATCGCCGCGGACCGCACTGGGCTTCCTTTGAGCTGCCCGTCCTGCTCCGGGCACATCGACCGCGACCCCGTTGCGCATCCCCCGCCGCCCAATTCGCACGTGACACTGAAGTGCACGAGCTGTGGTCGGTTGGCGCGTTACATTGCCGGTCTGAACTGACACTTCCATCAGCCGACGCTGGTCCTTCAGCTTCGCCTCTGACGCAACAACGCCCCGTCCGGATTTCCGGGCGGGGCGTTTGTCATGAATCGTTGTCGTGCGGAAGGGGAATCATCCACCCATGACGACCTCCTACCAGTTGACCGTGCCCTGCTTGGTGGTGTCCACGTCCTCACTCTGACCGGTCTTGAACAGATAGGCCTCCATGTTGCGCGTCAGAAACGTCCGCGCCTGGGGATCCATCACGTTCAGGCCATAGTGGTTGATGAGCATGGTCTGCTGCTTGAGCCACTGCCCCCAGCAGTCCTTGCAGATCTCGCCCACGATGCGCGCGCCGATGGCCCCGGGAAACGGCGGCCGTTCGAATCCTTCGCGGGTCTGACCGCATCGGGTACAGGTGATATCCGCCATGATCACTCCGCGATGCGCACGTGGGTGCCTTCACGCGCGTACTTCACATGGGCCAGTCCGAACAGCGACAAGAGCTTGATGTACATCCAGCCGATGTCGAATTCGAACCACCGATGTGCGAATTTGGCCGAGTGGGGATCGGCGTGATGATTGTTGTGCAACTCCTCACCCGCGATGATGATGCCGATCGGGGAGATGTTGCGGCTCTCGTCCTTCACGTCATGATTGCGATAGCCGAGCGCGTGTCCGATGCCATTGATGACGCCGGCCGCCCAGAACGGGATCCAGATCATCTGCACCGCCCACACCACCGGGCCAGTGAACCAGCCGAAGAGCCAGATGTCGATGGCCAGCATGACCAGGATGCCCACGCTGGAGCGCTTGTCGAGCAGGTGCCGCTCGAGCCAGTCCTCGGGTGTGCCCTTGCCGTACTTCTCCAGCACGCCGGGCTGACGCACCGCCTTGCGGTAATAAAAGGCACCCTTGAGGAGGATATTGCGCAGCCCTTCCACGACAGGGCTGTGCGGATCGCCTTCCCGGTCGGCAAAGGCGTGATGCTTCCGGTGACAGGCCACCCATTCCTTCGTGCGGATCGCCGTGGTCAGCCAGAGCCAGACGCGCATCGGCAATTCGACCAGGCGATGGAACTGCACCCCGCGATGAGTCTGCGAGCGGTGCAGAAAAAGGGTGACGCAGATGTTGGTGAGGTGACCGGCAACGAGGATGAAGACGACCGGCTTCCACCAGTCGGTTCCCCAGCTTCCGAACTCGGGCATGTAACGACTCCAAACGGTGACGACTGCATGGTGCCCGCCGAGGCTCCGAACCAGCTCGACGTCCCGGCGGCAACCTGCAAAAATTAGTGCCGGGTGAGGGCTGGCGTCACCCGGCCCCGACGCCTTTCAATCGCTCGCGCTGCCATCGACGCCATCCCCGTGACCATCCTGGAGACCGTCCTCGAAACGCCGGAACCAGTCCCGCGTCGCCTCGAACACGGTGTCGCGGCAGTAGTCGGCCGAGATGATGTGACCACACCCCGTAAGCCAGCGCTGCTCCTTCACCGCACTGCCGATGCGCGCGAAATACCGCGCCGCGTCGGCAGCCGCAATGCGATTGTCTTCCCGTGACTGCAGATACAGCGTGGGCACCGTCAACGTGGGCAGTGCCCGGTGCGCGGCCTGCGCGATGGTACGCAGACCGGCCAACGCCTCGGCGGTCACGATGCCGGGGCCCAGGGCCTGCGCCCGCGCTTCCGGATCGTGAATGGAATGCTCGGCGCCCCTGCTTCTCTGATACGGCGTGACCCATTGCAGCACGGCCGCGGCATACGTCTGCCACCAGAGGCCGAACGGCATGCCCAGATACGGAGCCAGCAGCACGAGTGCGCGTTGATCGGGCGTCTCGTGCGCCTGCAGCAACGCCAGGGCGCCGCCCATGCTCTGTCCGCAGAGATGCACGATGCGGTGTGTCGCACGGAGCTCGGCATACGCGCCACGCACATGGGTGCGCCAGTTGTCGGCATGACCGTCACGCGCCAGTTCGGCGAGTGAACCGCCGTGGCCCGGCAACCGGGGCACGTCCACCGTGTAGCCCACGCCGTGCAACGCCGACGCCAGATAGCGCATCGACTGCGGCGTGTCGTTGAAGCCGTGCAGCAACAGCACCGCGATCCCGTTCACGCCCGTCAGCCGGAACGGCTCGGCGCCCCGCACGATGCCACTGACATCACGCGGGCGCCTGGCCTCGTCCTCACCCTCGAACCGGGCCGCGATCGTTGCGCGCCGGGTACGAAACATCGTCATGCGCGAAGGGACTCAGTACCGCGGAATATCCGGATTCACGTGCATGCTCCAGGCATCGATACCTCCTTCGATGTTCACCAGATGCTGGAAGCCCTGCTGCGCGAGCCAGTTGGCCGCCATCTCACTGCGCATGCCGTGATGACAGAGCAGTGCATAGGACCGCGTGGGGTCGAGTGTATGCACGTGGTCCGGAAGCTCCGAGAGCGGGATCAGTTCACTGGGCTCGATATGCGCGAGACCATATTCCCATGGTTCGCGCACATCGATGATCAGCGGCGGCGCGTCCTGCGTGAGCCGCGCCGCGACGTCGGTGGGATGGAGATACTCGATAGCCATGCGCGGGCGGATCAGCGACGGGCCGGCGGCGTTTCGAGTGCGGCACGCGCGCGATTCATCGCCGCGGTCGCATTGTCGAAACGCTGCACGAGATCGGCGATCTCCGCCGTGGTCTCCGCCTGTGTGCCATACCGGATGGCTTCGTTCACGCCCGGAAACACCATCGACGAATAGCCGTTGTCGACGTCGGCCGCATAGATGAGCGTGCGATACCAGGGGCGACTCTTGAGACCGGCATCGCGGGCGAACCCCCGCTCCACCGACAGCAGCGCCGTATTGGCCGCATCCTTCTGCGCCTTGCTCACGCCCTTGGCCAGCGCGGCATCACGCGCGCCGGCGAACTGCGTGGCCGCCTGACCGAGCCGGGTGATGGCCGCGGTGAGCGGCGTCACGGCCGCCGTGTTCCACCCTTTCTGCTTCAGCCCACGTTCCACCGGCGCGATGTACCGCAGCATCGTGTTGGCAAACTCCGCGTAGTCGTACGGCAGCACTTCCGCGTTGGCCAGACGCAGCGCCATCGCCGCGCCGATGCGACCGGACGCCGCATGATACAGGAAGCCTGGATCGCCGAACCGTTCCATCCATGCATAGGTGTCGTACGCCGAATGGTACGTGCCGGCCGGTCCGCCAAATCCCCAGTCGGCGGTGGGAATGCCGAAGTGATTGTAGAAACCGGCGAAGTCGCTGCCACCACCCGGATCACCCATGCCGGGCTCCAGCGAATCGGCACGGGTGCCCGACGTGAGCCGCCACGCCTGATACACCGAACCCCGTCCCTTGGGATCGGGCACACTCTTCACGATATCGCGCAGCACCGCCCGCAACGACGGGGTTCCGCCACCACCGAACTGCGAACCCTGCGCCGACACGTCCTGATTGAGATAGGCGATCGCGCCCTTCTTGAGGCGCAACGAATCGTCCTCGACGTATTCGGTGCTGCCCACCAGCCCCCACTCCTCGGCGTCCCACGTGGCAAATACGATCGTACGCTTGGGACGCAGTCCCTTCCTGGCCATATCGGCGAGCGCATTGGCCGCTTCGAGCACACTCACCGTGCCGCTGATGTTGTCGGCCGCGCCCGGTCCCCACGAGTCGCGATGCCCACCGATGTAGATGTACTGGTCGGGATACTCCGTACCACGCAGATACCCCAGCGTGTTGTGGATCTGTTTCGTGCCCCGCGTGGCCGCGTCGGTGACCACCTCCACTTTCACGCGCACCGGTCCGGGCCCAACGTGATAACGCAGGCCCATGCCGCCTTGCCAGTTGCGCGGGATGTCCGTTCCCCGGACCTGCGCCAGCAACTGTTCAGCGTTGTAGGCACTCACCGGGACGACGGGAATCTTCGGCAGTGGAGTCTCTTCGGGCTTGAGGCGCGGCGCGCCGGGCTTGCTCGCATACCCTGGCGTGAGCGGATCGCCGGTGCCGTTGAACACACTGCCGCGCTGCAGACCGCGCAACGGCCGCATCGGTCCATCCGGATAGATGTCGCCCTGCACGAATCCATCGTCGAGCGGGTCGGTGTAGATGAGCAGCGCCACCGCGCCGCGCTTCTCCGCTTCCCGCGCCTTGATACCGCGGAAACTCCGGCCATATCGCGCCAGCACGACCTTGCCCTTCACCGACACGCCCAGCGAATCGAGCGTGGCGTAGTCTTCGATCAGACCGAAGTTGACGAACACCAGCTCGCCTTCGCCGACGCCTTCGCCGGTGGAACCGTTCGCCGTGGGATACTGCGGCAACTGCGTGGCGGGATCGCTCGCGATGGGCGGCTCCGCCAGATCCAGCGCCACCGTGTCACGTCCCATACGCGTGATCTTCACGCTGGTGGCATGAGGCAGCCACACATCGTACGTGCGCACTTCGGTCTCGAGTCCCATCGCCTTCATCTGCTCGATGACATAGTCGCGCGTGCGGACCTGAGCGGGTGTGCCCGCCACATGCGGTTCGCGCGACAATGTTGCCGAATGGGCCTGCGCACGCGTAGGCAACGGGCCGCCGATGGCCTGTTGTTCGAGCTGCCGCTGCGCTGCCGCCGTGGCTGGTGCGTAGCCAGGAATGGTGGGCAACGCACCGGCCTGTGCCTGGACGATGCCGGGCACCGGGAGCGCCAACCCGAGCATGATCGCGGACGCCACCACGGGCAAGGCGCGATGCAATGCCGGAAGCAACGCAATAGGCAACGCGGGATGCCCACGATGGGAGAGGCAATCGCTGCCGCGTTGATGCATGCGGCGGGCGGAGGAGGAAACGAACACGGAGCACTCCGGAGGGTTGGGAGGAATCTCCGGACGCTCGTCGCTTTTCCGGCCGCTCGCAAGGCTTGGTTCGCGGAGAAGCCTCACCGCTCACGCGCCCCGGGAGTCGTCAGTCCGCCTCGTATTCCTCGGCCGCGCGGAGCAACGCCTGCTGCAACAAGGCCTCCCGATCACCGTTGTCCGGGAGCGCCGCGGAAAGCGCGGCGAACTGCCGCTGCATTTCATCCTCGAGCTGGGCGCGCGTGGGCGCCTGCACACCGAGCACTGCCAGGGACAGCACGGCCACGTCTCGGAGCTGCCGGACGGTTTCCTCGTCGAGCGCCGCGAGGGTCGGGGGGTGCACAGGCGCCGGCGCTCTTTCCCGGCGCCGGCGCGGCACCTCGAACAGCGCCCGCACGGGTGCGAACGTCACCACGAACGAGCCAGCCGTGTGCTCCGCGTATCCGGCTATGACATTCCGCCGACGCAGCGATGGCAGCAACCGCACGACCGCTTCGCGTACCGGCGAATAGCCGTCCACGCTGTTGTTGCCCCGTCCCGTGATGACGAGCGCTTCGTCCACCCCCAGCACCTGCTGTTCGCGCAGCCATCGCTCGCAGAGCGCCGTGGCCTGCAGCGCGGTGGGCTGCAGGGCCCGGAGATTGAGAATCCGATTCGCTCCGAAACGGAGTTCGTCGAACGCGCGTTCGATGGACATACCTGAAAGATTCCGATACGCCGGGCCGCTGTACAGCGCCTGGATGATACCCGTACGGCGCCTGCCGTCCGGTCGTCTACCGGATGGGACGGAACTCAGCGCCCGGTGGAGGCCGGGAGAATCATGCGCAGCACTTTGCCGTCGATGGGTTCGATGGGCTCCACGCCCACGATCTCGGCCAGCGTCGGCGCGACGTCCACCGAGCGGATGGGCTGGTTGTAGCGTCCCGGTTTGATCATCGGTCCCATGAAGAGGACCGGGATATGTGCATCGAGATCGTACGGACTGCCGTGCGTGGAATACCGGGTGGTGACCCAGTAGTAGCCCTCCTTGAACGTCACCGTCAGCACCGCCTGGATGTCCGGCGGCACCGAGTGCAGCCAGCGTCGCGCGATCTTGTCGCCCCTGGCCGCATTGGCCGCCAACGTGCTCACCCGGTCCACCCGCGCCATGCCGGGCAGTTTGAGCAGGGCGGCGCGCAAGGCGGTCACCACCGAATCGGCGTTCACGCCTTTGGCCCTGAGCCGCGGCTGGTCGAGCATGATGACACCCGACTGCAACACCAGGGCATCACCTTCCACGCCGCGTGCCGCGAGACCGCTGCGGGCCGCATCCATCACCGGACGGACGTCCACGCGACCGCGATTCGGATCGTCGCCCTTGAAGGCCAGCTCAGGAAGCGGTGTGACGCCGTGGTCGGCGCCGAGCGCAAAAACGATGCGACTGGAATCCCGCAGTTTGTACAGCGAATCGATGAGACGCCCCAGGGCCCGGTCGGTGCGCAGGATCTGATCGTGCAGTTCACGCGACAACGGGCCGTAGGCGTGACCGATCGCATCGACGGTGGACAGCGACACGGAGAGCACATCGGTGCTGGGGCCTTTACCCAGCTCCAGCGCGTGCACGCCCTCGAGCGCCATGTCCACCGTGATCTCGTCCATCCACGGAAAGTCCGTGAACTGGAAGGTGCCCTGCCGACGGTCGGCGGACAGGGTGTGCGGGAAGGTGAAATCGCGACCGCCATGTTCGACGGACACCGAATCGGGTTCGGGGTATTCGGACTCCGGCAGCAGCAGGTTCCATTCGGTGCCGAGGTACTTCGCGGTGACATCGCGTGCGTTGAAGCGCTGCACCCAGGTGGGCAGCGTATCGCCGAAATAGCGGCTGGTGGTGAACCCGCCATCGAGCGAATACCAGTAGGCCTGCTGTTTGGCCTTTCCGATGGGCAGGATGGCGCCGCGGTCCTTGCGGGACACCGACAGCGCCCGACTGAACTGATCGCGCGTACGCACCCAGTCGAAGAACGCCGAACCGCGGAACCGATAGGGTGAAGCACCGCCGCCCCGTCCGAACAGCAGCGGCGACTGCGGGTCGGCGACTCCGATTTCATTCAGCACCACACCGGTGTGCGACGGAAAGCGTCCCGACCAGAGGGTTGCATGCCCCGGCGCGGTCTCGGTGACGGCGTGATCGTGAAACGCCTGGGTGAAAAACGCTCCCTGATCGAGCAGACGCTTGAAGCCGCCGGTGAACTGGTGGCGGAAACGATCGAGGTAATCCGGACGGAGCTGGTCGACCGTGATCTGAACGACGAGCGTCGGCTTGGTCTGAGCGGCGGCAGGGACTGAGAGCGCCGCAGCGGCGATCCCGATGGTCGCACGCCGGAGGAGGCAACGGAGAGTGCGCATACCGGTAAGGTACACCCGGGTACACACCGGAACTCACGCCGGCCCAATACGAATCGAATACGAAACAGACATGATACGGGCAGTACACCGGCGGCCCCGTCCGGCCTCGTGCGCGCCGCCGGATCGACGCGCCAGGACAGGGCCTGCACCGCCGGTGATCGAGCCACGCGGGCTGGTACGCTGCGCGGTGTCGACACGCAATGGCACGCACGATGCGCACTGCGTGAGGAGACCGCACCGTTCACGGAGGCACGTGAAGGTGGAAACAATATTGAGCCACCGGCGCAACCTGGCAAGAACGCCGCGCCAACATCACACGAACGTCGCGCGGCGCGTCGGGATTCAGCGCACCGGTTTGCGTGCGGCCACGTGCGCCGCGACTTCGTGCGCGGTCGCATCGGGCGATGCGGACAGTCCGCGGACCACACCGTCGATATCGGCGTCCGATCGGTTCTGGCTCATCTTGAACTTGCCCTCGAGGACATCGATCGAGATCTCGATACCCACGATCGCGCGCGCCATCTGCTCGATATACGCCGCGGGCGCCTCGGCCATCGTCCAGGACGGCGACTGCGTCGCCTCGTGCACCGTGGTGAGCCGTTCGAGATGCGTCATCAGGAACTCCCGGTCGTCGCGCATCCGGAACGTGCCATGCACATGCACGGCGATGTAGTTCCACGTGGGCACGGCTTTGCCATGCTCGTGCTTGCCGGGATACCACCCCGGCGAGATGTACGCATCCGGACCGGTGAAGATCACCAGCACCTGCGCGCCGGCGTCCAACTGCGTCAGGTGCTTCGCGTGTGGATTGGCCAGCGCCAGATGTCCTTCCAGCACGCCGCGCTCCCGATCGAGCCAGAGCGGAAGATGCGTGGCATACAGGGCCGTCTCCCCGCCCGGCGCGCCGGAAATGAGCGCGCCGAGCGCATGCGCTTCGAGGAAGTCGAACAGCACCGCACGATCCGACTCCCGGAACGAGGCGGGGATGTACACGATCAGGCCTTGATCGCGCCTTCGAGAATCGCCAGCCCCTTTGCCAGCTCTTCACGGCTGATGACCAGCGGCGGCAGGAAGCGCAGCGTGTGCTCACCGGCACTCACGAGCAACAGCCCCTGGTCGAACGCACGGGCGATCACCGCCGCCGCGGGTTCGTGCACGTCCATGCCCCACATGAGGCCCGTGCCGCGAATGGCGCGCACGGCGCCGGTGCGTTCGGCGATGCCCTGCAACTGTTCACCGAACCAGGCCCCCGTCTCCCGGACATGCTGCAGCAGGGCCGGATCGGCGAGCCGCTGCACCACATGATGCGCCACGTGCGCGACCAGCGGACCGCCACCGAAGGTCGTGCCGTGATCACCCGGCTGCATGACGCGCGCCACGGTGTCGTTCACCAGAATCGCGCCCATGGGCAGTCCGTTCGCAATGGGCTTGGCGATGGTGAGCATGTCCGGTTCGAAGCCGAGCTGCTCGTAGGCGAAGAGCGATCCGGTGCGGCCAAGGCCACACTGGATCTCGTCGAGGATGAGCAGCACGTTCCGCTCGCGCGTGAGCGCGCGCAGACCGCGCAGGAACTCGGCGTCGACGATGCGCACCCCGCCCTCGCCCTGCACGGGCTCCACGATCACCGCGGCCGCGGTTTCCGGATCGAGCACGGCGCGCAGTTCGTCGAGATCCCGTTCGACGATCGTGACGCCACCCATGAGCGGACGGAACGGCAGCCGATACGCCGGCCGATCGGTGGCCGCGAGCGTGCCGGGCATGCGACCATGGAACGAACCGCGCAACGCGATGAGTTCGTGTTTGGCCTGATGTCCCGTGCTCTTGGCCCAGCGCCGCGCGAACTTGAACGCGCCTTCGTTGGCTTCGGCGCCGGAGTTGGCGAAGAACACACTGCTGGCGAACGAATGCGACACGAGCCACGCCGCCAGCGCTTCGCCAGGTGCGGTGCGATAGAGATTGGAGGTGTGGATGAGCCCTTGGGCCATCGCCTCCTGCATCGCCTGCATCACACCGGCGTCGGCGTGGCCCAGGGAAGACACGGCGATGCCGGCGACAAAGTCGAGATAGCGCTTCCCCGACTCGTCGATCATGTAGACGCCTTCACCTCGGACGAAGAGGGGCGCCTGTCGCTTGTACGTGCCCAGGATGGCGGGCAACGTCGTCGGTTCCACGGCCGGCGTCGGAGTGAACGCGGTCGCGGGAGCGGGCGAGGGCATCGTCGAAGTCATGGCAGCTACCTGGAAGAGACGGCATCCGTTGCGTCGGCGCGCGCAACGATCGCGGTTCCCGCACTGGGAACGGTGAGTGCGGCGAGATCCCCGATCCGCACCCGGGACACACCACCCGCCAGCGCCGCGGCGCAGGCGTCGAGCTTGGCGGCCATGCCGCCACCGGCAACACCACTGGCCACGAGGGCCTGCGTTTCGTCGAGCGTGAGCCGCGGCACGAGTGTTTTCGCGGCATCGAGCACACCGGGCACATCGGCCATGAGAAACAGTTCGTCCGCGCCCAGGGCGGCCGCGATCGCCGCGGCCGCGTCGTCACCATTCACGTTGTACGCACCAGCCACCGCGACGTCGTCACGGGCCGCCACCGGGGAGATCACGGGCAGGTAACCGGCATCGAGCAACGCCCGCACCACGGCGGGATCGACACGGGCCGGCGTGCCCGAATGACCGAACGTGGCGGCATCGATGGGCGTGGCGCGCAGCAAACCTGCATCCTCACCGCTGATGCCCACCGCCGGTGCGCCCGCCGCCACCAGCGCCGACACCATCTGCTTGTTGGCCAGCCCCGACAGCACCATGCGCACGAGTTCGAGCGCGGTGTCCGTGGTCACCCGGCGTCCACCGATGAACACCGGCTCCTCGCCGCGCAGACGCTGCAACGCGCTGATCTGATCGCCGCCGCCATGCACGACCACCAACCGGCGCCCCGATTGTTGCCAGAGCGCCGCGAGTGCGGCGGGAAGTGCGGGATCGTTCTGGGTGCGACCACCGAGTTTGACGACGAGCATCGGACGGAGTTGTGGGGTGTGGGGTGGTGGGTTGGGGGTGAACAACCGGGTTGTGAGTGATGGGTTGCGGGTGGTGGTGACCCGCGGCGCGAACCCCGCGACCCGTCACCCGGCAGTTCACCCCAAACCCAGCTCCCCACGACCCGGAACGGCCGTTACCGCTGCAACCCCGCCGTCTCCGGCAACCCCAGCATGAGATTCGCGTTCTGCACCGCCTGGCCCGCGGCGCCCTTCACCAGATTGTCGATCGCGCTGAACACCAGCAGCGTGGGGTGGCGCATGCCGGTGGGCGTGACCGCGCCGATGCGCACCACATTGCGATGCTGCACGTCGGCCAGTGCCGGCAATCCGTTCGTGAGTTCCACGAATGGCTCGTCGGCGTACATGGCGCGGAATGGTTCGAGCGGATCGGTGAGCGTGCGCGTCAGCGGCACGGTGATCGTGGAGAGAATGCCCCGATCCACCGGCAGCAGGTGCGGCGTGAACAGCAGATCGCAGTCGGCGCCGAGTTTGGTGAGCGTGTCGCGCATCTCGAACAGATGACGATGGGCATTGCCCACACCATACGCGCGATAGTTCTCGGTGACTTCGGCAAACAGGTACTCGAGCTTGGGCGATGCCCCGGCCCCACTCACACCACTCGCCGCCGCGATGCTCACCGTCCCACCGGACGCGATCAGTCCGGCCTTGGCCAGCGGCGCCAGCGCCACCAGCACACTCGTCGCATAACACCCGGGATTGGCCACCGTGCGCGCGCCATGCAACGGCGCGCGGAACAGCTCCGGCATGCCATAGGGCGCGTCCGCGGGCACACCATCGGGCAGCGCATGTGTGGTGCCGCCATGCCCCGGACGCAGATCGCTGGAGAGATCCACCACGCGCGCGCCGGCGGCGATCACACGGCCCACCCATTCGGCCGACGCGCCATGCGGCAGCGCCGCGAATACGAGATCCACAGCCGCCAGATCGGCCTCCTCGGGCGCGATGAGCGGCACGTCGTGCACCACGCCACCCGCCCGCACGCGCAGCGTGGTGCCGCGCTGCGTATTGGCCGTGGCGAAGGCGAGCGTGAGCTGCGGATGTCCGATCACGAGCGCACACAGCTCACGACCGGAGTAGCCGGAGGCGCCCAGCACCCCCACGCGGTAAGTCGGTGACGAAGACAAGTCGGGCACGTTCGGTGAAACGGAAGACGGTTGCATAGGGACCGGCATGTTATGCACAATTAATGCATAATTTTGCAAACTCGCGGTGTCAATCTCCCATCGACATCGCCTTATCCCGGAGTTGCCGTGTCCGACAAGCGCGACCGACAGCAGGCCATACGTGAGATCGTCACCGCACACGCGGTGGCCAGTCAGGAGGAGTTGCGCCTGCAACTGACCCGGCGCGGATGGGACGTCACACAGTCCACGCTCTCCCGCGATCTGCGGGAGTTGCGGCTGGCCCGCATTCCCGATGGCCAGGGACGCGCCCGATACACCTTCCCGGAACACACCAACGGGGATCAGGCGCTGGCCCGTCTCGAACGCATGCTGCCCGAACTCCTCGTGGGCGTGGAGGGCGTTCAGGTGCTGGTGGTGGCCCGCACCATGAAATCCGGGGCCCAGCCGGTGGCCGAGGCCCTCGATCAGCTCGAATGGCCGGACGTGGCCGGCACGATCGCCGGCGACGACACCGTCCTCATCATCTGCCGCAGCGCCGACGGACGGGAGCGCGTGCTCCGCAAGCTCCGCACCTACATCGACCGCTGAATCGCGACCACGAGTCGCGACCACCGAATCGCGACCGCCAGACCTCGATTGCTAGATTTCCGCGCCATGACTGCTTCTCACGCTTCGTCCGAATCCGGCGGCACCGCCAACGGCACCGCCAACGGCACCGCCAGCGGCGCTCAGGCGGGCTCCCACGACGGCACCCACAAGCTCTGGGGCGGCCGGTTCGCCGGCGGCCCTTCGCCGCTGCTCGATGCCATCAACCGCTCCATCGGCACCGACTTCCGTCTCTGGCCGCACGATGTGCGTCTCTCCAAAGCCTGGGCCGCGGGACTCGGCCAGGCCGGGGTGCTCACACCGGAGGAGAGCCTCGCGCTGCAGCACGGTCTCGATCGGGTGGCACAGCGCCTCGCCGATGGCGCGCAACCCATCGCGACGGACGAAGACATCCACACGATGATCGATCGGTTGTTGCACGAGGAGGCCGGCACGGTGGCCTCCAAGCTGCACACGGGTCGTTCACGCAACGATCAGGTGGCCACGGCCTCGCGTCTCTGGACGATGGACGCCTGTCGCCGTCTCGATGCGGCCATCCGTGAGCTGCAGCAGGCGTTGCTCACGCAGGCCGAATCGCTCACCGACACGATCCTGCCCGCCTACACACATCTCCAGCGCGCCCAGCCGGTGAGTGGCACACATTGGCTGCTCTCGCATTTCTGGCCGCTCGATCGTGACCGCACACGTCTGGCGAATGCCGAACGGGGGGCGGCCATCCTGCCGCTCGGCTCCGGCGCCATTGCCGGCTCGGCGTTCCCCGTGCCGCGCACGTTGCTCAAGGAATCCCTGGGCTTCGTCGCCATCTCGCCCAACTCCATCGACGCCACGGGCGATCGCGATTTCATCGCCGAAACGCTCTTCGCCTGCACGATGACGGCGCTGCACTGCTCGCGCATCGCCGAGGACCTGATCATCTACGGCTCGAGCGAATTCGGGTTCGTGAAGTTCGGCGACGGCTTCTCCACCGGCAGCAGCATGATGCCGCAGAAGCGCAATCCCGATGTCTTCGAACTGGCCCGTGGATCGGGCGCGCGGGTCCTTGGCGATCTCGTCTCGTTGCTGGGCACCATCAAGGGACTGCCCAGCGGTTACAGCAAGGATCTGCAGGACGACAAACGGGCGCTGTTCAACGCAGTCGACCTGCTGTTCCTCGTGCTGCCGGCCATGGCCGGTGCGGTGAGTGAATTGCGATTCGACCGCACGCGCATGCGCGCCGCCGTTTCGAGCGCGATGATGGCCACCGATCTGGCCGACTATCTCGTGAAGCGCGGCGCCACGTTCCGCGAAGCCCACGGCGCCGTCGGTTCGCTCGTGCGTCAGGCCGAGGAAGCCAACATCGAGATGACCGACCTGCCGACGGAAGCCTTTGCCCGGGCGCATGCGCTCTTCGGCGCCGATGCGCGCGAAGCGTTGGGCGCCGAAGCGTCGCTGGCCGCCCGTGACATCGACGGAGGAACGGGTCCGAACGCGGTGGCGCGCCAGGTCGAACAGGCGCGGGCCAGTCTGGCGATACCGGCATGAGCGGTGGGATCGGTGTGGCGGAAGGCGTACCACTCGTCGCGCGGTTGGAGGGTGTGGTCTTCGACTGCGACGGTGTGTTGGTCGACAGTGAACGCATTACCAACCGCGTCTGGGCCGAACTGCTGACCGAGCTGGGAATGCCCACCACCACCGAACAATCACTGGCCACGTATCTGGGCAACTCGATGGCCCGATGCCTCGAGATTGTCGGCGAACGGTTCGGCAGACCCGCCCCCGACGAATTGCTTCCGCGTTTCCAGGCCACCGTGGCGACGGCACTGGTCCATGAGGTGACAGCCGTGCCGGGAATCGTTCCGTTGCTCGACCGACTCGACGCAGCACGAATTCCGTACGCGGTGGCCTCGAATGGCGAACAGACCAAGATGCAGACCACGCTGGGAGCCACCGGTCTCGCGGCGCGTTTTGTCGACCGGCGATTCTCCAGCCTGGAGGTGGGTCGACCCAAGCCGGCACCCGACGTGTATCTGCACGCCGCTCGTGCCATCGGTGCGGCGCCGGCACGTACGGTCGCCGTGGAAGACAGTCCCCTGGGTGTGCAGGCCGCTGTCGCTGCTGGCATGGTGGTGATCGGATACGCCGAACTGGTCGACCCGAAGCGGCTGCGGGCCGCGGGCGCAGCGGCGACGGTGGAACATCTCGACGAGGTCGCATCACTGCTCGGCATCCCGTCGATGGTCTCCGGAAGCTAGATGGCACATTACAATCGTCGCGCTAAGACGGCGGGACCGTGTCGACGTGCGTGTCGGTGCCACCAACCACATTGACTCCGGGAATGCGATTCACGAAGTTTGGCCCGCTGTCGGATGAGATCTTCCCCGTGTCATGACCTGCAAACGCCAAGGAGCTTCCCTATGCGTCGCCTGAATCCCCGCAATTTCGTACTCGCCGGCCTGATGGGTGTCACGCTGGTATCGAACACCGCCTGCTTCGCCAGTTTCCCGCTCACCCGCAAGCTGTACAACTACAACAAAGGCCTCGGCGGCAAGTGGGTGCAGGAGATCTTCTTCCTCGCGACGGGCGTGATCCTGCCGGTCTACGGCGTGGCCGGTCTGCTGGACATGGTGATCTTCAACTCCATGGAGTTCTGGACCGGCAAGCCCGCATTGCAGTCGGCTTCGGCCCCTGAGACCAAGGTCAAAGTGGTGGCCAAGGGCGATGTGAAGCTCACGCAGACGATGACGCGCTCGGCGGAAGGCCGGACGATGATCCTCGAAGAGGAAGTGAAGGGGCAGTTCCACAGCCGCACCGTGCTGTCACAGGCGGCGGATGCCTCGGTGGTGACGGCCAACATCACGTATGCGGATGGTCGCACCGAAACGCGTACGCTGACGGTGGACGAAGCGGGCAAGTTCACGGTGGCAGGCACGAAGCAGCTGCCGCGCACGCTGACGGCGGATGAAGTGGACGCACTCACCTCGCGCCTGAGCGCCCTCAGCCTCACCGCGTACTGACGGGTGGTGCACCGCGGTCGCATTGCGGACGCGTCATGAATCTTTCCGGGGCCGCATGCCGTACCGTATGCGGCCCCGGATCGTTCGTATGTGCGATTCGGGAAAATCGGAGAGGGACGATTGGTTGAGCTTGTCACACGGGATCTCTCAGCACCGTGTCATCCCTCTCCATTCGACATCCCCTTGCTGCTCGACGATTTTGGCGGCATTGATTGACGCGGGCGCTGCTGCCCGCTTCTTTCGTCATCATCACACAGCAGAACAGATTCCACACGCTTCAGGAGAAGTGCATGACCGCTCGTTTTACCCGCCTCGCCGTTGCCGCCGCCCTGGTGGCCGCGCTGCCGCTCGCGGCTTCGGCCCAGTCCAAGACGTTCACGAAGGGAGATCGTGTTGCCTCGATCAACTTTCTGACTGGTGGTGACTACAACGGATCCGGCGTGGGTGCCCAGGCGGAGTGGGGTCTGCTCCCCATTGGCAAGGCGACACTGGGTATCGGTGCGTTCGTCGGCTATGTGAAGGACAGCCAGACCTACGGCAGCTTCAAGGGCTCGAACAAAGTCATGCCGATCATGGCGGTGGGCAACATTCACTTCCCGATCGAATCGCAGCCGAAGCTCGACCTGTACGCGGGCGCCAGCGTTGGTTTCGTTCACTGGTCGTGGGATACCAACATCCCGTCTTCTTTCGGCTACGATGCGAGCAGCACCGATTCCGGCTTCGGCATCCAGGGCGGCGCCCGCTACTGGCTCGGCTCCAAGCTTGGCGTCAATGGTCAGATCGGCTTCGGCGACATCCCGCTCCTCCACGCCGGCATCTCGTTCAAGTTCTGATCGACCTTCGGGTGAAGACAACGGGGGCGCGTGCATTCGAGCACGCGCCCCCGTTCGTCTTCGTGTCGTGCGCACGACAACCGACGACCATCAGAACGCGTACCCGATCGTGAGTCGCATGGTGGGCACCACGCGCTCGATGCCGTGAGCCCGTTCACCTGGGATGAAATACCGCTTCACACCGGCTCCTATCGTCACCGCGGTGGCCTGACTGCTACCCAGCAGCCATTGGTATTGTCCTTCCACCGAGAACGTCGGCGCCGACTCCGTGTGGTCGTTCTTCCGGCAGGTGACATCGTCGCAGGTGTCCTCGTCGAGGCGTACCGCGCCGTACCCGAGTCCGGCGGCGACGCCGAGTCCCTGCAATGCGCGTTCCTGGGGATAGAGCCGGATTTTTGCGTCGAGGTTCGTGTGGTAATCATCCAGCTTCATGTACGAACCGCTGAGGGCCAGCGCGACATTGGACTTGATGCGCTGCTCGTACTCGCCCTGGAAGTAGCCGAACAACGGCAGGAAAGGATTGAACGAAATGATGTGGGCGGGACCACTCCCTTCGGCGCGGGTCGCGCGAGTCTGGTCCCGCAAGGAGCCCTGTGCCGCGACATCGTACGGCAATGCCAGGGTGATGGCGCCAGCCAACAGGGCGGCGCTTGCGGTACGAGCGATCAGACGACGATGACGATGGTGCATGAGAACCTCGGAAAATCTTGCTGCTGCTGTGCACGGACCGACAAGAGAAATGCCCTGCGTGCACGAAGCACGCAGGGCACGCTCGTCGATACCGATGGATCGGAGATGGATCAGAACCGGATGCCGAAGGTGATCGGCAGGAAGTTCATGCTGCTCGGGTCACGGAAAACGTTCACGTACTTCGCCTCCAGGAACGTGGAGAAACCGGAGAGCTGGAAGCGCAGGCCGCCGCCCACCTGGATGCCCACGTCGGTGGTGCCATCGGACGTTCCGGTCGTGCTGCCCAGATTGTACTCGAACTTGGTGTTGTACATGCCCACACCGCCGAGCAGATACGGCCTCACCATGCTCGACGTCGGCACGTCGTAGAGTGCGTTGGCCACGAAGCCCAGGCTCTGCAGCTTGAGGTCGTCACTGACCTTCGACCCCCACTTGTCGAAGCTCACATCGGCGCGGAAGCCCAGGGACTTCATGGACGCCGGCTTCAGGAAAACGTGGCCCGCCACGGTATATCCGGCATCCGCCCCGTCACCGAGGTCACCCATGGGCAACGAAAGACCGCCGCTGACGCCAAACGACACCGGCTTGTCGGAGCTGGTCTGGGCCGCCAGGGCCGCAGGCGCGGTCAGAGCCGCCGCCAGTCCGAACGCACGCAGTGCACGCTTCATGCTCTCCTCCAGGAGGTTGATTTTGAGGTGATACGTTTTCGTAACCCGGAACTCAGTCAGGGATCCGTTCGACACGCGTCACGAAGTACTCCGTTTCCCCGAAGCACGACGAGGGCAATCCGATATGCTGTTCGTAGTACACGGACACCCGTTCGCCGCTGAGTGATTCGAGGGCCCGGGCCAGGGAATCGCTCCGCACGGTAAAGGTGAAACTGTCGGATCGGAAGCCACGGGCGATGTCCGTGTACAATGTCCCCTCCCACGTTTTGCAGACATATCCCTTCCGGGCGATCTTCTGCACATAACCGGCACGTTTGCCGTCCGAGTAACTCCAGGACAGGGCGATCGCGGACCATGCCGCCAGTCCGAGCACCGGAAGGCCGATCACCACGGCGAGAGTGGTCAGCAGCCAGTGCCGCCGGAAGAACGAACGACGCGGGGCCGCGGGGATGGCCGGGGACATGGGATCGTCCGACGCCATACCGGATGGCGGATCGTCCGAGCCTGAAGAGGATGAGGGGTCGGTCATGTGCTGGAACTTGGGGGAGGCCCTGAGGACGCGCTAGCTTACGGAACTCACTCTCAACCGGGTTTCAGTATCGTGTCTTCTGTCACCGAATTTGCCCGACGCCGACCGACCGTCACGGTCCGCGTGCGTGGTGTCCCTGTTGGCTCCGGGTCGCCCGTGGTCGTGCAATCGATGACCAACACCGATACCGCGGACGCCGCCGCGACGGCCGATCAGGTGGCGGCGTTGTACGAAGCGGGTTCGCAGAAGGTCCGTATCACGGTCAACAACGACGAGGCCGCACAGGCGGTCCCGGAAATCCGCCAGCGCCTCACCGACCGTGGACTGGACGTGCCGATCATCGGCGACTTCCACTACAACGGGCATCTGCTGCTCACCAGGTACCCGGCCGCGGCGGCCGCGCTGGACAAGTACCGCATCAATCCCGGCAACGTGGGCTCCCGTCATCGCGACGCCAACTTCACGACCATCGTGCAGGCGGCCATCGAGCATGACAAGCCCGTGCGGATCGGCGTCAACTGGGGTTCGCTCGATCAGGATCTGCTCACGCAGATGATGGACGCCAACGCATCGTCGGCCACGCCGCGCGATGCCAAGGATGTCTACATGGACGCGATGCTGGAAAGCGCCCTGCGTTCGGCCGCCCTGGCGGAGGAAGTGGGCCTCGCGCACGACAAGATCATCGTCAGCGCCAAGATCTCCGTCGTGCCCGATCTGGTGGAGTGTTACCGCCGTCTGGCCACACGGTGCGACTATCCGCTGCACCTCGGCCTCACCGAAGCCGGCATGGGCAACAAGGGCGTCATCGCCTCGACGGCGGCACTGTCGATCCTGCTGGCCGAGGGTATCGGCGACACGATCCGTGTGTCGCTCACGCCGAAGCCGGGCGGTGACCGTCGCGAGGAAGTGTATGTCGCGCAGCAGATCCTGCAGTCACTGGGGCTGCGTTCGTTCGCGCCGCAGGTGACCGCCTGTCCGGGGTGCGGGCGCACGACCAGTTCGTTCTTCCAGCACATGGCCGAAGACATCCAGGGCTACCTGCGCGAACAGATGCCCCTCTGGCGCGCGTCGTATCCCGGCGTGGTGGACATGAAGGTCGCCGTGATGGGTTGCGTGGTGAACGGTCCGGGCGAGTCGAAGCACGCCAACATCGGCATCTCCCTGCCGGGCACGTTCGAAGAACCCAAGGCGCCGGTGTACGTGGACGGCAAGCTGTTCACGACGCTCAAGGGCGACCGCATCGTGGCCGAGTTCCTCGTGATTCTCAACGAGTACGTGGAGCGGACGTACGGACAGCTCTCGGCGGTCTGACGCTCTATCTGCGTTCCCCCGCTGTTCACCCCGGGTCCGGCACCACGTCGATCCCGCCGGCCTGCTGCCCGACATCAACACGTGCCACGGTCTCGAGCGCCACGAGATCGATGATCTCGACCGTGCCGGGTTCACTACCCACACCTTCCACGCTCACGAAGGCGTAGCGGTCGTCAGACGTGACCGCGACACCATGCACCACGCGGCGCTGCGTGGGCAATGTCGCGAGAACGGCACCACTCTGCGTGTCGATGACCGACACACTCTGTCCACGCTTGTTGGTGGCGACGAGCTTCTTGCCGTCCCGCGTGATGGCCAGATTGTAGACGCCGTTGCCGGCCGGAATACGACGACGCATCTGCCACGTGGGCACATCGATCTCCACGAGATCACTCGTGCCGTTGCACGCCACCCACACCGTGCGATCGTCCGGCGACGGCTGTGCCCAGGTGGGCGAACACGTCGTGCTGCCGGCCGCGGGTTGGGCGAGGCCGTGACCGCTCATGTCATGCCCGGCGTGCGCACCCACGCCAGCGGCGGTACGCTGCGGTGGCATCCCGGCCATCCCCTGCTCCAGACCTCTGGTGAGCAGGAAATGCCGCGCCACCTGCAATCCGTCGAGATCGATCTCCACGAGCTGGTCGTCCATCATGCACACCGAGTAGTGCCGTGTGCCGGTGCTGTTCATGCGTGACCCATGAGGCATCGTGCAGGTGGTGATGCGTGCGATTTCCTGCAAGCTGTCCGCACGCACCACCGATACATCCGACGGCACCATGTCGCCGTGCAGATTGAAATTCACCACCACGATCGATCGACCGTCGGGGCTCACCTGCAAGGTCGCGGGGAAATTTCCCAGCATCACCTGCCCCTGATAGGCATTCGTACGCGTATCGAATTTCCAGAGCACGCCATACGGGGTGCCGTGCGCGGTGGTCACGTAGTAGTGCGCACCACCAGGTTCGAATGCCAAACCATGCGGGCCATCGGGATCGGCCAGCATCACGCCCACCTCGTGCTCGCGCACGACGCGCGCGCCGGTGGGGCCGAACTCGATCACGGCCACCCGATCCACCGACTCGGAGGCCACGAGTGCCCGATACGTGCGCGTCGGTGCGGCGATTGCCGCGCCCGGAGATGTCGACGTCCGTTGGGCACCCGCGTCGCCGATTTCCCCGAGCATCGCCGTCACGGCCACGACAATCAGCCGCGCGAGGCGACGGACCTGCCGATCGTTCGGCCAATCTTTCAGTCGATCTTTCAACGGACCACTCGATCGTCGCACCGTGACCTCACGGAACGATGGCGCTCTTCTTCGGATCGGGCTTGGGTTCCATGCGCACGATCCAGAGGCCGTTGTACATGTCGTTCACGTACGCCAGCCCATTGCGCACCACCACGCCCCAGGTCATCGCCGCGTTCTTCACGAAGCCGTCGAGATCGGCCGTGTTCACATGCACCATCTCGCGCTGCTGCGCCCGCAGATCGCCACGCAGCTCGCCGGAGATGTCGAACGCGCGGAACCCGGCGTTGTAGGCGCCCATGTACAGCGTGTCACCGGCCACCCACACGTTGTGCACACCGCCGAACTCCGGTTCGTAGAACGCCACGCTCTTCGGCTTCGCGATGTCCGACACGTCGAGCACCTGCAGTCGCCCGTAGGCGCGCCCGGCCGATGCATCCTTCGCGCCCTTCACCGGCGCCGCGGGAAACACTTCGTCGGCGATGAAGACGTAGTTGTTGTGACGCCACGCCGTGTGCGTGCCCCGGATGAATCCGGGGCCGCCCGACGCCTCGACCTGCCGGTAGAGATCGTTCAGATCGTACTTGTACTGCGACACGAGCTGGGGATTGCCGGGCGAGCCACCCTTCACACCATTGCCCACGTCGAGGATGACGAGTCCGTCGTTCCAGTAGCTCAGATAGGCCAGGCCATCCTGCACATCGACATCGTGCAGCGAACGTCCTGCGTCGGGGCGCGGCGTCTTCCACACCGCGGCCGTCTTCGGCTGACACGGATCGTTGATGTCGATGATGTGGAAGGCCCCCGTGCCGTCGTTGGTGAGATACACGTGGGTGCCGAACTTCTCCTGCCGGTACACGAATGTGGAGTGCACACCGCCGGTGAGTCCGTCGGTGAAGTCCGCGCACTTCTTCGGATGCAGCGGATCGTCGAGCGTGGCGATGACGATCCCGTTCTTCCGGTCGCTCGCGCCTTCGCGCGTGAACACCATGGCCTTGCCGTCGGGCGTGGTCATGATGTCGTTCACGCGCCGCGTGTTCTCGACGATCGAATCGGTCACCACCGGCCTGGTCTTGTCGGTGATATCGATCGTGTACATGCGATCGCCGCCCGACCCCGTGCCGAGGTAGGCGATCTCGCGCGTGGGGTGCAGCCACACTTCCTCGGTGGTGAACTTCATGCGCGGCAAGCGGCCGACCACCGTGGCCGGCCGGCGCACATCGCGCGGCGCGAGACGCACCACCGCCTGGGCGCTCTGCGTGCCGAGCGTGGCGGTCACGAGGTACGTGCCGCCTTCATAACCCGTGAACGCCCCGTCACGATCGATGATGCCCTGACCGGGACTGAAGCTGTACGTGGGTGTCAGACCGGTGATGGTGCGCCCCGCGGCATCCTTCGCGGTGACCTGGAAACGGATCACATCGCCGGTGCGCGCCTCACGTGAAGACGGTGTGATGCTCATCGACGCCACACGGGACGTCACCACGTCCACCGGCACCGTGATCGACGCACGGTCCACACGTCCGGTGAGCACGGCACGTCCGCCGGCCCGGGCTTCGATCATGCCATCGGCGTTCACCGCCACGGCCGCGGGATTGCTGCTGGTCCAGTTCACCCGATCGCGCCGCACATCACCGGCGGCGCTCTTCACCGTGGGCACGAGCACAAAACGCTGCCCGGGCACCAAGCGCGTGGGCATCTGGTCGAGCGTGATCGTCGCCGCCGGCCCGGGCACCATGCGCACTTCCACCCGCTGCGTGATGGCCGGCTGACCGACGATCTGCGCCACCACGGTCACCGGCAACGTTCCCGTCGATCCCGAATGCACCAGACCATCGGGTTCGACGCGGCCTTCGAACACCCCGCCGGCCGCCACGAAACGGATCTGCGCGTTGGCGATGGGCTGACCGGCCGCGTCCACCACCTGCGCACGCAATCGCAGCGTATCCTCGGCGACCACCACCGGATCGGCCGGTGTCACCACCAGACGCGCGCCCTGCGCGGGCGGTTGTACGACCGGCGCCGTCGCCGGTACGGCAACCGGCATCACGATGGACGGCGACGGCAACAGCGCGGCGATCACGAGCAGGGAAAGGGGCATCATGTCCGTCTCACTCCATCAGGCGTGTTCGAGACCCTGGGCGGCTTCTTCGAGTTCGGTCACGATCGGCGCGTCGAAACCGATTTCACGCAGCCGGTTCGCCACGCGGCGATACCAGCGCACCGTGCCTTCGCGTCCCGCCGAGAATCGTCCCCAGACCGTTTCGGGGAACGCCGTCCGGCGGAGATCGGACAGAATGGAGTTGGCATTGTGCACCTTGTCGGCGGCACACACCCAGAGCGCGTCTTCACTCGCGTGGCCGAGACGCTGCAGGTAGTCGTCCTTGCGTTCCTCCCACGACAACTCGACGCCATCGTCGTCGGTGCGCCGCGTGGTGACGGCGAGGACGGCATCGAGCACACTGTTGCCGAACTTCCGTCCGATGCGCTCTTCGAGCATCTCGCGCGTCAGACCGTCGCGCACACCGTCCTCGACGACATCGTGCAGGATACCGGCCACGATGGTCTCTTCCGGACAGCCGTAACGCGTGAGAATCACCGCCACGTTGGCCGGATGCGTGAGATAGGGGAGACGTGTTCCCTTGCGCACCTGTTGGTCGTGATGCTTGGCGGCGAAGGCAAACGCGTGGTTGATGCGATCGGAGTACCCGGTCATGACCAGATCATTGGCAGAGGCGACGGGATATCGCGTGTTCAGGCGGGGGTGAGAACATACGTCGTGCGACGGAACCAGGCCACCAGCGATTCGAGACCTCGCTGATCGGCTTCACCGAAGGCGTGGGGAACGGCCGAATCGATGTCCAGCACGGCCAGCAACGCGCCCGTCGCGTCGAAGACCGGCACCACGATTTCACTGCGCGAACGGGCGTCACAGGTGATGTGTCCGGGAAAGGCATGCACGTCGGGCACGATCACCGTGCGCGCTTCCGCCGCGGCCGTTCCGCACACACCGCGGCCGAATACGATGTCCTGACATCCCAGCGATCCCTGGTACGGCCCCACCCGCAGCAGATGGTCCGGCTCCACGACCCGATAGAATCCGGTCCACAGGTGGCCGAACGCATGATGCAGCAGTGCGCTCGTGGTTGCCATGCCGGCAATGATATCGTGACTGTCCCCGAGCACGAGTTGCTGGATGGACAGCAGCTGCGCATAGGCTTCGTCACGCGGGACGGACCGCAGGTCGGGGATGACGGGTTCCATCGGAATTCAGATGCGGAGAGGAGAAAGCCCGCGCGTCAGCGCAGCGGACCGATGGCGGTGATGAGCCGGAGATCGAGAATGGCGAATGCGATGCCCTGCACGATCACGGCGGTGCCTGCACCGATGGCACCGAGTCGGGGACCCCAGCGCCAGGCGGTCAGCGCCAGCGTCATGCCGACAGCGGCGTACCCCACGTCGAAACCCGTGTTCAGCCAGAGGGTGTTCACCAGTTCCTGCATGCCGGCATAGTCCCGTGGCGCGAGACGCTGCCAGCTTCGCGCCGCGGACAGCACCACGACACCACCCCAGACCGCCGTCTGGATGGCGAAGTGCCGGATCATGGCCGCGTCGGATCGTTTCCAGGCAAGCCGGGCGAACAGCGACGTGCCGGTCGCGATCGAGAGAACGCCCCAGAGCAGCAGTCGCTGCAGGTGTTCGCGTTCCAATACCAACAGCGTATCTGCCCACATGCTCTGAGACTAGCCGACGGACCTTCGGCCGACCAGCGGCGCCGCGTCCGATACACTGAGCGATGCGGTCGATACGCGCTTATGCATCCGTCGACGGAATCCCCCATGGCGCGGCCGGCAGCGCGCCGGTCCAGAGCACCACCGCACGCACTCGACGACCCTGCTCCCGCATGTGTCGCTGCGCCTGGCCGATCCACGCCAGCGACGTCACACCGAGACGGGCGCACAGCACCACATCCGCCGTCCGCGTTTCGGCGCCGGTGTGCACGGTCCCACGCCGTCGATCGGCCACGAGCACGGCAAAATCGTACGACGCGAGGATCGCGCCCAGTTCGTCCGACGCGGTGCGTTCCGCATGCATCGACGTCGAAGGCGTCGGAGGCAGGGACAGCGGAGATGCGGAACGCGCACGCACCAGATCCACGGCCGTATCACGTCCGAGGGCCATGGCCCGTCGGGTATCCCAGTGCAACGCCACGGAGGCTTCGGCAGGCGCGTCGGCACGTTGCAGCGAGGCCGCCGGCAACAGCGCGCGCAGAGGACCACCACGTTCGGCGAGATCCACCAACGCCGTCTCGCGGGATTCCCGGGCCGCCACCGCCGCCAGGTGCACACCCACGGCCGCAGCAATCAGGGGCTGATCACAGAGAATCTCCACCTCCCGGGACATGTCTCCCACATGCGTGAGCGAGAGATGCAGCAGCGGCCAGGCCTCACCACCGGTATCACCACCCGTATCGCCACGGGGAGTGCCACCGGCCCGATGCACGATGACCCGCGCGCCGGTGAGCGACTCGAGCTCCAGTGCATCGCCGACGGTGGGCCGACGCATTTCCCGCCAGAGCGCCGCACCGAATCCCGCGCTCATCCCGAGGATGAGTGACGCGAGCAGCGCGGCCACCGGAGGAATGGTCAGGGCGAACCGATCGCGTACCACGGCACGGGCGGCAGCGACGTCCTTGTTGAAGAGACGGGCGGCACCGAGTATGGAATCGGTGCGTCGCACGGTCAGGATGGCATCACGCAGGGCCGCATCGAGCACACTGTCGGCATGGACATCCGGGTTGCCGCGCGCGCCGTACGGCGCACCCTCTGCGCGAGTCGGCGTGGCATCGGTGCCCGGAAGACGCAGCCGGCGTGCGCCCATGGCCAGCAACCGATCGCCCAGGCCCGTGAGGCGGGTGGTCAGTGCGGCGTAGCGGGCGTCCGGCCCGCCGAGCGCGGCGTAGGCTTCCCGTTCCCGATGGACCTGTTCGATCGAATCCAGGGTGGCCCGGGCTGCGGCGTCACGCTGCAACACGGTCTCGGTGACGAGTACCCGATAACTCTCGACCAGCGGCGCCTGACGGGCCCGTTCGAGAGCCCGTTCGAGGGCGAGAATCGAGGAGGCATCGAGCGTGGAATCGGCCGCGCGCGAGGGAGTCGTGACATCCCCCGCCATCGGCGCGGCAGCGGAGGACGGCGCCGCAGCAGAGGCCACCGATGCCACCACGGACACCGCCGCCCGCAGGCTGTCCAGACGGGCCTGCAGCGCGTCCCGCTGCGCGCCCGCGGCCCGTTGCATCGAAAGCAGGGCCTGCGTATCCCGCGGCACGGGCAGTCCGCTCAGCGCCGCCGCCAGCGCCCGATCGGCCTGCCGCGGCGCGAGCACGAACGTCAGGATCGCCACCAGCGTCACCAGACAACTCACGGCGCCGATGAGCAGACCGTGTCGCACCGCATTGCGGGTGCGGGCCGCCAGCCAGCGGGCGCGGGTCAGGCGATCAGAAGACACGGAACGGGACACGGAAGGGCATACCCCTCAACGAACACGGGGGCTGGCGCATTGCGCCAGCCCCCGCCGTCCTGCAGAACGCGATCCGGTTTACTGGACCGTGACCTTGCCCTTCATGTTCATCGCGAGGTGCGGCGTGCAGTTGAAATCGTACGTACCGGCCGGAACGCCAGCGAACGAGATCGTGTAGCTCTCACCCGCGTTCAACAGCATCTTGCCGGAGAGCTCACCCGCCTGCTCGGGCATGTTGGCGAGCAGCGCAGCCTTGGCCGCGGCCGGAAGCGTGGCCGGGTCGAACGCCACGTTGTGCGGGCCGCCGCTGACCATGTGGAACGTGATACCGTCGCCGGCCTTGATCGTGATCTCCGCCGGTTCGAAACGGTAACCCTTCTCATCGCCGACCATGTTGACATTGTGCGTCGTGCCCGTGATCGGAGCCGCCGCTGCAGGCGCCGCCGGGGCCTCCGCCGCCGGAGCCGCCGCCGCCGCGCTGGCCGCCGAATCCGCCGTCGCCTTATCGCCACCACCGCACGCGCCAAGCATGATCGCCGCGCCGGTCACCACCGCAAAGCCGAGAAACCGCATGTCGAGAGGCCTCCAGAGCCTGATCGAGATAATTCCGTTCTACAGGACCGTTCTAACAGGACGTGTTCCTGTGCTCACAGGGCCCTGTGAGCCTTGTGAAGTTATTCACGAGCCCATCGCGCGCCAAGCCCCCACCCCATCACCATCTTGACGTGTCCACATCGGCCCACTAGCCTGCTCCGGATCTATGCCAACGCTTCGCCAGCAGCACCATCACGCGCATCATGGCCACGGCCCGACGGGTCGGGGGCGGTGGGCGCGTGTCGTGATGGCCGGCTGACAAGGCTTCCAGACACCCGCCGGCTCCCCGGGCCCGTCCTCCTCAGGACGGGCCTTTTTTGTTGACCATCACCTGATGTTCCAATAACAGGAACATTCCAAAGCCATGCTGCGCATCGCCTTACCGAACAAGGGCCGTCTCAGCGAAGACACCCGCGAACTCTTCAACGACGCCGGCCTCGAGGTCCGCTCGTCGGGAGAGCGAGCCCTGACCGCATCCCTGGGCGGGGAGTTCGAAGCCATCTTCGTCCGCGCCCAGGACATTCCCGAATTCGTGGCCGATGGCGCGGCCGACGTGGGCGTGACCGGCTGGGACCTGGTCAACGAATCGGGGAGACCGCTGACGTCCCATCTGGACCTGGGGTTCGGGCGATGCCGGCTGGTGGTCGCGGCGCGGGAGGAATCGGGAGTCCGGACGCTGGCCGATCTGGCCCGGCAGGCGCCACCGATGCGCGTCGCCACCGTGTTTCCCAACATCACGCGGCGCTTTTTCGAGAACGCCGGTGTTCCCGCCGATATCGTGCCGGTGTCCGGAGCCGCGGAGATCGCGCCGCACCTCGGCATCGCCGATGTCGTCGTCGATCTCACGTCCACCGGGTCGACACTGCGCGTGAATGGGCTGCGCGAAATCGACACGGTGCTGCGCTCGAGCGCGCATCTCATCACCGCCGAGGGCGGCCCCCGGCAGGGTGATGCGGCGCGACGCCGGGATCTCGACGATCTCGTCACCGCGCTGGCTTCGGTGATCCGCGCACGCGGCCAGCGATATCTCATGGCCAATGTTCCGCGCGAAGCACTCGATGCCGTGCGCGGCGTCTTGCCGGGACTCAATGGCCCCACCGTGATCGATATCGCCGATCATGGCCGGTATGTCGCCGTGCATGCGGTCGTGAGCGCCGACACGATCTACCGCACGATCTCGCAACTGCGTGCGCTGGGTGGCGAAGGCATTCTCGTGACCCGCATCGAGCGGCTGGTGCCATGACGGACCCGATCACATCGGCCTCATCGGCCCCATCCACCGATCCCGGCCCGTCCGATCGCGGTGTATCCGATCGCGGCGTATCCGATCGCGGTGCGTCGCTGCTGCGGGCACGGGGACGCTGGGAGGCGCTCGATGCAACGACCCGCCGTGCACTCGAGGACCGGGCATCCACCGTCGATGCGACGGTGCGCGACCGCACGCGGGCCATCATCGAGGACGTGCGTCGGCGCGGCGATGACGCGCTCCGTGAGATGGCGCGCGACTACGACCGCGTGTCACTGCACACGCTCGACGTGCCGCGCGCCGAATGGGACGATGCGCTGACACGTCTCGATCCGATGTTGCGTCGCGCGCTCGAACGTGCGGCGCGCAACATCGCGGCGGTACACCGTGATTTCCTGCCCGTCACCACACGCAGCACCCCGGAGCCGGGCATCACCGTGGTGCGTCGTCCCGATCCGCTGGGCCGTGTGGGCCTCTATGCGCCGGGTGGCCGCGCCGCGTATCCGAGTTCGCTGCTCATGGGTGCCATTCCGGCGCGGGTGGCCGGTGTGGGCGAGATCATCGTCTGCTCTCCACCGGGCCCTGATGGTCGTCCCCCTGACGTCGTACTGGCCGCCGCCGCGCTGGCCAATGTGGACCGGGTGTTTGCGCTTGGTGGGGCGGGAGCCATCGCCGCCATGGCTCTGGGAACGGCCTCGGTGCCATCCGTCGAT
This sequence comes from Gemmatimonas aurantiaca, assembly GCF_037190085.1. NCBI lineage: Bacteria > Pseudomonadati > Gemmatimonadota > Gemmatimonadia > Gemmatimonadales > Gemmatimonadaceae > Gemmatimonas > Gemmatimonas aurantiaca. The sequence goes on from NZ_JBBCJO010000004.1 coordinate 64,058, forward strand.
CGCATCATGGGACCGGGGAATGCATACGTGGCGGAAGCCAAGCTGCAGCTCGTGTCATCAGTGGCCATCGACGCGCCGGCCGGGCCGAGCGAGTTGCTCGTACTCGCCGACGACAGCGCAAACACGGAGGCCGATGCGGATGCCAATGCGGATACCATCGCCCGTGAGATGCTGGCGCAGGCCGAACACGATCCCGATGCGGCCGTGCTGGCCGTGATCGTATCGGAAGAGCGCGTGTCATCGCTGGCGATGCGTGTGGAAGCGGCGTTGTCCACGCAGCTCGCGAGTGCTCCACGAGCCGACGTGATCCGCGCGGCGCTCGCGGCACGCGGCGGTGTGGTGCAGGTGTCATCTCTCGAGCAGGGCATCACGTTCGCCAATCGCTGGGCGGCGGAGCATCTGCTGCTCCTGGTGGGAGACGCCGTGCGGGATCGTACGCTGGCCGCGTTGCGCAATGTGGGGACGGTGTTTGTCGGCGCATCGAGCTCGGTGGCATTCGGCGACTACATGACCGGCGCCAATCATGTGCTGCCCACGGCGGGAGCCGCGCGCAGCTATTCGGGGCTGTCCACACTCGACTTCGTGCGATGGACCACGTGGCAGGAGGTCACCCCCGCCGCGGCCGCGATGCTGGCGCCCGATGTGGCCTGCTTTGCCGATGCGGAAGGCCTGCCGGCGCATGCGGCGGCGGCGCGCGCCTGGGTCAATGCCTCGCAGTCGGAATCAGGGCACGCATCAGGGTCTGCATCGGGATCTGCATCGGGGCCCGGAGTCGATGGCACCGCCCGATCGGGTGACACACACCGGCGTTTCGCCCGCCCCGTGTATGACGACGTGCCGCTGTACGACCCCAAACGTGCACCGGTGGCGCTCGATCTCACGGACAACACCAACCTCTGGGGCATGCCGCCGGCCGCCGAACGGACGTGGCGGGACATGCCGGTCACCCAGGTGACGCGGTATCCGTCGCTGTACGCCGCCGAACTCAAGACCGCGCTGGCTTCGTACGTGGGCACCACGCCCGATCGTCTCGTGACCGGATGTGGCTCGGACGACATTCTCGACAGCGCCATGCGCGCCTTCGGTGAACCGGGAGGTGAACCGGGATCGGTGGTGGCGGGCAGCGAACCGTCGTTCGCGATGATTCCGATCTTCGCGCGCATGAATGGGCTGCGCTACGTGGGCGTCACCGAACGGGCCGACGGTCAACCCGATCTCGAAGCGCTCCTGGCGGTCCGCCCGCGCATTCTCTATCTCTGCTCGCCCAACAACCCCACGGGTGCGCTGCTCTCGCGTGAACTGCTCGAGCGGGCCGTGCGTGAAGTGCCCGGCGTGGTGTTTCTCGACGAAGCGTACGCGGAATTTGCGGGCGTCTCGGCCGTGGATCTCGCCCAACGCGTGGACAACCTGCTCGTCATCCGGACCATGTCCAAGGCATTCGGGTTGGCCGGTCTGCGTGTCGGATACGCCATCGGTGCGCCGGCGCTCGTGCGCGACGTGGAGAAATCGCGCGGGCCGTACAAACTGAACGCCATGGCCGAACAGGCGGCACTCGCCGCATTGCGTCAGGATCTGCCCTGGGTGGAGGAACACGTGGCACTCGCCGTGACCAATCGGGACCGGTTGGCGCAGGCGCTGTCGGCACGGGGATTTTCCCCCTTGCCATCGCATGCCAACTATGTGTGTGTACCGGTCGACCATGCGGTGGCGGTTGGTCAGGCGCTGCGCGCCCGCGGCGTCGCAGCCCGTCCGTTCGAAGCGCTGCCGCATGTCGGTGATACCCTCCGCATCAGTGTCGGCCCGTGGCCGCTGCTCGAACAGTTCCTGGCCGCGTTCGACGACGCGGTCCGCGAGGTGAACGGTTGATGTCCGCGTCTGCATTCATGTCGTCTTCCATGTCGTCCTCCTCTCCGCTGCGTGTCACGGTCTTCGACTACGGCGCCGGCAATCTCCATTCCCTCGTCAAAGCGCTGGAAACGCATGGGGCACTGGTGCAGGTCGAAACCGATCCGGAATCGGCCGTGCACGACACCGACGCGCTCGTGCTGCCGGGCGTCGGAGCATTCGCGCCGGCAGCCGCACGACTCGCCCCCGGTCGGGAGATGATGCGCGAGGCCCTGTTCGATGGACTGCCCACGCTCGGCATCTGTCTGGGCATGCAACTGCTGTTCGATGGCAGTGACGAAGGTCCCGGACGCGGACTGGGTATCATCCCCGGTCAGGTGCAACGCCTCGCCGCGGTGCGCGTTCCGCAGATCGGCTGGAACCGTCTCGAGGACAGCACCGATCCGTTGGTGAACGCGGCGCATCTCGACGTGGCCTACTATGCGAACAGTTTCGTGGGACGCCCCACTGTCGATGGGCAGCGCTACGTGACCGCATGGAGCACGCACGAAGCCGATCGGTTCCCCGCAGTCGTGCGACGCGACCATGTCGTCGGCACACAGTTCCATCCCGAAAAATCCAGCGCGCGGGGTCTCGCCTTCATTCGCGCCTTTCTGTCGTTGGCCTCTTCACTCCGGAGCATGGCATGATCGCGATCCCTGCGGTGGATCTGCGTGGTGGACAGTGTGTGCAGTTGGTGGGCGGTGACTACGGGCAGGAACAGGTGCGTCTCGACGATCCGCTGTCGGTGGCGCGCGACTGGATCCGCACCGGTTTCAATCGCCTGCACATCGTCGATCTCGACGCCGCCACGGGCCGGGGCCACAATCACGACGTCATCCGCGATCTGCTGCGCGAGAGCGCCGTGCCCGTGCAGGTGGGCGGCGGGGTGCGTGACGAATCACGCATCGAACAGTTGATCGACGACGGAGCCGAATGGGTGGTGGTGGGCACACGCGCGGTGGAAGACGAAGACTGGCGTGAAGAGATGGCCGGGCGTTTTCCCGGTCGCCTCATCGTGGCGGCCGATGTACGGGAACGGCGGGTCGTGACCCACGGCTGGGCGGAGACATCGCGGCTGGATGTCATCGATTTTGTGGAGTCGCTGCGCACGTTGCCGCTGGCCGGTGTGCTGGTCACGGCGGTGCATCTCGAAGGCCGCATGCAGGGCACGGATCTGCCGCTCATGGAGGACGTGGTCGAAGCGAGCGTGTGGCCGGTCTTTGCATCGGGCGGCGTGACGAGTCTCGACGACATGCGGGCACTCGAGCATCGCGGCCTGGGTGGCGCCGTGCTGGGCATGGCGTTGTACACGGGCGTGCTCGATGCACGCCGACTGGCAGAGGAATTCGGCGTATGACCGTCGTGGTGCGGGAATCGAACGAAACGAAGATCCGGTTGAGCATCACCAGGGGAACCGGCCGTGCCACCGTGTCCACGGGGGAGCCGTTTCTCGATCACATGCTGGTGGCGTTTGCGCGGTACGCGGGTGTGGATCTCGACGTGCAGGCCACGGGCGATCTGCGTCATCATCTCATCGAGGATGTGGCCATCACGCTGGGGCAGGCGGTGGCCGCGTTCGCGCCTGCCGGGTGTGCGCGTTACGGTGAACGCACCGTCCCCATGGACGATGCGCTGGTGCAGGTCGTGCTCGATATCGGGGGACGTCCGTACTATCGCGGTCCGCTGCCGTCGAAGCTGTACGATCATTTCCTGCGATCGTTCGCTGACAATGCAAAAGCCACGGTGCACGTGCGGGTCCTGCGCGGCACCGATCGTCACCACATCGTGGAAGCGGCCATGAAGGGGCTGGGCCTCGCCCTGCGGGAAGCGCTCGTGGAGACCGGTGCGGTGTTCAGCACCAAGGGGTCGGTGACACTCGGGATCACGGACTGATCGATGCTCACCAGACGGGTCATCGTGTGTCTCGATGTGCGGGGCGGTCGTGTGGTGAAGGGCGTGAACTTCGTGGGATTGCGCGACGTCGGCGATCCGGTGGCGCTCTCCGAGCGATACGAACTGGAAGGGGCCGACGAGATCACGTTTCTCGATATCTCGGCCAGCGCCGAGGAACGGGCCACGCTGCTGGACGTGGCGCGACGCACGGCGGAACGCCTGTTCATTCCGCTCACCATTGGCGGCGGTATCCGCACGGTCGACGATGTGGCGCGGGCCCTCCGTGCCGGTGCCGACAAGGTGTCACTCAACTCCATCGCCGTGCAGCATCCGGAGATTCTCACGCTTGCCGCAGAACGGTTTGGTGCGCAGTGCGTGGTGGCCAGCATCGACGCCAAACGTGATGGGGACGGCGTGTACAAGGTGTGGGTGAAAGGTGGACGGGAAGAAACCAAGCTCGAGGCGGTGGCCTGGGCGGAGGAGTGCGTGGAACGCGGCGCCGGCGAGATCCTGCTCACCAGCATCGATCGGGATGGCGCGCGCACGGGATACGATCTCGAACTCACACGCGCCGTGACCAGAGCGGTGAACGTGCCGGTGATCGCCTCCGGCGGCGCGGGTGCACCGGAACATCTCGTGGATGCGGTGACGAAAGCGAATGCCGATGCGGTGCTGGTGGCCGGCATCCTGCACGACGGACTCACCACGGTGGGCGCATTGAAGGCCGCCATGCGTGATGCGGGCATTGCGGTACGTGAAAGTATCGCACGAACGGAGGCGGCATGAACCAGAGCAACCGGATCGTTGCACCGGCATCACTGATGCAGGCGGCCGCCGAAGTGGCGCAACTGGCGGCGAACACCGCCATGCGCTGGTATCGCGACCGCGTGGACGTGGAAACCAAAGGTGATGGATCGCCGGTGACCATTGCCGACCGCGAAGCGGAGCGCGCCGCGCGGGCCTGGCTTTCCGCGCGGTTTCCCGACGATGGACTCTTCGGCGAGGAGTTTCCGAACGAACGTGAGGATGCGAAGCGCCGCTGGATTCTCGATCCCATCGACGGGACCAAGGCCTTCGTGCGCGGTGTGCCGCTGTGGGGCACACTGGTGGCGTGTTGTGAAGGCGATACGGTGCTCGCCGGCGCAGCGTGTTATCCGGCCGTGCAGGAACTCATCGCCGCGGCGCCCGGTGAGGGGTGCTGGTGGAATGGGACACGTGCGCAGGTCTCGACCGTGGACCGGCTCGATCGTGCCACCGTTCTCATCACCGACGAACGATTCCCCGATCGCGCACATCGACGGACCACCTGGCGATCACTGGCCGCGGCCGCGGCCGTCAGCCGCACATGGGGCGACTGTTACGGTTATATGCTCGTCGCCACCGGTCGGGCCGAGGTCATGGTGGACGACATCATGAACCCCTGGGATTCAGCGGCGGTGTATCCGATCGTCACCGAGGCAGGTGGGGTGTTCACCGACTGGCGGGGCCGGAACACGGCATTCGGCGGAGATGTCATCGCCACCAATCAAGCACTCGCCGATATCACGCGGGGATTGCTCATCACGGACACGGAGCGTGCCTCATGAATGCGGCATTGCCGACACTCGATCTCGATGCGCTGGACTTCGTCAAAGGCAATGGGCTCGTGACGGTGGTCGCGCAGGATGCCCTGAGTGGCGCGGTGCTCATGGTGGCCCATGCCGATCGCGAAGCGCTCGACTGCACGTTGCGAACAGGAGAAATGCACTACCGCTCCCGCAGCCGCGGTCTCTGGCACAAAGGGGCCACGAGCGGCAACGTGCAGCGGGTTGTGTCGCTCACACCGGACTGCGATGGCGACGCCGTGCTCGCCCGCGTGATGCCGGCCGGCCCTGCCTGTCATGAAGGCACGGTCTCGTGCTTCCGCGATACCGCACTTTCCGCCGATGTGATCGGTGCGCTGGATGCCACCATCGTGGCGCGTCAGCAGGCGATGATCACGTCGGCTCCCGCAGCGGACAGCGGCGCGAAATCCAGCTACACGCAGCGATTGCTCGCCGACCGCAATCTCCGGCTCAAGAAACTCGGCGAAGAAGCCGTGGAATTGGCCACCGCATGCGTCGAGCAGAATGTCGATCGGGCAACCGAAGAAACGGCGGATCTGCTGTATCACGCTCTCGTGGCGCTGCGGGCCGCCGGGGGTACGCTCGAAGGGGTGCGAGCCGTGCTGGCGGAGCGGGCCGGGCTCGGGACATCACAACGCTGAGAGCGCTGTTCCACACGCGCCGATCCCGCGATTGAAGCCATATCGACACTGACCCGACGCACAGAAGGGCGACCTCCGGCACGCGTCATGCATGATGAAGACATGCTGTCTCGCACAGTGTCCGACGTCCGTCACACTCGACACGGGCCTGTTCCGGACGCGGCCGCCTCGGCCGTGCACACCGAACACGGGAGGAGTCATGCCTACCCAGAAGCGTACCAGTATGCGTAACAGGATGCGTGCCACGATGCGTCCCAGGCTGCATACCCGAATGACCGTTGCATTGACTCTGATCGCCCTGACCGCTGCCTGTCGTCCGGAACGCACGGATCAGGGGATCGAAACCACGACATCCGAAGGACGCCTGGAATCGCCATCGGGAGAGTTGGCACAGAGTCGCGGAGTCTCACTCGTCCGGATGATCAACGCCCTGCCGGAGAATCGCACCATCTCCATCAGTGCCGACGATCACGAGTTGTTCACCGATATCTCCCACAAGGGCGTTTCGACCTACATCCCGCTCTCCGACAACGTGGCAAGCTTCCGCGTACGGGACAGCCAGAGGGACACGACCATCGCGTCGGACTTCAAGATGCTGATGGATGGGTCACACTACACCATCGTGACTCTTCCCGAGCGAGGTGGCGGAGTCCGGCTGCACGTCATGCGTGACGAAGTTGGCGCCGACAGCACGGCGGCGCGTGTACGCTTCGTGAACGGTTCAGTGGCCGCGGGGCGTGTGGACGTGACGCTGGATGGACGGTCGGGCACGCTCTTCGACAATGTCGATGTAGCGTCGGAGACGGGTTTCGAGACGGTGGTTCCCACCAACGCCGCACTCCACGTGCGCACCGACGCCGAAGCCCGTCCGTTGCTCTCGCGCTCGCTGAAGCTCGCAGCCGGCCACAGCTACACGGTGATCCTGACGGGCGCCGTTCCCGACGCCCTGGACATGCTCGTGGTCGAGGATCAGCTCAGCGTGCCATCGGCGGTCATCGTGCCGTGACGCGCTGCAGGGTGCGATAGAGGAATTCCGCGGCCCAGCCGAGTGCCTGCACGGGGACCCGTTCGTTGTCCCCGTGCATGCGCAGCTCGTCTTCCATGGGCAATGGCATGGGCAGAATGCCGTAGGTCGGAATCCCCTTGGCACGCAGCGCGGCGCCATCGGTGGCGCCGGTGCTCATGAACGGGATCACCGCGGTACTCGGCACCATCGCCACGGCCGATGTTTCCATGGCCTGATAGAGTGCGGTGCTCACCGGCGACACCGGTGGGGATATGCGCGGCTCACCATCGAGCGTGAACTTCACCTGCTTCTCCCCGCCGACCCGATTGAACGCCTGCACGATACCGCGCACATCGTCGTTTGGCAGCACGCGCACGTTGAAGGTGGCGCTGCCGTCGGAGGGAATCACGTTGCTGCGGATGCCGCCCTTGATGAGCGTGAGCGACTGACCCGTTCGCAGCACGGCGTTGTGCAGTGGTTCACGCGAGAGAATGGCCGCGGCCGCGTCGATCTGCGCTTTTGATGCACCCGGTGCCGACACCCGCTGCATGGCCGCTTTCATCACCGGATCCTTTTCGATACGGGCGAGCCGCGAGAAATACAGACGCGTCGTCTCGTTGAGCAGCACCGGCGCCTTCCAGGCATGGACGCGCTGCACGGCACGCGCCAGCGCGGCGAGTGCGTTGTCGGGAAGCGGCACCGAACCGTGCCCGCTGGGACCCGTGGCCAGCGCAGTGATGGTGTACGAGACCTTCTCGGTGGTCTGGATGTTCACCGACATCACCCGTCCTTCGGCCACACGCACGCGCCCGCCTTCGTTGAGCGCGAATTCGGCATCCCTGATGAGATCGAAGTGCTTGTCCACCATCTCGTCGATGCCGACCTCGGGACCGCCTTCCTCCGCTGCCGTGGCCAGAAAGATCACGTCCCGATCGAGCTGATCGCGCTGCCGGGCCAGTTGCTGCAGCGCCGCGGTCGCCGCCGACAGCATGCCCTTGTCGTCGATGGCACCCCGTCCGTAGAGGTAGTCCACACCACCTGCCTCCTGCACGAGGGTGGCCGTGAACGGCGGTGTCTTCCACTTGGCCGTATCCACACCCACCACGTCCATGTGTCCCATGATCATCACGGGACGTTTGGAGGGATTGGTGGCCCGCAAACGGGCGACAAAATTCGCGCGCCCACTGCCGGCCTCACCGGCCGGCAGGATGTGACGTTCCACGCCCGGAATTCCCGCGAACACACTGTCGAAATACTGCGCCGTGAGCAGCTCGTTGCCGGGCGGGTTCTGCGTATTGCGCCCGATGAGCGCTTTGAGATGTGTCAGCGTGGCGGCCTGTGCCTGCGCCCGATCGAAGCCCGACGGCGCCGGTGTGGCCACGACATACGGACTCGTGCTCTGCGCCGTCAGTGTCGACGTGGCAAGCGTGCCCAGCACACCCAGCGTTGCGACAAACTGCATCTGCCGCCGCATCCGTGTCGTGCTGCTCAAAGCTGCCACCCACTGCGGTACACCCGTGTCAGATACTGATTTGCATCCGGCGCGTTGGTGAACTGCATCTTCTCGCTGTCGTATATCACCTTGCGCCCCTGACCGGCGCGCAGCGCGGCGATGCCCAGCAACATGGTTTCCGTGAGCGGCGCCGCCTGGGCGAATGGTGAGCTGGCCGTCGTCTCGCCCTTCGCCGCCTCCACCCAGTTCTGTTCATGCGACACCGCAATGCGCGGCTGTGTCACCGGCACCTTTTCCGCCCTGGCCGCAACCGACTCGGGGAAGATGCGGGGTTTGTTGCCGTACGTCTCGTAGAACATGATGCCCTTCTCGCCGATGAACACCCCACCGCCGCCGTCGCTGCCCGGGGCGGACATCGGAACATCATCGGGCAACAGAGCGGGACGTGGTGGCATCAGACCGCCATCGTACCAATAGAGTTTGACCGGCCCCCGTTTGCCCACGGCGGGATATTCGAACTGCACCGTGGTCGCCACCGGATAGGTGGCCGGCGTCTGCGCACCGCCGCCCCAGGGACTCGAGGACGCCACGACGCTGGTGGGATGCGTGAGGCCCAGTGCCGTGTAGGGCTGATCGATGAGATGCGCGCCCATGTCGCCGATCGCTCCCACGCCAAAATCGATCCAGCCCCGCCATGCGAACGGATGATAGGCCGGATGATACGGAATCTCCGGCGCAGGCCCGAGAAAGAGATCCCAGTTCATGCCGGGTGGCGGTGTGGTGTCGTTGGCGGCCATGGCCGCACGCACTGCGTTGTCCACGGTGCCCATGTTCCACTGCGGACGCGGATTCACCGCCGGTGCCGGCGCATTCGCCGCACGGGGTCGTGGAATACCCTGCGCCCAATACCGCACGGGACGATCGGTCCACACGTGCACTTCGTGAATCTTGCCCAGAACACCCGACGCCACGATCTCGTTGATGCGACGGGAGCCGTCCATCGAATGCCCCTGATTGCCCATCTGCGTCGCGAGCTTCGGATTGGCGGCCGCCGCCTTCGCGAGCAGGCGCGTTTCGTACACCGAATACGCGAGGGGCTTCTGCACGTAGACGTGTTTGCCCAGTTGCATGGCGGCGAGCGCGATGGGCGCATGCAGATGATCGGGCGTCGCCACCATGATGGCATCGATGTCCTTCTGCTTGTCGAGCATCTGGCGGAAGTCCGCGTACTTCACCGCCTTCGTGTAGGCCTCGCTCAGTTGCACGTTTCGCGGTGTGGGCTCTCCCTCCCTGGGCTTGAGACGCCCCTGCAGTGACCGCTCCACGTAACTGAAATCCACATCGCAGACGGCCACGATGTTCTCGCCGAGCACCTGCGCCATGTTGTTCATGCCCATGCCGCCGATGCCCACGCAGGCGATGTTGAGCTTCGTACTGGGCGCACGATATCCGGGACCACCCAGCACCACACGGGGAACGATCATGGCGCCGAGGGCCAGCTTGGCCGTATCGCCAACAAAATCACGACGCGAGTAAGAGCTCGACATGGGAGGGGCGCTGAAGGCAGGCGGAAAGGCGTTCGGGGATGAACAGCCGGCCTGTCGTGGCCAGCCGCCATCCCCGTGCTTCGGGCGTTGCCCGATGATAGCCCTTGCCCTGCGTTCCGTCGAGGTTGAAACGGGCCGGAACCGCGCGGCGCGGGGGCCGATCGCCAACTAGAAACGCAGCAGCCGCGCCGGTGTGACCCGGCTCGGATTGCCGACGTACGCCCAGCGCACCTTGTTCATGTAGGTGCGCGCCGCCCGCTGGATGTCTTCCGGACTCACTGACCGGAGTTCGTCCACGAAGCGCGCGGCCCGCCGGAAGTCCCCCTGATACAACTCGGCCCGCGCCAGCATGTTGGCCTGATCGCCGTTGGTCTCGTTGTCGAGGAAGTAGGTGACGATGAACTGCTGCACCAGACGCTCCAGTCCATCACGCGTGATGGTGCCCTCCTGCAGCGCGCGGATCTGCTGCTGCATGATGGCCAGCACTTCATCGGGCTGCGTGGTGGTCACATACAGCCCACCCATCGAGAACGCCCGTTCTATGAACGGCGCGTTCACCGAGTAGGTGAGATTGCGCCGCTGACGCACTTCACCGAACAGACGCCCCGACAACACCGCACAGGCCAGCCGCAGCGATGCGTAGTCCTTGCTGGACGCCTGCGGGCCGTGGAAATACCCCTGCAGATAGTTGGTGGGCAACTCGCGCTGCGCGATCACGTACGCACCGGGCAGATCCGCCGGGGGTTCGGGCAGCGTCCACTGATAGTTGCCGCGCGGGAGCCGGCCGATGGTCTCGCGCACCAGCTTCTCCACCTTGCTGCGCGAGACATTGCCCACCACCACCAGCATCATGCGCGACGTCACCATCTGTTCGGTCTGATACGTGCGCAGATCCGCCACCCGCAACGACGAGAGTGACGCCTCCGTACCGGTGGGCTCGAGTCCGTAGGGATGACCGGCAAAAGCGATGCTGTCGGCGAGAAAATCGAGCAACGCATCGGGGCTGTCCTTCCGCTGGCTCACGGCCGTCACGAACTGCTCACGCACCAGCTCCACTTCGGCCGGATCGAGTCGCGGCGCCATGATGCGGTCGGCAAGAATCGTCCACGTGCTGTCGAGACTGGTCGTGGTGGCGCGAAGCCCCACCGATGTCCAGTCCACCCCCGCGCTCACACCGATCACACTGCCCATGCGCGCCATGCGTGTACGCAGCACGTCACGGGGATACTTCTGTGTGCCGCGTTCGCTCGCTTCGAGCAGCAGCAGCTCGATGCCCTGTGTCTGCGGCGTGAGCTGCCGCACCCCGCCCAACAGATACAGATTGGCTGCCACGACATTGTTGGCGGTCACGCGGCGCAGAATCACGGGGATGCCGCTCACCTCGAACTTCATGGTGAGGGAATCGTCGCCCATGATGACCGGTGACGAGGGCGGCTCCGCCGATGCGGCGGGTCTCGCGGCCGCGGGGCGACGCGGCGGTGTGCCCGTGGCCTGTGCGTCGACCGTGGTAGCCATGGTGGCAGCCATGAACGCACCGGCCACCAGGCCGCCGGTCATCAGCTGCCGCCAACCGGGAATCGTGAACGCGCGCATCACGGACGCACCACCGGACGCGTGCTGGGCGTGAGCAGTTCCTGTTCCGTGAGTCCGATGGCACGCCGCGCCTCGGCCGAGAGCAGCACGTTGGTGACCCGCGGCTGGCCCACGATGTAGGTCTTCGTGTAGCGCATCAGATCCGTGATGCGCTGCTGTGCCATCTGATCGGTGTAGCTCATGAAGTAGTCGAGATTGGACACGCTCCACCAGAACCCGATGGTGTGCGCGATTTCCGAAGCCTTCTCGATGCCGAACGCACTCGACACGGCGCGCTGGGCCTTCACGGCTTCGAGTTCGCGCGGCGTGATGTATGTGGGATCGGTGAAGCGGGCGATCTCGCGTTCGAGAGCGGCCATCGCCGCCCGATACTTGTCGGGCGTGGTCTGCCCGCTGATCGAGATCGGTCCGGTGTGATTGAGCGTGTAATAGTTCACCCCCACACCCTGCCAGAGTCCCGTGTCCACGAGATTCTTCTGGAACGTGGAGCCGGGGGTGTTGAGCGCATCGCTGAACACGTCGGCGGCGAAGGTGGCACCGGGATCCTTGCCCACACTCGGCCCCTGCCACTGGATCAGCACGGCCACGGCGTTGATGGGCTCTTCACTGATCTGCGCCTTGTTGCCATCGAGCGCCGGAATGGGCGGGATCGGATCGGCCACAAACGGGTCCGCTCCTCGGGGCCAGCTTCCGAAGATCTGTTCGGCCAGCGCGAAGATGCGGGCCGGATCCACGTCACCCGTCACGATCAGCGCGCAGTTGTTGGGCACATAGTACTTGCGCTGGATCTCCCGCATCTGCGCCGGCGTGACTCTGGCGATGACATCGCGATCGCCGATGGTGTTCTTGCGGCTGAATTGCCCCGGATAGAGCAGGGCCGTGGCTTTCTGCTGGAAGTCGAAGCCGGGCTGTGCTTCGTTGCGATCGTATTCGCCAAGCACGACTTCCTTTTCACGGGCCAGTTCGTCTTCGCGGAAGAGCGGATTGATCAGCGCACTGGCCAGGAACCGGAGGCCACCCGCCACCGAATCCGCCGGCAGCGTCAGGAAGTAGTTCACGCGTTCTTCCTGCGTCGTGCCGTTGAACACCGCGCCCAGCTCACCGGCGCGATCGTTGAACGCTTCCGCGTCGGGCAGATCCTTGTTCGCCTTGAAGAACATGTGCTCGTACATGTGTGCGAGCCCGGCAAATTCGGGAGACTGCGTGAAGGCGCCATTGCGCACGTCGATCTCCAACGTGGCGATGGGCACGCCGTGATTTTCCACGACGATGACTTCCATGCCGTTGGCGAGCACCTTGCGGCGCAGCACTTTTTCCAGCTCCGCCCGGGACTGGGCCTGGAGCGGCTGTACCACGGCCGACGCGACGGGAGAAACGCACAGGCCGGCAAGCAGCAGGGCAGGCAGCAGCGCGAGCCGCCCGTGGCGTGCAAAACGGTGACGCCGTGAGGTCCGTGAAATGGACGCTGGCATTCGATGACGGGGATGGGGATCTTTGTGCGATGCCTGATCCAGTCCTGACATCGCAGACGAACGCGGGGAGCACGGCCACCGCCATCGCCGAGGCGCTTGCTGGCCACCTCGATCCTGCCCGGCTGCACGTGAACGCGCCGCTGGCTCCGTACACCACCTTTCGGATCGGGGGTCCGGCGGACGTCCTGTACGATGCCACTTCGGACAACGACCTCGCCACCGCCATCACCACCGCCCGATCGCTGGGGATTCCCTGGTTCGTGCTCGGTCTGGGCGCCAACATCCTCGTGGGCGACCGGGGCGTCCGGGGACTGGTCATCCGCAACCGCGCCCGGACGCACCGACTGGACGCCGACGGCACCCTGTGGACCGAGAGCGGGGCCATCGTGCAGGATCTCGTACTGGAGACCGTGCGGGCGGGCTTCTCGGGGCTCGAGCACTACATCGGCATTCCCAGCACGATCGGCGGGGCCTTGTGGCAGAATCTGCACTTCCTGTCACCGGCGCCGGAGCGCGAACGCACGATGTTCATCAGTGAGGTCTTTGCCTCGTGCGAGATCCTGCGGGAGAAAGGCGATCGCCGGGTCGTGGACGCCGACTACATCCGGTTCGGATACGACGACACCATCTTCCATCACCGGCGGGACGTGGTGCTCAATGCGACCTTCCGTCTGACACCGGGCGATCCCGCGGCGCTGCATCGCATCCTGCAGGAGAACCTGTCGTGGCGCGGATCGCGGCATCCGTGGCTGCAGGTGCATCCGAGTGCCGGCTCGGTCTTCAAGAAGATCGAAGGCGTGGGCGCGGGCCGCCTGATCGATCAGTGCGGTCTCAAGGGTTACCGCGTGGGAGACGCACAAATCTCCCACATCCATGCGAACATTCTCGTGAATCTGGGCAACGCCACGGCAGCGGACGTGCGCGCACTCATTGCCCATGCCCAGGCGGCCGTGCGTGAGAAGTTCGGTTATACGCTGGAGACGGAGATCGGCTTCATCGGAGAGTTCTGACCCGGGAAGCAGGAGGCTGGAGGACCCGGCGCTGCCGTTCGGCCCCCGCCGGAAAGGCCGCAGGGAAACGAGGGACAGGAAACAAGGAAACGGAAAGGAAGGAAACGGTCGCCGCGGGTCGTGTGTCGAACGGGACATCCGGTGCGCTCCACCGCACCGACCGTTCCCCCGTTCCTCGGCATTCCTCCACCTCCGTCCCGCTCCGACGTGTATCGTCGATTCCTGTCTCTGTGGTCCATCGTCGTGCTGCTGGCGTGTCTCGCACCGCCGGCCATGGCACAGCAGGTGGACGTGATCCGGGGGCGCATCACCGGCGCCGACAATGAACCGCTCGACAATGTCACCGTGATCGTCACGATGATCTCGGGCAACGTGAATCGCACCGCGCGCACCGATCGCAACGGTCGGTTCACCGTCACCTTTCCCAATGGCGATGGCGACTACATGGTCACCGTCAACGCCGTGGGATTCGCACAGAAGCGTTTCGAGATCAAGCGCGTCGCCGACGAGGAATTCCTGCTCGCCGATGCGAAGCTGACCAAGGTCGGCACGGTGCTCGATGCCCTGAAAGTCACCGCGGACCGGCAGAAAGTCTCACGCAACGATGCCCAGCAGGACATCAGCGGCACCGACCGCGTGTTGCCCCCCACCAATGCCGCATTGCCACCGGATCAGATGGGCGATATCGCGGCCATGGCGGCCACCTTGCCCGGTGTGCAACTCGTGCCCGGACAGGATGGGGGAGCGAACGGTTACTCCGTCATGGGACTCGGCGCCGATCAGAACACGACCACGCTCAACGGCATGAACTTCGGCGGCAGCGGCCTGCCCCGCGACGCCGGCGTCACGAGTTCGCTGGCCACCTCGCCCTACGATGTGTCACGTGGGGGCTTCAGTGGAGGCCAGTTCAGTCTCCGGACCCGCGGTGGGTCGAACTTCAGTGCACGTGGACTGAGCTTCTTCGGTGAGGCGCCCCAACTGCAATGGATGGACGCGGCGGCACGTGCCACCGGTCAGCAATACAGCAACGGGTCGCTGGGCGGCAGCATTTCCGGACCGCTGGTGTTCGACAAGGCGTTCTACACCATGTCCTTCCAGGCGGGACGCCGCAGCAACGATCTGCAGACCCTGCTGAACACGTCGTCCACCGGCCTCGAGGCCACCGGTGTGGCCGCCGATTCCGTGCAGCGTCTGGTGGGCATTCTGGGCGCCTCGCAGATCCCCACCACGTTCGGCGGCACTGCCGACCATCGGTATGCGGATCAGGGAAGCGTATTGGGCGCAGTGGACTTCGCGCCGCCGTCGAGCACCAGCGGCACGGCGTACAATCTGACCTTCAATGGGTCGTGGAACCGGCAGAACCCCGCCACCACACTCACCACCGCGCTTCCCACCACCAGTGCGCAACGCACGTCGTACAATGGCGGTCTGCAGGGACGGCACAGTGCCTATCTGTCGATGGGCGGCATCGATTTCCTGACCGAAACGTCGGCGGGCTTCAGCCTGTCGTCATCGGAGGGCTCCCCCGTCGTGGCATTGCCCGCCGGACGGGTTCGGATCAACAGCGCATTCGCCGATGGATCGAACGGCGTGCAGACCCTCGCGTTCGGCGGCAACCAGACGCTGGCCACATCGCAGGCGTCCAACAGTTTCATGGCCACGAACACGCTCTCGTGGTTCAGCGCGAACAACAGGCATCGTCTCAAACTGGCCACCGAGTTCCGTCGTGACGGTTCGTCGCAGGACCAGACGACCAACCGACTCGGCACGTTCACGTACAACTCGCTGGCCGATCTGCAGGCCGGCATTCCGGTGTCGTTCACACGCACACTGTCCCCGCGGGAACGTGATGCCAGTCAACTCATCGGCGCGATTTCGCTGGGGGATTCGTATCGTCGCAACGACCGCCTGCAGTTCCAGTACGGACTGCGCGTCGATGCCAACCGGTTCCTTGATGCGCCGGCGGCCAACAGCGCCATCGCACAGCGGTTCGGCGTGCGCAACGACGAAGTCCCCAATGGGATCTACCCGAGCGTGCGGGGCGGCTTTTCCTGGCAATACGGCACCGCACCGCAGATCGGCGGCTTCGCCGGGGCGTTCCGTGGTCCGCGGGCGGTGGTGCGTGGTGGCATCGGCATGTTCCAGAACATGCCGCAGGCCACGCTCATCGGATCGGCCATCGACAACACCGGTCTGACCAGCGCCATCCAGCAGTTCACATGTGTGGGTTCCGCAGTGCCGATGCCCAACTGGGCAGCGTACACCGATGCGGTCAACATTCCCACACGCTGCGCCGATGGCACCACGGGCAGCGTGTTCGCCAACAGCGCGCCCAACGTGACGCTCTTTGCGAAGAACTATGCGCCGTCCAGCAGTATCCGTTCCAATCTGAGCTGGAGCGGACCGGTGCTGCAAAACCGGATCAATGCCTCCTTCGACGCGACCTATTCCATCAATCAGCGTCAGTCGAGCTTCGTGGACCGCAACTTCGGGGGTATCCAGCGATTCACACTCGACAACGAAGGCCAGCGTCCGGTGTACGTCAGCGCCGGCAGTATCGTCCCACTCACCGGGGGCATTGCCGCGGGTGACGGACGTCTCGATCCGGCCTTCCAGCGTGTCACGGAACAACGCAGCGATCTCGCTTCACGCAGCGCACAATTCAGCGCCCGCTTCGCGCCGATGTCGTTCAACACCAACATCAGCTGGAACGCGAGCTACACCTACAGCAATGCACGCGAGCAGTTCCGCGGCTTCCAGAGCACCGCGGGCGATCCGAACGCGGTAGCGTGGTCGCGCTCGCCGTTCGATTCCCGGCATCAGATCACCTACAGCATCACCTGGAACGCCTTCGATTTCATCCGCATCGCCTGGGGCGGTCAGTTCCGCTCCGGATCCCCGTTCACACCCGTCATCGGCGGGGATGTGAACGGCGACGGATACAGCAACGATCGGGCGTTCATCTTCGATCCGTCCAATACCACCGACGCGGCCACGGCGGCGGCCATGCGCTCCCTGCTCGGCGACGGGTCGTCGGTGGCGCGGCGCTGCCTCGAAAAGCAGCTCGGCACCCTCGCCGCGCGCAACAGTTGCGAAGGTCCATGGATCAGCACGGCCAACCTGTCCTTCTCGTTCAATCCGCTCAAGGTGCGCATGCCGCAGCGCGCCACGCTCAGTTTCAATGTGAGCAACCCGCTGGGCGCGGCGGACCTGCTGCTGCATGGACAGAACGATCTGCGCGGATGGGGACAGCAGGTATTCGTCGACCCGGCCCTGCTCTACGTGCGCGGATTCGATCCGGTCACGAAGCGTTACAAGTACGAAGTGAATCAGCGGTTCGGCGCCACGAACCCGCTGTACCAGGCGTTCCGGGCGCCGGTGACGGTCAGTGCGATGCTGCGTTACGACATCGGCCCCACCCGTGAACGACAGGTGCTCACGCAGGCGCTCGATCGTGGACGCCGCACGCAGGGCACCAAGGCGCCCGAAGCGCTGATCAAGGCCCAGTTCGGCAACGGCGGTGTTCCCAATCCGATGGCCACCATCCTGCGCGATCAGGACACGCTCAAACTCTCGGCGGCGCAGGCAGACAGTCTGGCCATGATGAACCGCCGCTATACAGTGCGTCTCGATTCCATCTGGGCGCCTATCGCCAGGCGGTATGCGGAACTCCCAGACGGCTACGATCGGGACCGGATCTACTGGGAATACGTGAAGGCACGTGAAGCCAGCATCGACATGCTGCGCGGTTATGCGCCCGCGGTGAAGCAACTGCTCACCGATACGCAGCGGCGTCAATTGCCGGCCTTCATCACGTCGTCGCTCGACGATCGCTATCTGAAGAGCATCCGATCCGGCACCGCCGGCAGTGGCGGCTCGACGATGATGCTTCCCGGAGGCGCCACCTTCCTGGGCGCGGGCGGCATGGGCGCCGGTGGTGCCCAGACCACGATCATCATGCGCTGACCCGGGCTTCAATCGTCTGGTACGTCGTTACGTCGATTATCACGTCGATCATCACGCTGTTCATCACATCGTCCATCGCGTTGTTTCGGCCCCGATCCTTTCTCTCCCTCACAGGGCTCTCCCGATGTCTCTCCCGAGGTCGCTCCCTCCGATCCGCACGCTCGCGACCGGTGCCGTCTGGCTTGCCGCGAGTGCGACCCTCGCATCGACTGCCACGGCGCAGAACCGCCCGGCCATCCGGCCACTCGGCCCGACGCTCGCCACCACCAGCGATTCGCTGGGTATGGTGAACAACGTACGGGCCCTCTCCGACGGGCGGCTGCTCATCAACGACGCCACCAGCCGGCGTGTGTTGCTGGTCGACACCACGTTCAAAGTGCTGGCGGTCGTCGCCGATTCCACCGCGAGCACGGCCAATGCCTATGGACCACGCTCGGGTGCGCTCATCGCCTATCGGGGCGACTCCACGCTGTTCGTGGATGCCGCATCGCTGTCCATGCTGGTCATCGATCCCGCCGGCAGGATCGCGCGCGTGATGTCGGTGCCGCGTTCACAGGATGCCATGGTGCTGGCGGCCGGCGGACTTGGCAGTTCGGCGTACTACAGCGATGGACATCTGGTGTATCGCGGCTCACCGGCGCTGCAGATGCGCATGGCGGAGAGAAGTGGCGCTGGTGGCGGTGTACCGCAGATGCCCACGCAACCCGACAGCATGCCCATTCAGCGCGTGAACCTGCAGACACGCGCCGTCGACACGGTCGGATTCGTGAAGGTGCCGAAAACCAACACCAGCATGAATCGCAGCGACGATGGCACCATCAGTGTGTCCATCGAAGTGAATCCCCTGCCGGTGGTGGACGAGTGGGCGGTGACCGCGAACGGCGATGTCGCCCTGATCCGGGGCCGCGACTATCACGTGGACTGGATCTCGCCCGGCAGGCAGCAGCGCAGCTCCACGAAGATTCCCTTCGACTGGAGGCGCCTCGGCGACGAGGACAAGGTGCGGCTCATCGACTCCGTGAAGGCCATCCGCGACCGCCAGGCCGCGGCCAATCCGGGACAGGGTCAACAGATGGCGCAGGCATTCGGCGCGGCGATGGGTGGTGGTGCCGTCGCGGCCGGCGGAGCTGGTGGTCCCGTGGTGATGCGTTTCGAGGTGAACGGCGGCCCGGGTGGCGCCACCAGCGGGCAGGTGCGTGCGCCGCGTATCTCCGCTCCGCAGATCAACTACGTCTCGCCGAGCACCCTGCCAGACTATCAGCCCCCGTTTTTTGCCGGCAGCGCGCGGCCCGACGCCGACGGCAACATCTGGGTGCGCACCATTCCGACCAAGCCCGAACCGGCGGGTGTCGTGTACGATGTGATCAACGACAAGGGCGAAGCCGTCGACCGCGTGCTCGTTCCCGAAGGACGCGTCATCGTGGGCTTTGCTCCCGGTGGTGTGGTGTATCTCGCCGCGCGTGATGGCATGAGCACGAAACTGGAGCGTGCGCGCGTGCGGTGATGGCGCACGTCGCCGATCCGCTGTCGGCGACCAACAGACAACAACAAACAGCCTTGCCGCGGGTTTCGCGGATGGGGCGGAAACAACACGGATCAACAACAGGATTTTTCCCGTAGTTATCCGTGCTGTTTCCGCTCCATCCGCGTAATCCGCGGCAAGGCTGTTTTTTTTGTTTGCTGTTGTTCGTTTCAGTCGCCCGCGCGTTCCTGTATCCGCACCGGTCGTGACGCGCTCCGACAGAGCTGCTCGCCCGCCCGGCAATAGCTCGTCAGCAACGTGGCGGTGAGCGGCACCAGGGTACGGGGCAACACCAGCGACACCTCGCCGGTGAAATAGGCACTGTCCGGCGTGATGCCGTGGCCGACGAAGGCATGCCGGGCGCCGTCGGTCATTTCCAGGACGGGCGGCTGCAGGGCATTGATCTGATCCCCCGGCGACGCCAATACCGTGAGAATCACCGAATCGCCGCGAAAATTCACGCGGATGTCGGGCCCCAGATCACGCTCCGATGCAGCCCCGCGCGTGAAACCCCGCAACGCCGCACCGATGCCTTCACTTGCTCCCGACGCCGCATCCGTTGCAACCCCATCCGGCGTCGCACTCCGGGCCGCGTCGCCCGAAGCGCGACCGGAATCACACGCCGTCCCCGCGAAGGCGAGGACGGCGAGGAAAGCAGAGGAGAAACGCCGGCTGTGGGACATATCTGAAATATAGCCTCGTCGGATCGGGACTCCGGTCGTCAACCCGATCGAGAATTCCTGAGCAATCCCTCAGCAGTCGATCACGACCCCGGCTGACGCCGCGGGGGAGCCGGCAGTGTACCCTTGTTGGCGATCGCCTTGTTGATCGCGTCCACGGTGACGCCAGTCCGGAACTCCACGATCCGACGGGCGAGCTCGGTGTTCTTCTTGCGATCGGCAATCGACACCCCGTTGATCGTCGCCTTGCCTGCCTTCACGCGTTCGTCGAACCGCACACTCTTCGGATCGTCGAGGAACATGTTGAGCGTGATGATCGCATCGTCGTGCAGATTGTCGGAGGCGCCTTCCACGAGGCCATGTGACTTCATGTACTCGGTCACACCTGCGTAGTCGTAGTACTCCTGCACATGGGCCACCACCGGCGACCCCTGCCAGATCTGCGTGAGGGAATCGGCCACGAAACGCTGCCCGCCCTGATTGCCGCCGCTGTCACCGATGAGGATGATGTTCGTGAAGCCATGCACCTTGAGACTGTGTACCAGATCGGTGAGCAGGCCGCGGAATGTGGCTTCGCGCACGGTCATGGTGCCCGGCGAGACCATGTGTCCCGTTGGTGGTTCGAAGCCCCCTTCGGGCACGAACTTCACGATGGGCGCACACAGCGCATTGCCGAGTTTGCGGGCGATCGCTTCGCAGTTGGCATGCAGCACATAGTTGTGTTTGCCCGTCGCCAGCCACGGCCCGTTGGGCTCCATGCCGCCGGTGGCGATGATCACCGTGGTCTTCCCCGCCTTGAGGGCATCGCGGATGTCCATCCACGTCATTTCCTCGAGCCAGACCGTATTGGGAGCCGGCAGGGGATTGGGCGTATCGACGCAGTTGTAGGGGTTCTGCGCGCAATTGCCGCCCCCTCGTGAACGGGGATCACGCGCCCCGCCCGGCTGAGCATACGCGGTGGAGGCCATCGTCGCGAACACGGCCGCGGACGCCAGGACGGCGGCAACGGACGTGGCGAGCGAAGTACGCGGGGATCGCGTAATAGAAAGGTGAGGCATGCTGGTCGTACCGGTGGGAGAGAAAGCAATGCGGTGGGACGCGGCGTGATGACAGCCGACCGCACGACATTGCGTCTTTCCGCGCGGTCGCGCCAGTTTCACGACGCAGATTTCGTGATGCTTTTTCCGTTGCGCTCCCTCCTTCCCGGCGCTGCAATGTTCCATCTTCCGCCCACTGTCGGACGCGTGTTCATGCCCCGCTCTTCTCTGGTGCGCACATTGGCGTGCACCGCCCTGTTCGCCGCGCCGCTGGCTCTGGCGCCGTCCCATTCCCTGCAGGCCCAGGCCGCGTCAGGCGGGGCCCCCGTGGTGGACGTCAAGACACTGGCCGAGATCCATGTCGCGATCACTGCCGTCAACGATTCCGCCGATGCCCGACAGGCACAAGCCAAGAACAAGACCGGCGAAGCCCAGCACGAACTCGCGGTCAAGAAGCGGGAACTCATCGCCGAGGTGCTCAAGGCGAGAGGACTCACGGACAGCGCCTATCAACGCCAGCGCTTCATGGTGAGCACCGACGTCGAACTGCGCGCCCAGTTCGACAGTCTCGTGGCGAAGATGACCGGCGCGCCGTTGCCGGGTCGGGTGGCGGCACCGGTGGCCCCCGGCTTCGTCGCGGCCAGTGCCCTGCCACCCGGCATGGTGGGGACGCACATCGGACATGTCACGACCAGCTTCGTGGACACCCCCGAAAAGGTCGGCTTGCTGCCGCTGGCGTTCAGCGAAGCGCAGGTGGCTTCACAGCATGCGGCGCTGGCCACACGCGCAACGAGTGATCTGGCCGCCATGAAGCTGCACGCGGGCCATGTGCTGCACGCCGTCGATCCCACGGTCGTCACCACCGGCCCCGGCAAGGGGTTTGGCGTGAAGCGGGCCGCCCTGGGCGTGGCGCAGCACATCGAACTCGCGGCCAAGGAGCCCGGCGCGTCTCCCAACGTGAAGATCCATACCACGCACATCGCCACGGCGGCGCGCAGCACGGCGGCGCGGGTCGATCAGGTGGTGGCGCTGGCGAAGAAGATCCAGGAAACCAACGACGTGAAAGAAGCCGCGACGCTCACCGGTCAACTGGCGTCGCTGGCATCACAGTTGGCCGCCGGTGCCGACACCAACGCGGACGGCCGTATCGACTGGGGCAATGGCGAAGGGGGACTGCAGCAGGCGCAGGAACACATCACCCTGCTCCTGGCGGGTGAGAAGAAGTAAGCCGATTCCATCACGGCGGTGAACGACGAGGGGGCCACGGCAGTGCCGTGGCCCCCTCGTGCATTTCCGCAACGTCTTCAGCGCGTCTTCAATGCGTTCGTCAGCTCAGCAGGACACGCAACGGTGGCTGTTCTTCGCGCCCATCTTCTCGAGCAACTGGATCGTTTCGGGGAAGGGACGCAGACGTTCGACCGGTCCGTTGGCCATGTCCACCGTGGTGCGGAAATCACGGCTTACAGCCTTCGGATCGGCACCCTTGCTCACGAGATAGTTGATCATCTCGTTGTCGCCACGGGCTGCCGCATGATGCAGCGGTGTGTAGCCGTTGATATCGCGCTGATTCACGTCGTGATGCAGCTCTTCCACCAGATACTTCATGACCGGCATCCAGCCGTCCGGTGCATGGCGGTGCGAGTTGCCCGCGAAGCCGTTGCCGTATCCCACACCCGCCGCGGCATGAATGGGATACACGCCGATACCCGGGGGGACCGCCTTCGACGCGGAATCGATGGACGGGTCGGCCGGCGTTGCCGGCGGACGGCCGAATCCACCACCTCCACCCCGACGGGCGGTGGTCGGCGCCTTGTACTGCGGAATCGTATCGTTGGCGCCCGCCGCCTTCAGCATCTTCATGGCTTCGAGATCGACCGCGTACGTCGCGCGCCAGAACGGCGTCGTGCCATCGAGCGCTTCCAGTCCGCAGTTCGAGTTGCCGCAGTTGCTGAAACCGAAGAACCAGAGGTTCTTGCGCAGACGCACATTCACATCGGCCCCGGCCTTGATGAGCGCATCCATCAATTCGAGGTGTGTGGTTTTCTGCGTCTGCAGCGCCTGCGGCTGCGGATACCGCGACTTCGGATGCCAGGTGATGTTGATGGTGGCATACAACGGCGTCAGACCGTGAATGCTTTCGATCTTCGCGTTCGCGCCACGCTTGATCAGCGCCATCGCGAGATCGAACTGTCCGTTGATGGTGGCCATGAGCAACGGACTCACGCTGTCGCTGACCGCCACTTCATTGATGTCGGCGCCACCATCGATGAGCGCCATCGCCGCGGCGGTGTTGCCCTGGCGTGCGGCATGCAGCAGGGCCGAAAGGCCACCCATGCTGCCCACGGTCGCTTCATAACCGGCCTGGAAGCCGTTCGTCGTGTCGGCCGGAATGATCGTTTCGACCTTGCCGTCGACTTTCTGACTCGGGTTGTAGATCGTGCGACCGGCGAGGATGGCTTCCTGCACCTGCGACGGCGTGAGTGCCGCCACCGGCGGTGCCTGGACCCCCACCTTGAATCCCTTCGCACTGTCCGCCGCGGGTTTCGCCGCCGCTGCGGTGCCAGCAGCACCACCAGCCGCGGCACCACCGGCCGGCGCCGCAGCACCAGCGGGAGCCGCCGCCTGGTTCCCGGCCGGCGTCCCCCCACGGGAAGCGCCCTGGGCGCCCGCGGGTGCGGCCGGTGCCGCACTGGCGCGCAGACGGGCCTGCGCCGCCTGTTCCGCCGCCTGCTTCTCGAACGCCTTGATCACCGAATCGCGTGTCTTCTCCGGCAGGTAGCTGAACAGCACTTCGTTGCGCTTGCGCGCCGCGGCCTGCTCACGCGACAACTCTTCGGTCAGATCGATCGTGCGCGTCCGGATGGATGCATCCGCGCCGGCCGCGAGCAACGCCGTCACGGCGCCCGCCCGGTCCGCCGCCGCGGCGAACATGAGCGGTGTCTGCCCCCACGTCGGCTCCGTCGCGTTCACATCCGCCTTCTTCGCCACCAGCGCCTTCACCGCCACCACATCGCCCGACTGGGCGGCCAGATGCAGCGCCGTGGCGCCGGTTTCCGTTCGTGCCCCCGGATCGGCGCCGGCCGCGAGCAGCGCCTGCACCACCGCGCCGCTCGCCGAACGCGCGGCGACATGCAGCGGCGTGTACCCGCCGTTGCGCGTGACCGGCGTGAGCTTCGCCCCCGCCTTGATCAACGCACTCGCCATGGCTGCATCGCCACGCTCCGCGGCCCAGTGCAGCGCGGTCATGCCATCGCCCAGCGGCACGTTCACGTCCGCCCGTTCGGCGATGAGTGACCGCACCGCCGCCAGGTCCCCACGCTGCGCCGCCTGCGCCACCGCCGAAGACGCCACGCGCGGCGACGACGAGGAAGAGGACACCCGCATCACCGGCTTCGCGTCCTGACCAGCGACCGGAGACACCGTTCCCGCCAGCAACACCGCGGCTCCCGCGAGCCGCATCGACCACTGTGTGCGCATGTCCATCGTCACCTCAGGCGTACATCGCGAACGGGGACACACTGTCGCCGAAGCTCGGCGCGTCGATCCCGTAGTTGTGGAGCAGCGTGAGGAACACGTCGGCCATCGGCGTGCCGTCGGGCGCCTTGAGGTGCACGTTGCGCGGCAGACCGGCCTGCTGACCGCTCAACAGAATGAGCGGGCACCGACGGTGGTTGTGCACGTTGCCGTCCGCCATCGGCGAACCGTACATGATCGTCGTGTTGTCGAGCAGGTTGCTGTCGCCTTCCTTCGTTTCCTTGAGACGCTCGAGGAAGTACGGCAGCATCGACACGTGGTACTTGTTGATCAGGTTGAACTCCATGATCGCCTGCTCGCGGCCACCATGGTGCGACGCGGGATGGAAGCCCTTGTTCGTGCCGCTTTCGGCAAACACGCGGCTCGAGGCGTCGCGGCCGGTCTTGAACGAGAACACGCGCGTCATGTCCGACTGGAACGCGAGCACCTGGATGTCGAACATCAGCTTCATGTGCTCCTCGAAGCTGTCCGGCACCCCGGCGGGCGCTTCCGGAATCAGGCGCTCCTCACCGCTGCTGTTCTTCGCTTCCACCTTCTCGATGCGACGCTCGAGTTCCCGCACGTTCTCGAGATACTGATCGACACGGCGCCGATCGGCGGCGCCGAGATCGCGCTTGAGCGAGTTGATCTCCCCCACCACCCAGTCGAGGATGCTGCCGTTGTCCTTGCGGCGCGCCGAGCGGTCCGCGTTGTTCGCGCCGGCGCCGAACAGCATGTCGAAGGCGGTGCGCGGATTGCGGATCATCGGCAGCGGTTCGGTGGGCGACGCCCAGCTGATCGTGTCGGTGTACGCGCAGGCATAGTTGTAGAAGCAGCCGCCCGCCTGATCGAGGTTCTCGATGCAGAGCTGCATCGACGGCAGCGGCGTGTCCTGTCCGATCTTGCGCGCGACGATCTGATCGAACGACGTGCCCACGAACAGATCCGAACCCTGCGTCTGTTTCGGATGCGACTGCGTGAGGAACACCGCGCTCGAACGGAAATGGTCGCCGCCGATTTCCGGCGCATCGAACGCCTCGGCCATGCGCACGTCGGTGTTGCTCACGATCGTGAGATTCTCGCGCCATCCGTCCAGCGGAATCAGCGCGCCTTCCGGATTGAGCGAGAACTGCCGGCCCACCCCTTCCGGTGCCCACAGATGTTTCGACGCGCCCCACGTATTGCTGCCGGCCGCGCCATGCACGGACTCGATGCAGACGAGACGCTTGTGGCCGGCGACGGCTTCACCGCCACTCTTCGACAGGAATCGGCCGGCCGGCTCCATCGCGTCGAGATAGGGAATGGCGATGCTGGCGCTCATGCCGCGCAGGAACGTGCGGCGGGCGAGTGTCTTCTGCGTGAGGAATTCCATTGCGAAGGCTCCTTGGGGCGGGTTCGGGTCGGCTCAGTTGTTCTGGGACGCGTCAGCCGACACGGGCTCGGCGCGCTTGGAGTGGAAGGCTTTGCTGTTTACGACACCCATCACAAACGCGGACATGCGGTACTGCTGCTTCGCGGCCTGCCGTTCGATCGATCGAACGGTGGGCTGATCATAGTCCTCCACCCGGCGACCGAGGGCGTAGGCCATGAGGTTCTCGGTGAAGTTGCGCATCAGCGGGATCGGCCGCTTGAGCAGCGCGTGGCTCAGATCGGTCGGCGTGTTGATCGCCGTGCCGTCGTACAGCTTGCCACGCGTGTCCAGCAGCGCGCCGTTCTCGCGATACCGGAGCTTGCCCGTCACGTCGAAGTTGTCGAGCGCCAGACCGATCGGGTCGATGAAGTTGTGACACGAGTTGCAGGAGGGATTCTCGCGGTGCATCTCCATGCGCTCGCGCGTGGTGAGCTGCTTGCCCTCCTTCGCGCCGGCCGTCTGCTCGAGGTCGGGCACGTTCGGCGGCGGCGGCGGCGGCGGCGCACCCAGCAGCACCTCCATCACCCACTTGCCTCGCAGCACCGGCGACGTGCGGTTGCCGAGCGAGGTCTGCACCAGCACGCTGCCCTGACCGAGCACCCCGCGACGCTGGTCGTCGGCATAGGCGACTTTGCGGAAGTGCGTGCCCACCACACCCGGAATGCCGTAGTGCTTGGCGAGCCGTTCGTTCACGAAGGTGGACTCGGCCGTGAACGCGGTCAGCACACTGCGGTCCTTGCGCACGAGGTCTTCGAAGAAGAGCTCGGTCTCCCGCTCCATCGACTCGGCCAGTTGCTGATCGAAGTCGGGGAAGAGGAAGGCATCGGGGTGCACCTTCTCGAGATCCTGCAGACGCAGCCACTGCGCGGCGAATCGGGTGGACAGCGCTTCGGCACGCGGATCGGCGAGCATGCGCTTCACTTCGGCGTTGAACACCGCCGGCGTGGACAGACGCTTCTGGCGCGCCAGCGTGAGCAGCCGTTCGTCGGGGATCGTGCTCCAGAGGAAGAACGACAGACGCGACGCGAGCTCGAGATCGTCGATGCGGTAATCCTTGCCCGCCGCCGCATTGTCGGGCTCACGCTCGATGCGGAAGATGAAGTGCGGGCTCACCAGCAACGCCTGCAGTCCCAGGCGCACGCCTTCTTCGAACGGCTGGTCGCCACCATTGGCGACGCCCCGATCGTAGAAGGTCATCAGCGCCTTGCGATCGCTCTCGTTGAGCGGACGACGGTAGGCGCGTGTGGCCAGGCGGGTGAGGATCGATTCCGCGCAGGTGCGCTGGGCCGCGGCCCCCTGCGGGTTGCAGGTGAAGATCGCCTTGCGGCTGGGCGAGTCGGAAAGCCCGGTGATCTTTGACGGCCCCATGATGAGAAATTCCATCAGATAGGCCGGCTCGGTGGTGCCCGCCGCGCCCGTGCCGCTGGACGCCCGCGACCACTCATGCGGCTTGATGAGATCCTCGTACGGTCCCTCGGCCCGGCGCACGAACGCCACCGACACCTTGCGCTGCCCGCCCTTCACGGCGATGGGCTCGGTGAGCAGATAGTCGGCGCCCAGCGGCAGGTCGGCCGATTCGCTGTTGCGCGCCACGCCACGATCGTAGTGCAGCAACGCCACGCGCTCGCCGTCGATGGAGACGTCCACGTCTTCCACCGGACGGCCCACGCCACCGCCGACGTTCACGCGGATCTGGTAGATGCCGTCGGCCGGGAAGGTGTGGGTCACGAGCATGCCGCCGCGCGTGCCGTACGGCGTCCCTTCGACATAGTCCCAGGGATGCTGCGACACGAACGGCGAGATCCGGTAGTTGAACTGGCCCGGCGGCGCCTTGCGGTCACCGATGGCCATGCGGCTCACCGCCGACGCGGCATTCAGGTAGCCCTCGAGCAGCGTGGGCGAGAGCGCCTGGGCGTCGGAGATGTTGTCGAAGTTCGCGCTCTTGGTGTCGAGCGGGAGCCAGTCGCCCGGATCGATCTCGAGGGCCAGCAGGTCGCGCACGACACGCTGGTACTCGGGGCGGTTCAGGCGCTGGAAGACGCGCGTCCCCGGATTGACCGGGATCTCGTCGATCGTCTGTTCCAGCGTCTCCACCAGCGCCAGCAGCGTATCGCCGCCCGGCCGCTTGGATCCCGGCGGGGGCATCATTTCCGCCCGCAGCTTGCGGATCATCTTCTCGGAGACCGACAGCTGGGCCACCGCCGAATCGACCGAATAGCCGCGCAGCGAGAGATTGCCGCTGCGGGCCGCACGCGCCGGGTTGTGACAGGAGCCACAGTAGCGCTGCACCGTCGAGTCGAGCGCGGCCATTTCGATGCCCCGCGCGCCGTACTTGGCCTTGGCCTTCGTGGGAGACATCGGCCGCGCCAGCACGGAGTGCGTACCGGCCACGGGGCCGGGTACAGGAGCCTCGGGCGTTCGCACGGTTGCCGTGCGCACCATCGAGGCCGGGCGCACAGGGTCGGTCGCATTGCCATCACGGGTGGATGACAACGTCGACGGTGACGTCGCCGGATTCAGCAGCGATGTCACCAAAGTCACGGTGGCGGTAATCCCCGACCACGCGAATAAAACCTTCATGCCGGCCACTCCAGACGGGATGGCGTACAGTTCGCCGGGAACTGCACAGAGGTAGAGCCGCATGCTCACCGGTCGATGCGCCCGCATCGGCCGGCCTCACTCGTTCCGGCAGGAAGGAGACCGGAGGAGTGTGTTGCTTGTGATACTTCAGTAATCAGCTGATACGCGCCAGCAGCCCGCAGCGCTGCGCGTCGCAAAAAAGTGCGAGGCGCAGCACCGATGACTGCCGTGGATGCAATGACTATCGGTCGTCTTCGAAGACGCCGCAAGACTCAGTTCGTTGCAACCACACTCGGCAACAACACGGCATGCAGCACGTCGTGCACCGGGGTCGCCACACCGCGCTGTCGGGCGAGACGCACCACGGCGGCAGTCTGTGCATCGAACTCGCTTGGACGCTCGGCGATCAGATCGCGTGCCATCGATGTGAACTCGTTTGGCGGCAAACTGTCGTAGCGCTTCCAGATCTGTTCTTTGGCATCGGCTGGCCACGCAACACCCACTGCCCGCCCCACGGCGATGACTTCGTCGATGGCCTGATCGGTGAGTGCGCGTGTTTCCGGTACGGACCGTACGGTGCCGTACGGCTTGCGCGTGGCCGCTCCCACCACGCCCATGGGCTCGATGAAGAGGAATTTTTCCCAGAGCGCCGTGGCCATGTCGGCCGGAGTCAGCGCCTGAATGCCCGCCGCGCGCATCGCATCGGCCACCACGCCGATCATCGCCGAGACCGCCGCTGGCGGGGTCGCACCGGCGCGCGCGCCGAATTCGAGAATGGGCGTCACCGCCGCATGCCGGATATGCCCCGGACCCGCCTGCTCGGCGATCACCCGGCACAGACCTTCGAGCACGTGATCCGGGCCCAATGCTTCAGCCAACCGGCTGCTGGCCTCGACGCCATTCTGCAGCGGGATCACCACGGTGGCGTCGCCCAGCAGCGTGCGCATGGCCGTGGCAATGCCCGAAACCTGGGTGGCTTTCACGCCGACGAGCACGACATCGACGGGGCCCACCTGTGATGGATCGTCCGTCACCTGTACGGTGGTCAGATGCAGATCGCCATCGATACTGTCCAATCGAAGCCCGTTCCGGGCCAGCGCATCGCGCGTCGCGCCACGGGCGATGAACCACACATCATGTCCGGCCTGTGCGAGACGGGCGCCAAAAACGCCGCCCACCGCCCCGACGCCGAACACGGCCACGCGCAGAGGACGCGTGGCCGTGCCGGGTCCGCTCACGGCTTGCCCAGGGAGAAGCCGGCGATATGCGCGTCGGTGTTGTGCGCCATGCGGAATCCGACCATGCCGTCGGTGCTCTTGAGCTTCCCGGCGGTCACCAGCTCGGCCTTGCTGTAGCTGGCCACTTCGGTGCCGTTGATGATGCAGGACACCTTGTCACCCTTCACCTGCAGGGCGACCTCCTGCGTCACCGGCTTGCCCTTGGCTTCGGCCTTGTGCACGGCATCGTTCGGGCCACCACGCGGTCCGTTCATCTGGAACGGCGCCGGTCCGAACCCGCGCACGATGAAGGTGCCGTTGCCGTACGCGGCGCAGTACAGGTAGCTCGCATTGTCCGTCCCCATATCGTTGCCTGCAATCACGATACCGTACGGGTGCGGATGGGAATTGAGGCCCATGTACTCGCGTTCGGTGAACGTCGCCTTCACGACGTAGTCACCCTTGCCGACCATGGACGGGTTCCAGTACGTCGTGGCCGGGCCGGTCGTGGCGTGCATGCCGGGGCCCATCGTGATGAACTTGGCGCTGTCGACGGTGAGGCCGGCCTTGGCTTCCTTGTCGTCGACCTTGCCCTGCCAGCCGCTCACCTGGATGCCGCCTTTCACGGCCATCGATCGATCTTCCTGCGCATGGACGAGCTGGGGCACCGTCGCGAGGGCGAGGGCCGCCGCGAGGACCGTACCAGCGCCCTTCGTGAGACGCGTCATCCGTCAACTCCTGATCATGAAACGGGGTGGGAGCGGAGCGGCCGACCACACGGACGCTCGGCGGGAAACTGCAATACACCGGTAACCCGGAATGTTTGCGACGGAACGCGATTCGCGATAGATGCCGGACGGATCGGTGACATTTTCACGTTCGCGACCGGGGGAGGGACAAGCGGGGACGGATCGGAAACAACAGAACGGCTTTGCCGCGGATTGCGCGGCAAAGCCGTTTCCGTTTTTAGAGCCCGACTCGCTTACTCGTCAGCCCCGCTCGGCAGTTGTGGCACACCCGTCGCCGAACTGCCGCGCAGCAGTCCCGCCGAGGCGTAGACGGCGAGTTTTTCGCGCGTGTCGATGATGTCGAGGTTGCGCATCGTGAGCTGGCCGATGCGGTCGAGCGGCGAGAAGTACTCCTGGCCCTTCTCCATCGTCAGCCGCTCGGGCTTGTACGTGAGGTTCGGGCTCGACGTGTCCATGATCGAGTAGTCGTTGCCCCGACGCAGTTCGACCGTGACCTCGCCCGTCACAGCGCGCGCCACCCAGCGCTGCGCCGATTCCCGCAGCATCAGCGACTGCGGGTCGAGCCAGCGTCCCTGATACAGCAGCCGCCCGAGCTTCTTGCCGTTGATGCGGTACTGCTCGATCGTGTCCTCGTTGTGGATGCCCGTCACGAGGCGTTCGTAGGCGATGAACAGCAGCGCGAGGCCGGGCGCTTCGTAGATGCCGCGGCTCTTCGCTTCGATGATGCGGTTCTCGATCTGGTCGGACATGCCCAGCCCATGACGGCCGCCGATCACATTCGCTTCGGTGAAGAGCTCGAGCGCGCTGCCGAACTCGCGGCCGTTGAGCGCGACGGGATAGCCCTCTTCGAAGCGGATGCTCACCGTCTCCCGCTCGATCTTCACATCGTCACGCCAGAACGCGACACCCATGATGGGCTGCACGATGTGCATGCCCTTGTTCAGGAACTCGAGATCCTTCGCCTCGTGCGTGGCGCCAAGGATGTTGGAGTCGGTGGAATACGCCTTCTCCACCGACATCTTGTACTCGAAACCCGAGGCGATGAGATACTCCGCCATCTCCGTGCGGCCGCCCAGTTCGTCGATGAACTGCTGGTCGAGCCACGGCTTGTACACGCGCAGATTGGGGTTCGTCAGCAGCCCATAGCGGTAGAACCGTTCGATGTCGTTGCCCTTGAACGTGCTGCCGTCGCCCCAGATGTTGACGTCGTCCTCACGCATCGCCGCCACGAGCATGGTGCCGGTGACCGCGCGGCCCAGTGGCGTGGTGTTGAAGTACGTCTGTCCCGCCGTGCTCACGTGGAACGCGCCGCATTGCAGCGCGGCCAGCCCCTCGGCCACCAGTTGCGAGCGGCATTCGACCAGCCGCGCCTTCTCGGCCCCATAGGCCATTGCCTTGCGCGGGATCTCGTCGTAGTCCGACTCGTCGGGCTGGCCCAGGTTGGCGGTGTAGGCGTACGGGATGGCGCCCTTGGCACGCATCCAGTGGAGCGCGGCGCTGGTATCGAGACCACCGGAGAAGGCGATACCGACCTTTTCACCGACGGGAAGACGCTGGAGGATGTTGGCCACGGGAGTGCGGGCTGAGACGGGAACGGAGAAAACGGCGCCGGGAAGTTAACAGGTTCCGGGGAAACCATGACGGTCCGGCGGGCGCTTTCACGCAATGCCGGGTGTGAGCGGCCCGATCACGTTCCGGGTCACCATCCCTTGCGCCCTCTGCCGGATATCCCATGAAGGAAGCCCAGTACCAGAAGACCGCGAATGGCTCCAACGTCACGTTCACGGTCACCCCCGCCGGCAGACCCAGTCTCGGATGCAGTGGGGGACTGTTCTACATCCTCCTGGGGTTTCTCGCCGGCATGCTGGTCGGCGCCGTGGTGAACGAGACCGTGGGCATGCTCGTCGGCGTCGGCGTGTTCGCCTGGTGTCTGCTCAAAGTCGACTTCCGGCCCAAGCTGCACCGCACACCGTCCAGTTTTGTCGTCTCGCCCGACGGCATCACGGTGAAGGGCATGCTGTACCCGGCGGCGGACATCCATCATCTCGCCATACGCAATCACTACGACCGTTCGCAGGAAATCGTCCTGACCGGTCAGACCATCTCCACCGGCACCGGGATGGGCGTCGACATCAAACACGCCCTGCAGCAGGTGACATATCTGCTGCAGCTCGAAGTCGGTGGAAAGGCGCACGTTCTCGCCGCCGGATTGGACGAGACGACCGCCCGAGGCCTGCACACCGATGTGCTGCGGGCGATGGGTGCGCAAGGGTCGGTGGCGTGAGTCTCCCGAACCGTTACCAGCAGGGAACGAGAGGGAGCGGCCGGGACCGCTAAATGGTCCACCCCGCTGGTGAAGCGCGGGCGGGAGTGGATACTTTCGGAGATGACGCGCGACCGGTGGCATCTCCGACACGGCACGCTGGCGGGCGGCGTGCGCAGCCTGTTGCCGGTGGCCGTGCTCGTCCTGGGACTGCTCCTGCCGGCGGTCACCACGGCGCAGTCATCTCCGCCGTCCGACAGCCGTTACACATCCAGGGCCGACTCGATCTTCCGCGCGGGTGAAGCCCTCGAGCGGGATCAGCCGCTCGAAGCGCTGCGTCGCTACCGCACCGCCGGTGCGCTCGCCCTCCGCACCGGCGATTCCGTCACCCTCGCCAATGCGCGCTACCGCACCGGTATCACGTTCTGGGGACGGAATATCTACGACAGCGCCCTGCTGCATCTCGACTCGGCGCTCGCGGTGCGTCGCCGCCTCGACGATGAAACGGAGCTGGCCCGTGTCTACAACGGCATCGGCGCCTCGTATTACCAGCTCGGGATCTACGAACCGGCACTCGAAGCCTTCGTCCAGGCGCTGCGCATCCGGCGCACGTCGCGCGACAGCATGGGACTGGCCCGCACACTCACCAACATCGGGAAGGTGTACCACGATTGGGGGCAGCTCGAGCGCGCACGGGTCACGCTCCAGGAAGCCACGCACGTCGCCGAACAGTTGAAAGGCGGCGCCGCGGCGCTGGGCTATGCCCTCAACAGTCTGGCCATGCTGGAGATCGATCGTGGCAACTTCGGCGAGGCGAGACAGCTCATTGCCAAGTCGATCGAAGCCTACGGACGCCCCGGTGGCCGCGGTTCCACCGCCGACACCGTGGAGAGCTGGGAGTTCAATGCCGCCAGCCAGGGTGTCCTGCTGCTGCGCGAGGGCCGGCCGCAACAGGCCAGGGTCGTTCTCGACTCGGTCCTGCAATCGGCCACGGCTCGCGGCAGTGACCGCGCGCGGGCCCGTGCGCTGCTCTACCTGGGTGAAGCACGGATGCAGCTGGGCGACATGACCGGTGCGCGCACCGAATTCACCGAGTCGCTCGCCCTCTCCCGCATCGTGGGCCAGCGGGTCATCGCACTGGAAGCGCTCGATCATCTGTCCGAACTCGAATACGCCGCCGGCAATGCCCACGCGGCCGTGGGGTATCTGCGCGCCTTTCGTGTGCTGCGGGACACCATCTTCGATCAGGACGCGGCGTTGCGTATCGCATCGCGCGAAGCCCGTGCCGAAACCGATGCCGCCCTGCGCGCCAACATGCAGTTGCAGTCCCGTGGCGTGGAACAGCAGGTTCTGATCTCGCGCCAGCGCAGCACCGTGATCATGGGCAGTATCATTCTCGCCCTGGTGTCGGCGCTGCTGCTCATGCTCGTGTACAACCAGCGCCGCGAACGTGCCCGCGCGGCGGCGCTCGCGGCGGCCAACGCCGAACTCGCTTCGCTCAACGAAGAGCTGCGGGCGGCGCTGGCGGATGTGCGTACACTCTCCGGCTTCATCCCGATCTGCGCCAACTGCAAGAAGGTGCGCGACGACCGCGGATACTGGGAGGCCGTGGAGACTTTCGTGGCCGAGCGTTCCAATGCCACTTTCAGCCACAGCATCTGTCAGAGCTGCGGTCCGAAGTTGTATGGCGACCTCTGGCCGGGGCCACTATCGGGCTGATGGATCATGGACTCTTTCGAGCGCTCTCCACACGGTTCCTCCACGTCGGGAGAGCCGCAGGCTTCCGCTGACCCGTCGCACACGGTCACCGGCCGTCATCTGCTCGTCTGCATCGCGGGCCCCGATCTGCACAAACGCATTCTCGTGGGCTCCGCGGCCGTGCAACTCGGCACCTCCGCCGACTGCGCCGTGCTCAGCGACGATCCGGAAGTGGTCGGCGCGTTCGCGCGGATCCGGCTCGAAAACAATCAGGTGCGCATCGACGCCCTGGGCACGCTGCCGCTCTATATCGACGGGCATTCGTCGTCCACCGTCCTCGCGCGGGCGAGGCAGCAGGTGCGCATCGGCCGCTCGCTGTGGGAAGTGCACATCGCCACCCAGCCGGTGTCGGTGTTCGACTTCGTCAGTCGCATGGGCGATCATCTGTCCAACGCGGCCGGCATCGAGAAGCCCGCCGAATGGAACGCCGGCGAGATGTTCGCCGATGTCACCAAGAAACACGACGACAGCGAGATCGAAGCGAACTTCACGGTGGGCACCGCGCTCACCACGCCACAACTCGGCGAGATCGACAGTCGCTGGCCCAAACCCTGGTTGTTCGTGCGCGTGTGCCTGCTCTCGCTCGCGCTCTACTGGGGATTTCTCTTCGCCTGGGACCGGTTCCACAATGTGAATCTCATTCCCGGGCTGATCATGATCGGCTCGGTCGCGATCCCGGTGTCGCTGCTCATTTTCTTCTTCGAAGTGAATGTCCCGCGCAACATCTCGCTGTATCAGGTGATCCGCCTGCTGCTCACCGGCGGTCTCGTCTCGATCGTCATCTCGCTCTTCCTCTTCGACTGGACCGAAGGACTGTCCAACTGGCTGGGTGCGGCCAGCGCCGGCATCGTCGAGGAGACCGGCAAGGTGTTGACGTTGCTGCTGGTGGTGCGCGAGAAACGTTTCCGCTGGACACTCAATGGTCTGCTGCTGGGGGCCACCGTGGGTGCGGGTTTCGCGATTTTCGAATCGGCCGGGTACGCCCTGCGCGCGGCACTCGGCCCCGGTGGCGACGTGGCCATGCGCGACACCATTCTGAACCGCGGTGTGCTCACGCTGCTCGGCGGTCATGTGCTGTGGACGGGTCTCACCGGCGCCGCGCTCTGGCGCGTGCGGGACAATCGTCCGTTCGACCGCAGCATGTTCGGCGACCCGCGTTTCCTGCGCGT
This sequence comes from Gemmatimonas aurantiaca, assembly GCF_037190085.1. Classification (NCBI taxonomy): domain Bacteria; kingdom Pseudomonadati; phylum Gemmatimonadota; class Gemmatimonadia; order Gemmatimonadales; family Gemmatimonadaceae; genus Gemmatimonas; species Gemmatimonas aurantiaca. The sequence continues at coordinate 100,029 of NZ_JBBCJO010000004.1, forward strand.
ACTCGGGGTGTGCATGCTGCTGCACATGACGTGGAACGCCGACTTCGCGCTGCCCATCGTGGGGTACTACGGCAAGTTCATGGTCCTGGGCGCGGCCACCTGGTTGCTGGTGCTGGGGATGATCCAGAGCGGACTCAAGCAGGTGCGTGAAGCACAGGCCGAGGAGGCCATCCGCCGATCGGGGCAGATGGAGGCCACCATCATCCCGATCTCCTCGGCCAGCGCTCGATGAGCGCAGAACACGCCCCGATCGCTTCCTGATCGCCCTCTGATCACCGCTTGAGCTCCGCGCGTTCCGGCGATTGCTTCCAGAGATGACCACCACGCTCCCGCTTCCCACGCCGCTCGTGAGCACCGACTGGCTCGCGACACATCTGTCACACCCCTCCATTCGTGTCGTGGATGCGAGCTGGTACATGCCCGCATCCGGACGCAACGCGCGCGACGAATACGCGGCCGCGCGCATTCCGGGCGCCGTGTTTGCCGACATCGACTGGTTGAGCGACGAACACGCGCCGTATCCGCACACGGTGCCGTCACCCGAGGTGCTGGCCACGAAACTCGGCGCGCTGGGCATCGGCAGTGAACATGCCATCGTCGTGTACGACGGCTCCGGTCAGCACTTCAGTGCCCCGCGTCTCTGGTACATGCTGCGCGCGCTCGGCCACGACCATGTGGCGGTGCTCGACGGCGGCCTGGTGAAGTGGCGCGCCGAGGGACGTGAGACGAACAGCGCATCGGAATCGCCGTCGCCCGCGGTCTTCACCCCTCGCCCCGATGCCGCGCGATGGCGCGATCTCGTTGCGATGCGTGGCAATGTCGAAGCACACAACAGCGGCGCGCGTGCCGAACAGGTGGTGGATGCCCGTTCACCGGGTCGCTTCAGCGCCGCCGAGCCCGAGCCGCGTGCGGGCGTGCGCGGCGGACACATTCCCGGTGCACGCAACGTGCACTACGCCACGCTGGTGAACAGCGACGGGGTGATGCTCCCACCCGATGCCCTGCGCGCGCGCTTCGCCGATGCCGGCGTGCAACTCGATGCGCCCATCGTGTGCAGTTGCGGCAGCGGTATCACGGCCTGCGCGGTGGCGCTGGGGCTCGAAGCGGCCGGTGCAAAACAGGTGGCCGTGTACGACGGCAGTTGGACGGAATGGGGCAGTCAGACGGAAACACCGGTGGAGACGGGACCGGCGCAATAGTCCCGTCTCCCGGCATGTCGTTCCACGTGTTGTTCTACATGCCGTTCTACATGCCGTGCTGCGTGTGATACGTGCGACAGGTGCGAGGCGGGGGGGGGTATTACTGCCCCAGCTTCGCATCCGCGCTGAAGCGCCCCGGGCCCGCGAGGAAAATCACCAGGAACGCCCCGAAGAAGAGGAACGGCAATTCCCCGTTGCCTTCGCCCTGCAGCTTCCCGCCGTGCGCCGAGAGGAACGCGGTGGCCATCGTGACCATCACCGCCAACGCGGCCCAACGCGTGGCCAGGCCGATGACCACCAGCAGCGCGCCGATGAATTCGGCACCGGCGGCCAGCGCCAGCGACACCGTGGGTCCCAGACCGAACGGGTCGGCGAACTGCACCGGATCCGCCGACAGCCAGCCGATCTTCATGAAGCCGTGCAGACCCGCGAGCGACAGACCGAACCACACCCGCAACAGCAGCAACGCCAGATCGTTCTGCACCGGAACCGCATCCAACCTGAGCAGCGAACGTACACCAGACATAGGACTCTCACCAGAAAAGGGACCGATACGCCACCGCACCTTCCGGCAGCGCCCAGGGTTCACAACGAGCTGGTAAGTTACGCCTGACGGGCATGCCTCCGGTATGTCCTCCGTATTCATCCGGAGGACATCGAAGACATCCGGAAGATCTCCGGAAGACATCCGCGGGATTGTTGCACACGTCCTCTGCTTTCTCACGCGTTCGTTCTCTCGACGGTCGTCCCATGTCTCTCTCCCGGCGCGAGTCGCTGGCCTATCTGACCGCTCTGCTTGGTTTCCCCTGGCTGCGCGGGTCAGGTGCATCGGAATCGCTGCGACATGACATCCAGCGTGACATGCTGCACGATATGCTGCATGCCATGCTGGAATCGCAGCCATCCGATGATCCGCTGCAGGGCACCATCGTGGCCTATCAGGCCGGTCGTGTACGGGGTGCCTACACGGCCGTGGAAATCACGACGCGGGCGCTCGATCGCTGTCGTCGCTGGAACGATCGACTGCATCTGGCGGACATGCTGGCCGAGACGGCGCTGAGTGAAGCCCGCGCCTCCGATGCGCGACTCCGTCGGCGCGCGCTGCGGGGTCCATTGGATGGAGTGCCACTCTTCGCCAAGTCCATCTACGACATGAAGGGGTTGCCCACGACGGCGTCGAGTTTTGCGTGGAGCCAGCTGTTCCCCGACGCGGTCGATCGTGATGCGCTCGAAGTGCAGCGTCTCCGTTCCGCCGGTGCCGTGCTGCTCGGCAAGACCGTCGCCGACGACTTCGCCTATCGCGGCAACGGCACCAGCTCACTCAGTGGACAGGTCGTCAACCCGCACGATCCGGCGGGCCTTCGCACCCCCGGTGGTTCGAGTGCGGGATCGGCGGTGTCCGTGGCCTGTGGGATCGCGTTCGCCGCGCTCGGCACCGACGACGGCGGCTCCAACCGCATTCCCGCGCAATTCACCGGTGTGGTGGGCATGAAGCCCACGTTCGGCCTCGTGCCGCGCACGGGTGTTATTCCCACCTGGCCGGTGCTCGACACCCACGGCCCGCTGGCCCGTCATGTGGCGGACGCCGCGCTCATGCTCGATGCCATTGCCGGTCCGGATGCTTCCGATGGACTGGCGTTGCGCACACCGTGGCGTCGCGGCGCCCTCTCCACGCTGCGCGACGATGCGTTGCGCGGTGCGCGACTGGGGCTCGTGGAGTTCCACGTCCCGCGTGCGCAGATGCAGCCCGAAGCCATCGCGGTGTTCGATCGTGCCATCGCCGACTGCACACGCGCCGGCGCCATCGTCGACGCCTTCGTCGCACCCGTGACACGGGCCTCGGTGCGTGAGCAGATGAACGCCGCCGCCAGGGCGCGTGGCGATGTGGAACCCGACGCCAATGCGCCGGCCCCCACGGCCAACGCGCTGCTGCGCTACTTCGCCGGCCAGCAGGGGTCGATGGACGACGCACGCCGGAAGGTGCAGCGCGGACTCGCGGCGTATCGCGCGTTCTACGACGTGCTGCCGGAATCGTGGGAGAAGATGGCCGTGCTCATCGACCAGCCCTACGAACAGGACGCGGCGGCGCGCTCCTTCCTGCGTTCACGCGAAACGGTGGTGGCGCAACTCGCCTCGGCCATGGCGGCGCAGCGACTCGATGCCATGGTGTATCCCACCATGCCGTTCGGGGCGCCCGCGGCGGCCGACCGGTGGCCCGATGTACGCACCACCCTGGGCTACGGCAATTCGCTCGGGCTTCCCGAGGTGTCGGTGCCCGCCGGATACGATGCCGCGGGCATGCCCGCCGGCAACCTGTCGTTCGTGGGACTGCCGGGCAGCGACGCCAGGCTGCTCGCGCTGGCGCATGCGTATGAGAGGGGGTCGCGGCGGTTCGTGGGGGCGAGGGTGGCGGAATGAGTTGTGGGTTGTGAGGAGGTGGGTTTGGGGGTGAACCGCCCCCTCATGCCTCCCTCGCCCACGACTCACTCAGATCATCGAACGCCGGCACCGCCGCCAATGCGCCGAGCGTGAGCGCCAGCGGAATGGTCGTCGCGTAACCGAGCCGCTGAAAGCCGACCGCACCCACCACGCCACCCACGAAGAACGACACCAGCAGGCTGGCCAGCAGCCGCATGCGGACCCGATCGGCCAGCACCGGCGGATGACCGTCGTCCGAGGCATTCACGTAGAACAGCCGCCCCAACTCGATCCCCAGATCGGTGACCATGCCCGTCACATGGGTGGTGCGGATGACGGAGCGGGAGATCTTGGTGATCACCGCATTCTGCAGTCCCATCATGAAACACAGCAGCATGATGGTGAACGGGACAAAGAGTCCCTGCACATGCGCGAGCTGTGCGCCCAACACGCCGAACAGCAACATCAGCACCGATTCGAGCAGCAGCGGCGTGGCGAACGCGCTGCGCCACTGACGACGGTGTCCGAAGTTCACGAGCAGGGCGCACACCGCCGCGCCGGTCAGGAACGACAGCAACGCCCCCACGCACGCCAGCGCCACCGACCAGGCCTTGAGTACCACCGAGTCGGCCAGGGTGGAGAGGATGCCCGTCATGTGCGAGGTGTACTGCTTCACCGCGAGGAACGCCCCGGCGTTGGTGGCACCGGCCACGAACGCCAGTGTCATCCCCAGCAGACGGTTGCCGGCCAGCGTGCGTTCACGGCCCGTCAGCTTGCGTGCGAGATCGAGCAGCATCCTGAAAGATAGCTCTTCCCGATGGGCACCGAATAGCTTTGGGATACCCTCCCGCTCCGCCCCGTCCTACTTACCGACCTGTCGATGCGTCGCACCGTTCGGCTGCTCTCCCCCGCGCTCGGGCTGGCTCTCACGCTCGCGCTGCAACCTTTCGCCTCCGCTCCACTGGCCGCCCAGGAGAAGGAGGACCGCACGCTGCTCAACTGGGAGCAGATGCGCGCCATCATCATGGAAGCCTCGGGCGAACGCGCGATGCACCACGTGATGGAATTCGTGCCCTACCAGCGCGTGCGGCAGGCTTCCGAATACACCACGGGCCCTTTCCGCGAGAGCCGCGCCACCGTGGAGCTGGCCAAGCAGTACGGCTACTCCTCGGCCAACATCGAAATCTTCCCGTCCGCCGCCCTCTGGCAGCCGTCCAAGGGTCAGCTCTGGGTGTCCGAGAAGAACGGCCCCCGCAAGCTGCACGACATCTACGACACCCCGGTCGCGCTGGGCACCAACACCCCCACCGGCGACATCTCGGGGGACCTCGTCGACGTGGGCAACGGCAGTCGCCCCGAAGACTATGCCGGCAAGGATGTGAAGGGCAAAGTCGTGATGGGCAGCGCCCCGCTCAACACCCTGCAGCGCATGGCCGTGTTCGAGCGCGGCGCCGTGGGCGTGCTGTCATGGAATTCCATGCGCCCCATTGAACAGCCCGACATCATGGTGTCCTCGGGCATCGTCGCCGGTGGCATGGCGGGCAACAATCCGGGCTTCGGATGGCTCGTCACCACACGACAGGCGCGCGATCTGCAGGTGCGCCTCGAACGGGGTGAACAGATCACCGTACGGTCGGTGGTCGAAGCGCAGACGTTCCCCGGCCGTCAGGAGGTCATTCACCTCACCATCGACGGCGATGGCAGCACCAACCAGGATGTGATCGTCTCCGCGCACATCTTCGAAGGACTGATCAAGCAGGGGGCGAACGACGACAACTCCGGCGCCGCGCTCATTCTCGAAGTGGGACGCACCTATCTCGAGCTGATCAAGCAGGGCAAGCTGCCCCGCCCGAAGCGCACGATCCATTTCCTCTTCGTGCAGGAGATCGCGGGCACCAACGCCTGGCTCAATGCGCATCCCGAGCTCAAGAAGCGCATCATCGCCGATCTCAATTACGATATGGAAGGGCTGCGTCTCACCACGGCGGGTGCGACGTGGCTGCTCATGCGCTCGCCCGATTCGTTCCCGACGTTCCTGAACGACATCTGTCAGAACTTCATGGAGTTCGTCGCCGAGATCACGCGTGAACGGGTGCGCTATCGTCACATCGGATATGCGCCGGCACTGGACGTGCTTTCGCCCAACGGCAGCCGCGATCCGTTCTACATCAAGATCGACAAGTATTACGGCGCCAGTGATCACGCCACGTACATGCAGCACGGCATTCCCGCCGTGATCTTCAACACCTGGCCCGATCCCTGGTATCACTCGTCGCAGGACACGCCCGACAAGCTCGATCCCACGCAGTTCAAGCGCGCGGCGGTGGTGAGTGTGGGTGCGATGACCGTGCTGGCCACGGCCGACGATCCGATGGCCACCCGCGTGGCCGCGGATGTTCTGGGGCGCGGCGCCGAACGCATGGCCGCGAACCAGCGCAAGGGACTGGGGTACATCGGCGACGTGACCAGCGCCGACCAGCTTGCCCAGGCCTACACCGACGCCAAGGCGGCGGTGCGGCATCAGGCCAATATCGAGAAGTCCGTCATCAAGTCGGTGAGTGTGCTCTTTGCCGACCCGGCGGCCGCCGAGAAGCGGCTGACGGCGACGTACATCCCGCTGATCGACGCGCGTGCGGCCGCGCTGCTGGCCGAAGTGAAGGCCACCTATACGCTGGCCGCGGCCACATGGAAGGTGCCGGCCACCGAGCCGGTCATGTCGGCGCTGGAACAGGAAGCGTCGCGCACCATCGTGAACCGCAAGCCTGCCGCCGCCGCGCCTGGTGGGGGTCCCGGTGGTCCTGGCGGCCCCGGTGGTGGCGGTCGACCGGCGCCCACGCCCACGCGCATTCCGCCGCACATGACGGGTGAACTCAACGCCGTGCTCGATCGGGGCATGTCGGTGCTCGACATCCGCGACTTCATCTCCGGCGAGTTCGAACCGGTGCCGCTGCAGGACGTCTTCGATCACATCCGGAACATGGAGAAGGCGGGAACCGTCACGCTGACCACCAGTGCGGCCAGACGCACCCGGTAACGTTTCGCGTTCCACCTCGCTCTCCATTCCGCTCTCTCATTCTTCAATGTCCCGATGCCACACCCCGTGCGATCCATTTCTCTCCGCCGTCGTTTTGCGCGGCTATTGAAGTCAGTCATTGGCGTGGTGACGGGTGCGCTGTTGCTCGTCACCACGCAGGCTTCACCGCTGCGGGCGCAGTCCTGTCCGGCCGGTCGGGTGGCCCTCGTGCTCGCCGGCGGTGGCGCCAAGGGCATCGCGCATGTCGGTGTCATCCAGCATCTCGACTCGCTCGGCGTCACGCCCGATCTCGTCGTCGGCACCAGCATCGGGGCGTTGGTGGGCGCGATGTACGCGAGTGGATGGGACAGCGAAGCGCTCGAGTCGTTCGTGTTCCGCTTCAACGTTGGCAGATACATCGGCGGATATGCCCCCTCCGCGCCCCGTGCGCTGGGCCCGGTGCTGCCGCTGCTCACCTGGCACGAAGGTGCGGCCGGCGGTCTCGATTTTTCCACGGCCACCGCGCGCGAAGCCAACGTCAATCTCATCGCATCGGCCATGCTGCTGGCCGGCAATCTGCGCGCTGCCGGCGATTTCGATCGCATGCCCATTCCGTTCCGTGCCGTGGCCGCCGATCTGCAAACGGGCGACCCGGTCGTGCTGCGTCACGGCGATCTCGCGGAAGCGGTGCGCGCGAGCTTCGCCATTCCCCTGGTGTTTCAGCCCATCGTCATCGACGGACACGTGCTCGTTGACGGCGGCGTGGCGGAGAACGCGCCCGTGGGCGTGGCCAGACAGGAAGGCGCCACGCGTGTCATCCTGAGCGAGATGACCGATTCGTTGTCGGGGGTGGTGAGCAACGGTACCACCGGCGTGGTGGCGTCGTCGCTCATGCGGTTTCTCTTTTCGCGCAACCGCCCCGAACTGCGCGACGGCGATCTCCGGGTGACCAGCAACACCACCGGTATCTCGGCGCTCGATTTTTCCGATGCGACCATGAAGCTGATGATCGCGCGTGGCCGTGAAGCGGCACGTCGCGCGATTCCGTCGGCCGAATGCCTGCCCACCAGGAAACGAGTCGTGCCCGAGCTGCCGCCGTTCGCCACACGGCGTTTCACCGCGCAGACCACCCGCGCGGAACAGCGACTGTCGCACATCATCTTCGGCAATGAATCGCCCAACGATGTGTCGCTCGATTCGGTCATGACACGCATCGCGCGTGTGAGCGACGGCGAACGCGTGAACGCGCTCTGGATCTCCCCCGAGCGGGTAACCGTCAGCCGCCCCACCGCCGATGCGGTGAGCGGCACCGACAGTGTGCTGATTCATCCGCGCCTGGTGTTCGCGCCACGCCGCACGCTGTCGGCGGGCCTCGTGTACGACGGTGAACTCGGCGGACGCGCATGGCTGGGCGCCGTCGACCGCAACGTGATGCGCGCGCCACTCGAATTCGCGATGCGTGGGGCGCTCGGCCGCTACCGACAGGATCTGCTCATCGGACTGCGACGCAACGACGAGTACATCGAATTGCGACGCAGTCCCTTTCTGGAAGCGCTGGTGGCACGCGAACGGGTGCGCCTCTTCGATCCCAACGATCAACGCATCGAGATTCCCGACGGTCTGCTGCCCGCATTCAGCGATCAGCAGTTGCGTATCGGCATCGAACAACCGCTCGGTCAGCGCTGGACCCTGCAGGCCGCCGGTCTCGCGCGGCGCGTGACCACCCTCGAGATCGAAGGCGACAGTACCACCGGCGAAGAGTTCGGCGATCGGGCGTTCTCCGCATTTGGTGGCGTCGTGCGATTCGTGCGGGTGCGATCGGATCCGCGTTTCGTGCCACGCGTGGATCTCGAATACACCAATCGGTACACACGACTGCAGGCCATGACGGCATCGACATTCCAGCGCGGACTGTACAACATCGCGGTGTTGTCGCGTGTCATCTGGGCCGACCGTGAACTGCCGCTGATGGACGCCACGACGCTGGGTGGTGAGGACGGCATGGCGGGTCTTCGCATCTTCGAACAGCGCGGACACGCCGAACTGTCGTCGTCGGTGGATATCGCCCGTCCCATTCTGGGTCCGCTGGCGCTGCAGCTCACACTGCAGGGGGGACAGGTGTCCACCGACGAGTACCGTCCGTTGGCCGGCGAATGGATCGCCGGCATGCGTGTGGGATTGGGCGCGGTGACACCCATCGGTCCGTTGCGCATCCAGTACGGTTTCAACAGCCGCGACGATCACCGCTGGTTCGTGCGGGTGGGGCGCTGGTTCTGACGGATCGATCAACCAGGCAGTCGATCAGTTGGGCATCGGCGCTTTTTCTTTCCGGCCCAGGATGGCCGCGGTGACGGCCGTCAGGACGAACCCCACGGGCAGCGGTTCGAGAAACGTGTAGCCGATGTTGATCAGCGGATTGCGGTAGGCCACGGCGAACGCGTCCATCTCCTGCGACAGCCGGGTCAGCTCATCGGCGCTGGCCCCGGCCGCACGCGCTTTTTCGATGGCGTGGGCCGCGTACTTGTCGGCGAAGTCGGGCATGAACTGGTAGTAGAGCAACTGCCAGGTGATCACGTAACACACCGTCGCCACGAGCGCGATGAGCAGCCCCAGGGCGAACGCCTGAGCGAACGTGACGCTGCCGCCGCCCACCGTGTCGCGGTACGAACGCACCCCGAAGAAGATCATCAGGAACGCCAGCACCATCGTCGTGAAACCGATGATGGCACCACGATCGAAACCGATCCGGTCCATGAACGGGATCGTGAGCACCATCATCGCCGACAGGATGGCGCCGGCAATCAGGCCATACGTCAGAACGATTCTGCGCATATCGTCTCCAGGTGAGGTCCCCAGGTGAAGGAAGCGCGCCGAACTTGCGGGATGTCGACCGTCCGCGCGTCACCCGAAGGGATGATTTTGCCTGGTTTTGCAGGATTTCAGCAAAAATCATCCATTCGGATGACCGGATCGCGGGGTCAGGGGATGAGGCCGAGTGCCTTGCCGCGCTGCACCGCCTGCGTGCGCCGCCGGGCGTCGAGTTTGTCGAAGGGCCGGCTGGAGTGGGTCTTGACCGTATTTTCGCTTACCCCTGCCCGTGCGGGAGAGACTCTCTGCCTAGCGACCGGGCTTCCCGAGGGCCTGCAGGGCGCGTGTGACGGTGTCCACCTGCGCCAGCACCGGCGGCTCCACATCGAAGCGATACGCGAGATAGCGGGCATACGCCAGCCGCGCCTCTTCACGGTGGCCGAGTCGCGCGGCCAGCCGTCCACGTTCGCGCAGACGTGTCGCCCAGAACGGCGTGACCGATCCGAGCCAGTGATCGCCCGACCGGCGCAACGCGACCAGTGCCCGGGTAGGCTCTCCTTCCTGCTCCCACATGCGCGCCACCTGCAAACTCGTGAACGCCGTACGCGCTTCGTGCACGCGGCTGTAGTCCAGATGTTGCAGCAGCGAGTCCACGTACGCGAGCCGTGTCTTCACATCCCCGCGTCGGGTACGTTGCGCATACATGGCTTCGATGAGACCTATCGAAAGCAGATAGTCCGGATCGACAGCAGTCGGGGTGCCGACGGTGGCCGCGTGCAATCGCTGCAGCGACAGACGTGTTCTGCTCGTATCGCCCTGCGCCAACCGCCACGGCTCCGTCATGCGCACCGCGCGCAGAATGTATCCGCGGCGAATCGTATCGGTTGGTGCCAGCGCCTCGTCGGCGGCGAGATGTCGCAGCGCCGCGCCCACGCCAGTGGTGTCGTGTTCGCCCATCATGGCCTGTCGCAACAACCGCACCGCCATGTTGGCCTTCGTGTTGTCGTCGCTGTGAGCCTGCACCGTCTGCATGAGCTGCTGTGCCTGCTGCGGCCGACCGAGCAGCAGCAGCCAGTCGAGCTTCGTCATGGCGAAGCTCAGGAACCGGTCGGGACTGCCACCTTCAGCCAGTCGGTAGAGGGAGTCCGTCACCGCGAACGCCGCACGCGCGCCCACCCCTTCGCGCATGGCCGTCTGTGTGAGATATCCCCAGTTCTGTCGTTTGAGAGAATCCAGCCACACCGAACCACCCGGCGCATTCGTCACCGCCGCGCGATACCAGTTCGACTCCCACAGCCAGGAACGGTCGGAATCGGCCGCGAAGCGTATCCTCGACACACGATCGAACGTGCTCCTGTCGTCCGACCAGAGCGCGAGCTCCGTGAGATGGACCGCCGCCGAGAGATAGGTCGAATCGAGATCGAGTGCATGCAGGAATGACGCACTGGCTTCGGTATCGGCCGAGTCTTCACTGATATCGGTGAGATGCCCGTAGTGAAAGAGAGCGTCTCCCAGCAGATACCATGCCTCCGCCCGCTGCGGCGCCAGCGCCACGTAACGACGCACCTCGCGCAGCCGTTCCACCGTGGGTGTGGGTTCCGGATAACGTGAACCGATGAGCGCCGTGAGCAGCGCCCGATCGCTCGCACTCAGACGCGCGCGGTGTCGCCACGCGACATCGGTGCCGAGTGCTGTCATGAGCTGATTGCCATTCCACGACGCCGCGAGCCGCAGACCGATGCCGGCGAGTGCGAAGGTCGTGTCGGCCTCGATGGCACGCCGGAACACCACGGTGGCATCCGGGTGCCGGCCGTTGCGCATGAGCGCCAGTCCCTCCAGATACGAACGCAGCGCCACCACCGACGTCGTGTTCACGTTGCCGAGCCGGCGCGCCTCGTCGGGCGCGAGCCGCGTGAGGATGGCCAGCGACAGACGGTCCACGAGCTGCGGCACACTGTCCACCGAGCCCGTCACCCCGACGGGTTCCGCCGACGTCCCCGCCGCAACATCGAGCAGACGAGCGGTGAAGGTGAGCGTGCTCGACGTGGCCACGACATCACCCAGCAGGAGATGGCCCGCCCCGAGCCGGCGTGCCGCCGTGAGCGCCTGCGTCTCGGTGGCATCACGTTCGTGCGCACCGGCTGTCGACGCGAATACTTCCATGACGGTGCGTGGAGGCGTCACGCGCAGTGAGGATGTGGTGAGATTCGCCGAGAGCAGATCGATCATGCCCTCGCGCAGGTATTGCAGCGCCGGGTCGGCCGAGGCCACACGGAACGGCGCCGCCACGAGCAGGCGTTCATCGAGCGCGTGACGGGGACGCGTGTAGATCACACCCACTGCGACCGCAGCCAGAACGACGAACACCGCGGCGATGGTCCCTGGACGCACGAACCTGGTGCGCCAGGTGTCCGGTACCGCATGTGTGCCGGAAAGTTTGATCGGCCCGGAGGAGAATCGATCGCCGCTGACCGCATGATCGAACCCCTCCAGCACCGTCAACAGATCCTCTGCACTGTCCGGCCGCTGATCGGGGTCCTTGGCCAGTGTGCGCATCACCAGATCCGCCAGCACCTCGGGCACATCCGGCGCCACTTCGCTGAGTGCGCGTGGCATTTCCGCGATATGGGCCGCGACCATCTGCCGCGGCCCCGAGCGATCGGCGAACATGTGCACGCTCGCGAGCAGCTCGTAAGCCATCACGCCCCACGAATAGAGATCGGCTCGATGGTCCACCACATCTATCCCCACCGCCTGCTCCGGCGCGATGTAACGCGGTGTACCCACCGACGCCCCGAACTGCGTGAGCGTGTGCGCCGTGGTCTGCATCTCGTTCGATGCCGCGGCGATCAGCGCCTTCGCGATACCGAAGTCGGTGACCATCGCCACCCGTCCCGCCAGCAACACATTTTCCGGTTTGATGTCCCGGTGCACCACCCCCTCGGCGTGTGCACAGGCCAGCGCGCGTGCGACATCGCGCAGCATCGACACGGACTCGGCGAACGGCACCCGTCCCGCGCCCAGTCGATCGCGCAACGAACGTCCCTTCACGTACGGCATCACGTAGTAGGGAATGCCGTGATCGATCTGCGCCGACAGCATCGGCACGATGTTGGGATGCTGCAATCGCGCCGCGATGTTGATCTCGCGGGCGAAGCGTCGGGTGTCGAGCGCCGCCGTGAGTTCCGGCGCCAGCACCTTGATGACCACCACACGATCGAACGCCCGTTCCGTGGCGCGATAGACCACGGACATGCCACCACCGCCCAGCTCCTCGTGCAGTTCGTAGCGGGCCTCGAGCAACGCCGACAGTTTCCGGCGCAGCGTCTCGCGGTCCGCGACGCCCTCGTGCGTGTTCGGGTCCGTCGGGTCGCCCACGATCAGTCGCGGTCCTTCACCGTGATGCGGTCGGCCGGAATGGGATTGTCCGGACGCTCCGAATCCCAGAGGATGTTCACGATGTACCAGCGATCGGCGCCCTTGAAAAGCTGGATGCTGTTGATGCCACGCGCGAACGGCTTCGACTCGGGTGTGAAGCGCGAATCGTACACGCTCATGATGTGCCAGACATTGCCGAAGGAATCCGTGCGGCGGCCGATCTCCCGCTCATAGAAACCATTTTCCATGAGGCCCGGCCCCGCGGCCGTGATGTATTCCTCCACGCTCCAGTTGCGCAGGCGCGGCTTGCCATCGGGTCCGAGACCCGTGACGATCATGCGCGCATTGGGACCATAGAGCGTGCGCAGGCGATCGAAATCGCGCGGCGCGCCCTTGGGGCCGGAGATGGATTCATAGAGCGCGCGCACGATCGCATCGATGGACGCCACATCGGCCGGATCCGCAGCGCGGCGAGGAGCAGCCGGCGCGGCTGGCGTCATGGTGCCGCCGCCCGTGGACTGCGCGTGTGCGCGCGTGGTGGGAGCAAATGTGAGCAGAACGCCGAGGAGCAGGCCTGCGGCGGTCGTGACGGCGGAGGCGCGGACAGAGAGCATCGCTGAACGGGGCGGGAAGTGTGTGGCGGGCAGGCAGGTCGGTGCGGATGTGTCGATGCCGGAGGACGGCACGCTGTGCGTCAGGGTGTGGCCACTTCCGGCGCAGGAACAGGCGGATGTGACGGATCGTCTGCCGGATGTGACAGAGTGGAGCGAATGACGCATACTCCGGAGATGCACGCCCAGCCGCTCTCCTCCCGTATTCGTCCCAGCGCCGCGCGAATCGCGCTCACGGCCGTCGCCATGTTGTCTGCCGCGGCCGCCTGTACCGGCGGCGACACCGGCGCCTCGTCGCGTACCGCTGCTACCCCCGCTGACAGTGTGGCTGCCAGGCCCGCGCGGGAGATCCCCAGCCCCGCCCCCACGCCACCGCGGAGCCCCGATCGGTACACCGTGCGATTCGAGACCAGCAAAGGCCCCTTCGTGGTAGAGGTGGAGCGCGCCCTCGCCCCCCGGGGTGCGGACCGGTTCCATGAACTCGTGACCATCGGATTCTTCGACGACGTGCGGTTCTACCGCGTCATGCCCGGCTTCATCGTGCAGTTCGGCAAACATGGCACCGTGGCGGTGAACGACGCCTGGGTGAACGCCACCATTCCGGATGATCCCATGCGAATCAGCAACACCAAGGGCACCGTGGCGTTTGCCGCCAACGGAACGGATTCACGAGCGACGGAGCTGTTCATCAGCACCGGGGAGAATGGCAGCAAGCTCGATCGACAGCGCGTGTTTGCGCCGATCGGCCGGGTGACGCGGGGGATGGAGGTGGTGGAGCAGCTGAACGCGGAGTATCGCGAGGAGCCGAATCATGCGCGTATCGCGCGGCAGGGGAATGCGTACCTGCAGCGGTGGTTTCCGGCGTTGGATTACATCAAGGAGGCGAGGGTGGTGGAGGGAGGGGGTGAGCGGGGCTTGTTGATCGCTACCAACGGTGAGCAGCGGGCGGAGTGTGCTGGTCGGTCGGGCGGCCTCTCTGCGCGATGGAGGCTTATGCTGCATTCGCCGCTGTATAAAGAGACGGGGACATTTTGACCGGATGGGTCAAATGAGTCTTGCTCAATGACTTGGGAAATTGAATGGTTGTGTCCGTCAGAGATTTAGACGGCAGGAAGCGCGAATATAAGACGGTGCTCGCAGTGATCCCCTGCAGTCTAATACGCGTTATGCAGTCAACAACAACTTTCCATGCTCCCACCAGCCTTCGATCTACGTGCGCGAATTGCCATCGCGATCTCAGACGTTCTAGCCGCGCACGGGATTCATGAGAACATCACCTGGGAAGACATAGCGGTCACACCCAAGGTGGTCACTGACGGTGTCGGGTCTATGCAGAAGATCTCTTCCGCGATCATCGGCAAACTTTGGCCCAGCGTTCGGCAGGCTCAGGTATATCACTATACCTCGGAGAAGGCCGCGGAAGAGATTCTCTCGTCGCAACGATTCCGGTTAGCAAACATTGGCAAGCGCATCACAGAAGGAGAGATCGAGACGTTCTGCGTATCCCATGGTCTGACTGGATACCTCGAGGCTACGAATGGTGCGCCACTCTACAGGACGCTCATTGAGCCGAATACCTACTTCGCATGCTTCACGGATATCAACGTAGACGAGGACGAGGAGCGTTCCTTCTGGCAGTCCTTTGGACCGGTAAGGCTCCGCTTCACCATCAGCGCGCAGAACCCTGACTTTCGGCGCGTCTACTATGAGCCTGTTCCACAGGAACCCATACCGGTACTCCGAGACCTGGTGGCGAGAGTTCGCAATGACTTCGAGCGCGAGTTCATACTTCGACGCCTTTCTAGCATCTGCTCGTTCTATCTCTCGGGAGCTCGGTTCGCATGGGAGAAGGAAACTCGCATTCTTTGGCGCGTATGGGACGGTTCCCCATGTCGGCCAGTTGGAACAGGGCCGAACAGTTACGTTGAGCTTGAACTGGGCAGCATGTCACCGTGCGGATTTGAGCTCTCGATCGTTGAAGTCTGCTCTGCCGATCCAGTAGCAGTCCCAGATGGCGTAAAGTTCGTGCGGCGAAAGTAGCTCTAGCCTGCTGCATAACGATGCTTGCTGCAGACGGGCGTGGTTTCGGTAGCGCGCTGCGCGCGCATTTCATGTGAGCGCCCGCTGCAGAAGCGAGCGTTAGGCATACCTGGAAACCTTATGAACGTTGAAGACAGAATCGCAAAGCTCGAGGCGTTCGGAGACCTGCTTGCGAGATGGTGGGAGCAAGAAGATGACGGTCAAACACGCAAAGCGATAAACCACGACATTGTCTGGGTACGGCGCGAAGTAATCGAAGCCGGGTGCTTTCATACAGTCACAATCGGGCCGCCGCCCGCAATTGGCGGCCTAGTTATGCGCAACATCGATCCATTCGACATGATCTTCGATGCGCCATACGGAATGAGTTTGGTTCCAAACATCCGCGACATGGTCGACAAGACCATTGGCGTTTTGCGAGCGGGGCCGCCGCCGGACAAGGCGATTGTTCAAGAGGATCCAGACATTCAAAAAGGCTACGCGTTCATCGCCATGCCGATCGTACCCGGAGATTCTGCCACCGAAGATGTCCTTGATGCGATCAAGGAAGGGGCAAACCGTTGCGGAATTCATGCAGAAAGGGTCGACGAGCCGCATTCGAACGAAAGGATTACGGACCGCATTCTTGAATCAATCCGAAAGGCTGAGTACGTAATCGTCGATCTCACCGATGCACGTCCAAACGTGTTCTACGAGGCGGGATACGCACAAGCGCTAAAGAAAACTCCGATCTACTTAGCTCGTGAGGGCACGAAACTTGAATTTGATCTAAAAGACTACCCTGTGATCTTCTTCAAGGGCATGAAGGATCTAAAGGACAAACTGGAGCGCCGCATCCGCGGCATTTCGGACAACGAGAAGGGAGTCGATGCCTAACCCGGCGTTGCAGTCTGACAGCCGCGCTATTGACGGCGCGCTACGCGCGCTTCTGTTCGATGCGGCTGCAGCTGAACGCGAGCGTTAGATTGCCTTCCACTACTGACTGTCCGAAAATCCCATCAACAGATGTCTTCCAGTTCGTCTAGTCCAAACGAGACCGACCACCGGCTGCGCTACTGGCTTGATACGAATCAGCAGGATCGCGAGCGACTCTGTCTCGCACTCCTGTCACTGGACTCGCGATTTCGGAACATCACCCCGCGACATCCGCAAGGCGGACCCGACGGCGGGCGCGACATTGAAGCAACGATGGACGACGGCCGCAAGGTGTGGATCGCCGTCGGGTTCAAGAACAACACGTCGGATTCGAGCGCAGACGTGCGATCTGTGAGATCGAAGTTCTCCAGTGATCTGGAGCGAGCGCTTAAGGAGAATTCTGCACTTGAAGCGTTTGTCTTCATGACGAACGTTCGGCTAACCACCGGTGCAATCGGCAACCTTGTTAAGCAGGCGCGGGCTCGCGGCATTGCATTCTGCGAGGTGCTTACGCGCGAGCGATTGCGAATACTCCTCGACGGCCCAGACGGTCTTGGGATTCGATTTCAGTATCTTCGCATCCCACTCAGCGACGCCGAACAGGCCGCCTTCTTTGCCCGATGGGGGACCCAGTTCGAAAAGCTCGTAGCGCAGAAGTTCTCCGCTGTCGATTCACAGCTTGCACGTCTCGAGTTCCTTCACGACTGTCAGCGACCTCTGCGTAGCATCGCGATTCATGTCGAGCTGAATGCGCCGGCCTCACTTGATGAGCTAGGCCACTATCGTGTTCTGCTCACGGTCTGGAAGCTTGGCGGCAGCTCGAAATACTCAAGTCTATTGGTCGGTGCACGCGACCACGACCTTCGCCCGACTGAAAGACCCATTCGGAACGACGTCGTATCAGGTGGGTTCTGGATCTCGAAGGCGGAAGACGAAGATCCGACTGAGGAATCGAAATCTGCCCCGTCGCAAGACGAGCCCAATCGAATTGGTCGCCGCAGAATGGCCCGTTCTTACTCTACATCGAGTTCACTCGCGGACGGGCCAATGAAGATTCTTGGAGCATCAGGCGGATTCTCTAGCATGCTGGACGAGGCATTTCCTGCACCAACTCTCGGTGACCTCGACGAGAACTTCCTGGCGGTCTTCGTGACCCAGCCGCTTCTCAGCAGGATTCGCCGAGTAGACGTGTTCGCCAACGGCTACGTGCTCAGATCAATCACTGCCGACAATATTCTACCGGAGATTCGTACTGACGGATCGTTTGACGAACTTTGGCCAGAGCAGCTTTCAGTAGACGAAATGAGCATCCCATGGGCACGGCTAGACTCACGTGATGGATCAATGCAGGTGAGCTTTAGCTACCGTACACCTCACAAGCGATGGCGCGCTTTAGCCGATGAGCGATCATTGCCTGACTAGCCTCATACCGGGCGGCCCACGCGGTCGACTGCAGCAGGCGGGGAAAGTGCCCATCTACCGGCGTCGGCCGGCAATCTAACCTTGCGTTGCTGCTGACAGGGCCTTCAAAGATTGCTGCCTTGCTCGCTCCGCTCGCTGGCCGCAACTTGTGGAAGTGCCCTGCAGCAGAACGCCAGCGTTAGGCAGCCTAAATATCTCCGGAGCGATTCCATGGTGAACGAGTTCTCTCGGCAATGGTTCTCCACCTTCATGGACACGATGCCCGAGGTGTGGACCGCGGCCGAGGTCGAGGCGGTCGCTCGCCGTCTTCCCCTCCCCGCCTTCCGTCAGGTTCTTGATGTCTGTTGTGGAGCGGGAAGACATGCCGCAGCCCTTGCGGCTCGTGGCTATCGGATCACCGGCATCGATCGTGACCCAGAGATGCTTCGCCGTGCATCTTCCTCCGCGCCGACAGCGAGGTTCCTTCAGCTGGACCAGCGTGATCTCCACACGCTCGAAGGGCCGTTCGATGCCGTCGTCATTCTCTGGCAGAGCTTTGGTTACTTTGATCCGGCCACCAATGACCAAGTGCTCTCCGACATCGCCAGCTTGCTTCGGCCCGAAGGTCGGCTTCTTCTTGATCTCTTTCATCCCGAGCACTTCGTTGCCGAACAAGGTGCACCGACACCCGCCGCACGGGTGGACGGGGTCACGATCACGAACCTCGTCCGGGAGGGCCGCTTACACTCTACCATCGAGTATTCCGACGGCACCCGTGAGGTGATGGACTTTGAGCTGTTCAGCCCTGCGGCGTTGATCGAGCGCGCAGCCCTTGCCGGATTTGAGGTACTGGAGCAATGCTGCTGGTGGGACGAGCAGCGACCACCGGATCCATCAGTGCGACGGTACCAGAGCGTCTTTCGGCGCCGATGAACGAAAGCGCCCACAGGACTGCCTAACAATTGGTTGCAAGGGACGAAGGGCCTGGCATGATTTCAGACGGAGTTCCAGGTTACGGCGAGTGGCCCTTCGCCCTTGAACCAAAGGGCGTTAGACGTCCTACATCCTCGAAGGAGGTTTCCGAATGTCTCAGTGCATCTTTTGCCGGATTGCGGTCAAAGAGGTGGATGCCGTGATCGTCTACGAGGACGAGCATATCATGGCGTTTCTCGATATCGGTCCCATCCGACCTGGGCACACACAAATCATCGCGAAATCACACGTGGCGACGTTCGAAGAACTCCCACCAGCGCTGGCGGCGCGCATTCTGCATCTTGGCCAACAGTTGGCCCGCAGAATGAAGCAAGTGTACGCCGTGGATCGCGTCGCCTTCCTGTTCACCGGCGGCGACGTCGCCCATGTGCATGCACACGTCGTACCAATGCACGAGAAGACCGATATTACTTCGGCGCGATATCTCGTCGGGTCCGATCGACCGGTGTGGGGCTCCGAGCATTTGATGGTCCATCGCCAGATTCTCGAAAACGTGCGCACAGAGTTGGGCTTCGTGACGTCACCGGACGTCTAACGAGCGTTGCTGCTGACAAACGCCCGACCTTCCGCGTGGATTCACCGCTGTGTAATCTCGGCTGCGCCTCGTTCACAGCTGCTATCGGCTGTGGCGTTCGCAGCAGAACGCAGCGTTAGACCGCCTGACCTTCCTTGGTCGCAGGCCCAGCTCTGTCCCGGGTCCGGTGTGCCCTCGTGTCGTGTCAGCTCAGCGGTAAGGCCGCCCCTGCTCAGGTAGCGATGACAGCGCTTGCCGAAGTGTATCAGATCAACGTGAGATCCTCATTAGCTTCGCACACTGCCCCTGTTGCCGAACTCGGTTCAATATCAGTGTCTCGTATATCTTTGCATCACAACGGTTTACGTGTGTCTCTTCGCCACCGCACATCCAATGGATCTCCGCCTAGTTGCCGGGGTATCCTGTTTACATTAAAGTAAACGACCTATATGGTCGATCTTAGCATCGTGGCTATGGGCGACGCTCGGGTCGTCCGCTATATGCGGCACAAGGGCCGGTATCCGGCTAAAGACTACCTGGACGAGATGCCTGAGCGGGACCGTGCTCGCTTCTTCGCGTTGGCGAAGCGTATGGCAGATATCGGCCATTTACCTAGCGAAACGCACGGGCACCAGTTGCGGGGCGAGTACTCAGACCTCTTCGAGTTCAAGCCGGGCGATAGCCGGATCTTCGCTTTTCTTCACGGTACGAGCTTGTACCTGACGAGCGGAGCTCCAAAGAAGAAGCCCAAGACGCAGGAAAGTGACTATGCGGAAGCGAAGAACCTTCGGCGCGACTTTCTAGAGCGCGAAGCCACGAAGTCCACGGTGCCGCGGAAGCAGTCGAAGTAAAACTCTCAGGTAACGGACCCGCACATGATGAAGCACTCTCAGGCTGGCAAGAGCATTGGTGGTAAGACCAGCGAGCGTAGAGTAGCCGACGCGGGCGCCAGTCAAAAGGCGCCATTCTGCAATCACAACGTCCTCGAGCATCTGAAATCAACCGCCGAGGAGCGGTACTATGCTCAGGACTCTGCGATGCTAGCAGTCACTGATGCGATATTGCGATCAATACAGGCTGCCGGGCTCAAACAGGCAGAGCTCGCAAAGCGCATTGGAAAAAGCTCTAGCCATGTATCACAGGTTCTAAGTGGTCGGCGGAATATGACGCTAACCACGATTGCTGACATGCTCTGGGCCTGCCAGCAAGAGCTTTCCGATCTGGTAGTTAGTCCTATCGGGCAGAGCGAAGTATCCCGTGATCGCATGGACGTCCTCTTAGAAACGGCCTTCAGGCCAGTTGCTAACGCAACGGACGCTGCCGCGCTAAGTGCTCAAACTCAGAAGCCATTTCGGCTAGTGGTTCCCAGTATGGCCGTAGCTAAGGGTGAGTTGGTCGGCGCATGAGCGATTCAAACACAGATGCCGCCGGGGGAATTGGCCTGTCTATTGGCCAGATTGTGCTAGAGCACGCGCACTTCGCGCATCGTGCAGACTATCTCGCGCAGCCACCGACGGCCCTGGCTGACGGTGGACTCGCTACCGATGTGCAGGTGCGGCTCTTTGAGGGAACGCTCGGTTCCGGCGAAGAGGATTTAGGGCGTGTAATCGCCGGTGTTAGTGTCAGAGTATTGACCAAGGACACCAACCCTCCTCCTCTATACACGTTTGACGTAGCGATGACTGCTCTCGTCATCGCAGACACACCAGAGCCTACCCTTCCGCCTCTCGATTTTGTTGGACAGGCTGGTTTCGCTACGCTGTTCCCTTTCCTTCGGGAAGCGGTAGCGAATCTCACTATGCGTGGCCGCTTCGGCCCTATCTGGCTTCGTCCTACCAACATCCAATCGACGGTAGCCGGCGCGATTGCGGAAATCCGCCAGCACCAAGGGGGCGATTCCGGTCCTCGTGCCATCAAAGCGCCAGGCCGGTCGTCTTCTAAGCGGAAGAACTCTGATTGATGAGCAGGGTGTCTGCGCACCGCGGTCTAACGAGGCGTTGCAGCTGACAAACCGGCCGACACGTCGTCATCCGAGACGGTTCCGTGTTGGCCGCTTTGCAGCTGAACTTGGGCGTTAGCCTGACCAACATACTCTCGATGACAACCTGCATCATCTGTACAACTCCCAAGCCGGAAGCGGAGTTCCATCCGGAACACGTTTTCCCAAGTGCGATTGGCGGACGACTGGTCGTGCACAACGTATGCGATCAGTGTAACCACACACTCGGTAGTGCCGTCGATAGCTCACTCACTGATCACTGGCTTATTCAAACTCGACGGATGCAGCTAGGGATATCTGGCAATAGCGGCAAGGTACCTAACCCTCTCGCGCGCGGTCACCTTGTTGGTGACCCAACTTATAGGCTCAGGGACGTTGTCGCCGGAGATGGTGGACCAGGGAAACTCATCATAGAACGCTCTGTGCAACGCACCAAACAGGCAGACGGCAGTGAGATGATATCCATCCGGCTAGACGAATCAGAGGCAGCAGACCTTCCAGCCCTAGTCAATAAAATTCTCAAACGAGCAGGCCACGACGCCTTGCCTGAAGCAGATATCGAAAAGCACGCGGTCACTCACTCTATCAATGCTGAGGTGGAAGTATCGGGAGTCAACATCGACCTCGTTGAATACAAGCGCGGTGTTCTGAAAATCGCGTATGAGTTGGCGTGTCGTTGGTTGGGCGATGCGTTTTTGCAAGAACCCGCCGCAAGCGATATTCGCGATTGCCTCCTAGATCCTAAGGAAACACAGATATCGGCTGCATTGTGTGGTAGAATTTATTTTGCAGGTGCGGAACCTCAGATTCCTTTGCCATGGGGACCGAACGTGCACGTTGGTATCTTGCTTATTACCAACGATCATGTGGCTTTAGTCGTTCGCATTTTTGATATCATCGAAGCGCAGATCACTATGAGCCACCAACCGAGCCACTACGCGAGAGTAGCGTCAATGTTCGTGATGAACGACTCGGTTAGCGGCGACGTTCGTGAAGGGCGTCTCGAGGATGAATGGCGCACACCGCCGGCTAACGAACGTTGCACTTGACGAGCGATCTTAAGGAGTGCTCGCTGCGCTCGCTTCTATTTGACTCGCTCGCAAGTGAACTTGGGCGTTAGCATGCACAAAACACCCATGACTGCTTCCGTGAGTACTACATGCCGGCTGTGCGGGGACCACAAGCTACTTCGAACTAGCCACGTGATTCCGAGGTTCATCACGGACTGGTTCAAAACAACTGGAGCAACGCCTTACATTCGGAACTCTATTGCTCCGAATCGTAGGGCACAGGACGGGCCCAAGCTCCCGTTATTCTGCGACTCGTGCGAGCAGCTTCTCGGCAAAGACGAGAAGATATTCGCGGAGACAATTTTTCATCCGCTCAATTCGGATCACGGCGCGATAATTCCCTATGGTCCGTGGCTCGCTCGATTTTGTGTTGGACTGTCACTTCGCGTCGCTCTCTTCTATGAGCGGGACGGGTCATCGCAACTCGATAGCACACAGAAGGCCTTTTTGACTGAAGCCGTCGCAATTTGGCGCAAGTTTCTGCTCGGCACGTGCCATAACCTTGGGCCATTTGAGCAACACTTTCTGCCGCTTGATATACTGCTGCCGAACGATGATCCGGACCTTCCGCCGAATTTCAACCTGTATCTGGCACGCTCTCTAGACATTGATGTGGTTGGGGGGCGAAACACTGCATTCGTGTTTGCAAAGCCAGGGCCGTTTTGTGTACTTGGTTTGATCCAACGAGCGCCGACAAAAATATTTCTCGGAACAAAAGTGAATCTGAATGGTGGCACGATCATGCCGCGAGAGTATGCAATGCCGGGGCAGTTTCGACTGTTCCTTATTGCTAAAGCGCGCAAAGTGGCGGCCATCGCCGAATCAATGTCACAGAAACAAAAGGACGGCATAATTGCTGAAGTAGCTGCTGACCCCGAGCGACTTGAGAATTCTGACACGGCCCGCGCAATAGCCGCGGATCTTCGAATGCGCGAACTCCGAGATAAGAAGCCAGGCAGCTAACCTTGCGTTGGTGCTGACAGAGCCTAAAGGATTGCGGCCAATTGCTCGCTGCGCTCGCTGGCCGCAGTTTGATGAAAGTCCCTGCAGCACAACGTCAGCGTTAGGCAGTCCAACCAGCATCAAATGATCTACGAATCTCATCCATGGCGCTCTGACCTCAAGCGCTTCAGTAGCTCGCTGGCTAGAGCCCGGAGGTTTCCGGTCGCGACCGACGCCCAGAGCGCCCGCGTGGAACGCGACGTCATGTACGGCTTTTTCGCAGTGCGGAAGCTCGAAGAGAGCTACAAACTCACTTTGGAGACTGAATCGTGCATGGGTGAGGTATCCCGCAATCGTCGACAAACGGATGCCTCGCCATCGCCGTCAGGAGGTCGACGAATATTTCGAGCTTGATCGCCCGGAGAAGGTGCTTCTCACCGCTCGAGAGTTGGCCAACAAAGTGATCCACTCGTATGTGTTTCTTCACACAGTAGACCATAAGGAGCGGCTTCGAGGAGTGTTCGTTGCGTCGGACATCGGGCGCAAGCGCGGAGTACTGTACCTACCGGCGTGGCGAATCGTTCGGTTGTTCCGTCACGTTGCAGCGGATGTTCCGATAAGCTGGAGAATTGTGTATGATCCAGTGAGCGGCACCTACGCGTACGATGCTCGAAGGCGCCGACTACCTGCCTAACAAAGCGTTGCTGCGGTCAGCGCACGTCGAAATGCGCGCTGCGCGCGCAAACTATCTGATGCGCTGCAGCAGAACGCTGAGGCGTTCGACATTCAGCAGGACTTTGGCATGCTCGATCCGATAGTAGGCCAGACGCTGACGAGGTATCAGGCTGGGCAGATCTCCCTTGAAGATGCCGCCCAGGCGCTGCTTGCCGTCCGACGCCGGACGGGCTGTCTCCGGTTGATGACTCCACCCGGTGCGGATGACCGGCAGCAAGCCTTGGTCACACGGTTCACTGCGCTGGCAGCCGAGGAGTTCGGGGGCAATAGTTGATGGCGATGTCGAATCAGCGTTCAACAGCGGAATGGATCGAGTCTTTCTTCATGCTCACACGGCTTTCATCTGCACGCGCTATGTCGGAGTCAGGTCCAGATGGGCGGGTCAAAGTGGTCTACCGCATCACGTATCCCAACGGGAAGATCTACGTGGGAAAGGATCTCACGGGCAGCGTGAACTATTTCGGGAGCGCCAACTCTGATCTTGTTGCGGCCGATTTCACGCCGGCCCAGCGGCGCGACTTTATGGTCCGCAAGGAGATCCTCTGGGAGTCCGCCACCGCTTCCGACGCCGAAGTCAATCGCCGAGAGATCGAGTTCATTGTGGCGCTTCAAGCGAACGATCCTACTCGGGGATACAATCGGTGGCCTAAGTATCGACCGAAGCCCGAAGAGTCGTGACGCCGATGTCGAACGGACCGCTGCTGCCGGCGGGGCGATTCAAGGAAGGCGGCTGGCTCGCTGCGCTCGCCTGCCGCATTGTTATAGAAGCCCTGCGGCAGAGCGCTGGGCGCTAGATCGCAACTGTCTCTCTCGAAACTCAACTATGAAGTGCAGTCGGTGCGAACACTCCGTCTTCGATGAGCTCGACCCAGAAGATCTATGCGACAACTGTGTCGTGACCGAGCCAAGGCTCTACTACTCCAAGGCCTATCTTGCAGTGGTCGAAGATCGGCTACGTCGAACCCGTGAAACAGCGAGAGTGCTCATTCAGCGGGGAATAGGCCACGACATAAATTCGAATCCGACCAAGGGACGGAGTCAGATAAATGAAGCGGGCCGGCGAATTACGTCACTACAAGCAAGCCAAAGGCTGATTCGCTCGGAGCTGCTATCACGCGGCGAGGTTGAACCAACTATCGACGAGCGCTTGGAACGCGCGTTTCCGGAGGCAAGAAACCGGGAGATCGTGGAGCTCGACGGCCTACGGTATGAGCACTTTTGGCTGCTCGAAGGAACCGATCGTCGAGGCAACAACATTTGGGGTCGCGCGTGGACACCTCTGAGTGACGCGTAGCGTGAAGGGTTTTCTGCTGATCTAACGTTGCTTGCTGCCGACGGGCGAGGTATGGTAGGTGCGCGCTGCGCACGCACTTTGTTTCGTTCGCCCGCAGCAGAAGCTGGGCGTTAGCAACTGTCTTGAAAGTCAAGCAGTAGTTGGAACGTTTACGTTAAGGTTCTAGGGTGTATTGGTGCGCACCATCGTGTTGAGGATTGTGAGCAGCTTCCGCATACACGCGACCAGCGCAAGTTTCTTAGGCTTGCCGGCGGCGAGCAATCGCGCGTAGAACTCGCGAACAATCGCATTGCGTTTCGTCGCTACGAGTGCCGCCATGTACAGCACGCCCCGCACGGTGGCACGTCCTCCTTGCACGAAGCGTCGCCCGCGCATCGTTCCCGAGTCGCGACTGAGTGGTGCGACGCCGACCAGCTTTGCGATCGCACGCCGTGAGAGACGGCCCAACTCTGGTAGGTCGGCGAGCAGTGTCCGCGAGAGCACGGGACCGACACCAGGCACACTGCGCAGCAGTTCATCACGTTCACGCCACACGGGGCTCTGCTTGACCATCTCGCCGAGATCCGTGTCCGTGATGCGCAGCTCACGCTCGAGAAAAGCGATGTGCAATCTCAGACTCTTGCGCACCAGCTTCTTGCCGGAGCCAAAGACCTGTCCCACGCGATGGCGTTCGGCCTGCCGCATCTCCAACAGCTGCCGCCGTCGAGTCAGCAGGGCATCCAGTTCGTGGGCGGCGGCATCGGGGATCATGCGTACGTCCGGTCGCACCACGTCGGCAAAGCGCGCCAAAATATCCGCGTCAATGCGATCGGTTTTGGCGAGCTGCTCTGTGGCTTTCGCGAAGTCCCGCACTTGGCGTGGATTCACCACGACTACGGGTAACTGTGCAGCGGCCAAGGCCGCGACCGCGAGCACCTCGTATCCGCCCGTGGCTTCGAGCACGATGAGCTGGGGAGTGACCGGCCGTAGTCGCTCGACCAATGTACGAACGCCTCGCTCATCGTTCATGACGGTGAATCGTTCCAAATTCGACACTACGCTCACCACCAGCTCCGCCTTCGCCACATCGATCCCCACGAACATCAGAGGCTCCTTCCGCTGGAGAAGCGTCGCCCTCGCCCGTCCTTGTGACAATTCGGGCTCGATCCACGGACCGGCCCCCGCAACTGTTCGGGCTCTCACGACGACAGATCAGGCGCGCCGCTCTGGCTAACGCACGGTGTTGACCACCCAGACGACATCGAGCTGGCGCCCTGACCAGAACTACGCCAAAATCAGGGAAACGGTAGATACAAGGCTGATCGAGCCCTCTTCAATGTGACGCAGATGGCGTCACCTCAAGGAGCACCGATGGCGAAATTCCCATACGTCGCATCTGCAGGCCCTCTTGTGAAGGCCATCGCTCACCTTCGTAAGAGTTTTCCGAAAGAAGTTACCGCTGATACGTTGAGGAAGCTCGGGGTCGCGCCCAAGAACGAAACCTATGTAATCAACGTACTGCGATTTCTTGGCATCATCGACGACGCTGGCGCAAAGGTTGCCGCTAAGGCGAAGGCTTTCGTGCAGCATGAGGACAAGGCCTTCGCGTCTGAGTTCGACAAGGTCGTGCGAGAGGCCTACGATGAGTTGTTCGAGCTGCACGGCGACGCGGCATGGACGCTCGATCGCGGTGGACTGACACAGTTCTTCCGGACATCGGACAATTCGACAGATCTCGTCGGCGGGCGGCAGGCGAGCACCTTTGCGGCTCTTGCTGCACTCTCGGGACACGCTGAGATTCCTACACCTAAAGCCACCCCAAACCCTTCGCGCGCGAGTCAGAAGGCGACCGCAAAGCCGAAGACCGCTAGTGGTGCAAAGAAGGAGCCAACGTCCATAGCAGCGTCTGCGAAGCAGCGAGAGGAGTCGCACTCACAGGTTGGACTGACGGTAAGAATTGAGGTGAATCTTCCGGCGTCGGGTGATCAAGAGACATATGATCGCATCTTTCGCAGTATCCGCGAGAACTTGATCAATGGAAGCGGAGCTTAGTCGTTTCGAGAAGCTCGCGCGACGGGCATTCGCATTCTCAGAGGCCGCGCCTCTCCCAGCGAGCGGTGGTCATCCATTCGACGAGCGCAACATTCATCAAGATTTGCCGACTGAAGTCAAGCGTCTCTTCGACAACGGACACTACCCACAGGCGACCTTTGAGGCGTACAAGTACCTTGATGAAGAAGTCCAGCGCATCTCAGCAGATTCTGACTTCGGTAGGTCGCTCATGATGCGGGTGTTCGGCGGAACTCCGCCGAAGCTCGCCTTGAACCCAGGAATGACGCCCACAGAGCAAAGCGAGCAGGAGGGCTTCAAGTTCATCTTCGCCGGCACCATGGCCGCTATTCGCAATCCCCGAGGGCACACAACAACGCTACGAGACGACCCCGACCTCTGTCTCGACCACCTATCTCTCTGTTCGATGCTGCTCCGCCGCCTTGAGGAATCCGGACTCCGCTAGCGCAGTCTAACGATGCTTGCTGCTGTCGGGCAAACGGTCGGAAGAGCGCTTCGCGCGTATGGGATTTGAACGCCCGCTACAAAAGCTGGCGTTATATGGCCACACGCATCGTCGGTCCGCATGCAATGGAGTAAGCTCAAATCCCTCGTGGAGGCCCGGTTCGCGCCTTCCGTCGCTCGACGGGCGTCGCCCCACCAAGCTCGCTATCGGTACACTGCCGAGGAGTTGGCCGCGTCTGGATCGCGGTCGACGGCCGAGATATCGCGTCGTACGCGACCGGGGTCTCTTGGCGGGTGGCCGCAGCGGGCGCGGAGCGGCGGATGGACGAACGTGATGCCTGGGGGAGCATCGAAACCATGAAGAAGGCGTGCGAACGCCTATCGGGTCTGCTCAGCAAGGTGGATTAGCAGGGATCGAGGCCGGCAGCACACGCCCGTTTACCGTCAGAGGTCCGCTGCCAGATGGCGCGCTCTGCTCTGTTAGCACTATTGACAGCGCGCAGTGCGTGTTGTATGCACCAGAACTGCGGCCCGACGGTAAGAACCATGCCGGTAGGCCCCGACCCCTCGCACAGCAAGCCATGTCAGAAGACTCTCCGGAACCCACCGCAGACAGGAAGCGGGCGAACAACGTGAGCGCCGAGATTGAGGCCTTCACGAAGGTCGTCGCGGCTCTGCACGACCTCGACGATGAAGGTCGGATCAAACTCCTGCGCACTGTTGCGACCTTCCTCGGAATAGATGCGTTCAATGCTAGCCCCACGGCCGCCATTCCGGCTGGGCGACACCCAGCCGCGACGAGTGCGCCGTCGTCCATTCCTGTACCGGCGGGGAACACGGGCGGGTTCTCGGAAGATCGTGCGATGTCCCCGAAAGAGTTTCTCTTGGACAAGAGGCCCATTCAGGACATCGAACGGATCGCTTGTCTTGCCTACTATCTCACCCACTACCGAGATACGCCCCACTTTAAGACTCTCGATTTGAGCAAGCTGAATACGGAAGCTGCTCAGGTGAAGTTCTCGAATGCGGCGCAGGCAGTCGACAACGCGACAAAGGCCGGGCTCCTCGTTCCGGCAGCCAAGGGAACCAAGCAGATCTCCGCTAAGGGCGAGCTATACGTTCAGGCGCTTCCCGACAGGGCGGCGGCAAAGGACGCTATCGCGCACTTCCGCCAGCGCCGAAAGGTACGCCGCGGGCGAAGCGGCGGAGGCTCGCAGAACAGTAGTTCCGAGGCGTATACGGGCGAGTCGGAGGAGTAGCCGATGGCAGCGCCCGCAGTTCCGGAGCGGACCAGCGCGGTCCGGATAGCCATGTTCAACCACAAGGGCGGAGTGGGTAAGACGACGCTCACCACGAACGTTGCATTCGCGCTCGCACGCAGTGGTAAGCGCGTGCTGCTGGTCGACTCAGACCCTCAATGCAACCTAACATCTTACCTCATTGAGGACGCGGTTGTAAACGATCTTCTCGACCGATCTGACAGCGACGACGGGCAGACGCTTTGGTCGGCGGTAAAGCCAATCGCCGAATCGGCGGGTGATGTCCGCATCATCGCCCCTATCGAAGTACAAAGCGGCTTGTTCCTGCTGCCCGGTGACGTCCGGCTTGCGGAGTTTGAGCAGGAACTGCACACCCTCTGGGGCGAATCTTTTCAGAGGCGGCCGAGAGGTTTTCGCGGCACGACTGCACTGAGCAAGCTCGTGAACGCGGTGACTGAGCAGCACCAGATCGACTATGTCTTCTATGACTCTGGTCCCAATATCGGGGCATTGAATCGAGTCATTCTGCTGGACTGCGACTTCTATGTCATCCCTGCAGCGTGCGACCTGTTCTCCGTCCGCGCAATTAAGACTCTTGGACATACTCTCGGGACTTGGATCCGAGATTGGGACACGATATCAAGCCTAGCCCCAGACGAGTCTTACCTGTTTCCGGGCCGGCCGAGGCTGCTCGGCTTTATTCCACAGAGATACCGAGTTTACGGCGGTCGGCTCGCCACCGAGTACGCGAAGTTTATTCCGCAGATCGAGAAGGCGATCCAAGCGGACGTTGTGACGATCATGCTGCGCCTCGGCCCCTCTCTCGCCCCCGTCCGGCCCGACGCGTTGCGCCTTGGCGATGTGAGGGACTTCGGAAGCGCGGCAAACGCGTCGCAGCGACTTGGCGTCGCTCTGAGCGACGTGGAGTCGGCCTCGCAAGAGCAGCGCGCGGATGCTGCGCGTACGTTCACCTCGATCGCCAACGAAATTGTTTCGCGGTCGGCGGAGGTCGTTACAACATGACGCATCCTCCGCTCGACTCCGCGGTCGAACTCGCGATCGAAGGATTGGTCCAGCATTACGTGCTTAATCAAGAGAAGTACAAGATCTTCTTGAACGGTATGCGGGTACTGACAGAGGTGTCTCCGCTGTCCACGTTGATTCACTCATCGAAGTCCCGATTAAAGGACCCGGAACATCTCCGCGACAAGTTGCGCCGAAAGGCTGCGAAAGCCTTGAAAGATGGAGTTGAGTTCGATATCAGCCCCGATAACCTTTTCGAGCGAATCAACGACCTCGCAGGCTTGCGCATCCTCCATCTGCACACGCACCAGATGGAGCAGATCCA
This sequence comes from Gemmatimonas aurantiaca, assembly GCF_037190085.1. NCBI lineage: Bacteria > Pseudomonadati > Gemmatimonadota > Gemmatimonadia > Gemmatimonadales > Gemmatimonadaceae > Gemmatimonas > Gemmatimonas aurantiaca. The sequence continues at coordinate 130,459 of NZ_JBBCJO010000004.1, forward strand.
CAAGCACCTGCTGGCGGCTTTAGAGGAAGCCCGGCTACCGCTCGTCGAGGACCCGTTCGCGCGGACATGGGACGATGAGTCTCGCGCTTACTTCGCCAGCATCGGCATCGGCTCCCGAGACAGCGACTCCATGTACACGAGTGTGCACTATGTCATCGAGGCAAACACTCGGACGAAGCTGACAGGCGAAATTCAGGTGCGTACACTCGCAGAGGAGTTGTGGGGTGAGGTGGATCACTCCATCAACTACCCTCACCCAACGCCGCTAGTCGCCTGCCAAGAGCAGATCCGCGTGCTGGCGCGGGTGACGTCGAGTTGCAGTCGCCTCGTTGATGCGATCTTCACCACCCACGCGGACGGCATGCTGAGGGCGCAGGCGGTCCACACGTCTGCTACTGCGGACGCGGCGCCCGCCCAAGCAGGTTGAGTGCGCGTGGAGCCCGAGAAATCAAGTTGGAACCTGCCGGCAACGTCTCGCCACGATCTTGACCGCCCAGAGATTCGCGTCGTCCGACCGTTGCAGCATGCGTTGTGGCGAACCGCTGGCATTAGTGAGCCGCCGGAACGAGCAACTCTAACTCTCCGAATCGTGCTGCGACAGGGAGGGCTCAACGTCAGGCAGCTAGGCGCGTACTTGGCATTCGCTGATCGTGTGTACGGTCGCGTTAAGTTCGGGACGCTGCGTCGGTACGCTCGGAGAGAGCGCGATCAACTCACCATCGCAGAAGCCAGAAGCGGGTCGTTGATCCTCCTCATCAAGGAGGTCGTCGACGCCCTAGCGTCACCGCAGGGAATCATCCTGACGGGGCTGGCCCTGAAGTATCTGCCTGAGGTGATTAAGGCGCCCGCTGCCGCGTACCGTGATTACGAGCAGGGGCGCCTTCATAGGGCTGAACGTAAGCGCCTTTCGACGCTGGCATCGGCAGACGACTCGCTGAGTGCCCTACAGCCGAGGGAGTTGAGCCAGCTCGCGGCTGTCCTATCCAAGATCTACGAGTTGGAGCAACACCGGATCACAAGCGCACAGAACTTCGCCATCAAGTCAGTGCTCGATGTGCGAGTTGAGGGGAGCACCGACGAGCCACTGAGACCGCCGCAGCCGGCAGGTGACAAACCAAAGCGCCGCCGCCGGTAGAGAGCGAGCGGGACGCTTCTAGGTGGTGCCGCCTGGGATGGTTGAATGCCGTCCGCGTAGGAATAGATCGTGGAGCACGCCAATGTCTCGGTCGAACGCGTTGAAGTTCTCCTCCCGTTCCTCCCGGCGATCCGCGATCCGTCGCCTCAACCCTTCGCGCTGTGTATTGCTGAGGAGTTCCCATGAGGTTGGAGAGGGCCTCGCCGAGGTCATGAAGTGCGTTGGCCCGTAAGAACTTACGCACAGCTCGGGATCGTTGCTTTATCCCCAACAAGCAGAGGCGTACCACCAAGCGTATGCCGAGGCGGCGGCAGAGGCGCGTGGCGCGGGCGTCTACGACGACGCGGACGCGCTCGCATCGTCGAGCCCTCTCTTTCGCGCGCTCGCCGTGCTCGATGCGCGCGTCGGCAAGCGGCGGCTCCGGCAGCTCGCGGCAACGCCCGATGAGCACCCGCTGGTCCGGCGGCTCCGCGTCCTCCGCTGTGAGGCCGAGGGCATCCGGCTGCCACCCGCGGCCATCTAACGTATCGTTGAAGCTGACGGCCGATAGTCGGAAGCGGCGCTGCGCGCCGCGTTGGTTGCACTCGGCCGCAGCTTAACTCTGGCGTTATACCGCCACGGAAATCTCTGTCGGTACGCTTTCGGTGACTCGCCTTCTATGCGCGCGGCTCAATCCCTGTGCCCCACCGATCACTGTTTCAGACGTAGCCCAAGCGGGGGAAGCGTCGGCACAACTCGCTACGTAGGCGTCGGAATCTGTCGCGCCGCCGGAAGCCGATGGGCCGCCACCCGGTTCGCTTCTCGCGACGCGTCAGCGAGTCGTCTCACATCCTCGCCAAGAAGACGCGCGGCATCGATGAGCATGGTGAGCGGCGCGAGGTCGCCATCGCCGGCATGAAGGCGCAACAGGTCGAGACGAATGCCCTCGAGGGCCGCGACCGTCCTGGCCAACTGCTCCGAAGCCGAACCGCGCCGCGCTTCCAACACGTCGGCGCCAGCACCGGTCGGTGCGAGCGCGGCGACCACGTCGAGCTCCGCGCGCGCGGCCGCTGCGCGTGCCTCGAGCTCCTCGACCATCGCCGGCAATTCGGCAAGCTGTTCGCGATACACCTTCGGCAACGCGGCAAACAAGTCCGACGCGGCAATGCCGAGCGCGACCTCGGTGGCTCGAAAGGCGCCACCATCTATTGCCCGTGATTCGTCAGCGGCGCCGAGCCGTCGCGCGAGCCATGCGCCGACGCGACTCTTCCACAGCCGCTCGCGAAGCCCCGGCTGTAGCATCCGGCGCGCGGCCGCGGGAATGAGAGTCACTTCGAGAGCGTTACTGAGAGTGCCAAGGGTCGCCGTGAGGATGAACGGCGCAAAGAGGCTCTCGATCCCGGCGCTCCGTGCATACGCCAGCAATGCAGCCGCTGCACTCCATGTCGCAGCCGAGTACGTCGCTGAACGCAACAGTTTTTGCGGGAGCCCGACACGTTCTTTGTTCGCCAACGGTTCATCCGCCGATCGCTCCCGCGCCGCGATATCCAAGGCGAGTCGCAGGTCGCCGAGCGTGTGTCCGCCGCGAAACAGCCGCCGCGCCTGGGTCAGGTGAGAGCCCAGCATCGGGAGGAGTGGGACGCCCGCCAGCGCTAATGCCGATAACACGGCGCCCAGACTGTTCAGCCGACCATAGAACACCATGTCGGCCACACCTGCGACAGCAGCCAAGCCGCACGTCGCGGACCACGTCGCATAGATGGGAAGCGCTCGGTTGCGTGCTCCGAGCCAGAGGCGCAGCGCCGCGGGGAGTGTGGGACGCGGATCCGTTGGTTGAGATAGGGCAGACGCAACCGCCTCGCCGTCGGCGAAGCGATCGCTCGGATCGGGTGCAAGACACCGGTCGATCACGGCGCTAAGCGCGGGCGGCAGTCCCGGCGATGCGTGCAGCACGCCGGGAGCGACGTCCGTGGCCTGGCGAGCAGCGAGGGCAACCGAGTTCCGCGCCTCGAACGGCAGCCGTCCGCTCACGGCCAGGTATCCCACGACGCCGAGCGCATAGATGTCGCTCCGTCCGTCTACGCCCAGGCCCAAGGCCTGTTCAGGGCTCATGAAGTGCGCAGTACCCATGATCGGCCCGAGCTCGGCCGCTTGGCCTTGCGCGGCGCCACGCGCGATGCCGAAATCAGAAACGAGCGCCCGATCGGTCTTGGACTCCAGCAGGATGTTGTCCGGCTTCACATCCCGATGCACGATGCCGCGGCCGTGCGCATATGCCATTGCCCATGCGACCTCGCGCATCACTCGCATCGCATCCGCCGACGACAGAGGGCCGTGTGCTCGTAGGCGCTCGCCGAGGGTCTCACCCTCCACGTAGCTCATGACGAAGAACACGAACCCGCCCGTCTCGCCCACGCGGTGGATGGGAACGATGTTGGGGTGCGAGAGGCCAGCGGCGATGCGCGCCTCGGCACTCTTCGCGAGGTGCGCGGGAAGCACCTTGATTGCCACGTCGCGATCGAGCTGGACGTCGCGCGCGAGATAGACGATTCCCATCCCGCCGCGGCCGAGCTCGCGGCGAAGCGAGTATTCGCCGGCGATAGCGGCCTGAAAGTCGAGGAATTCACGAGAGGGCTGTGTCATGTCTGGACTACGCGCGCTTCGAGAGGGACGTTTCAGGCATTCCGTCGCGAACGGAGAGCGCGGCGATCGAGGTTCACAGGGTTTCTGGCCGGCGGCCGCCAGGACGTGAGACAGGGTCAGCGCGTGGCGGTATAGTGCTCCATGAGAGAACTCAGCTCGCGTTCCTCCGTCGTCAGTCCCGAGCGCGCACGTAACTCCACGAATGTTGAGATCGACGCGCGTGCGGTATAACGTGCGTTGCAGCAGACAGCCGATCTGATGATTGCTCGCTTCGCTCGCTTTTGTTGACTCGGCTGCAGCTGAACTCGGGCGTTAGGCATCCAACAAATCTGGAGCAGCATGAAAGTATTCATCAGTTGGTCGGGAGACCGGAGCAAAGCGATCGCGGAACTCTTGCGTGGTTGGCTTCCGGCCGTCCTACAGGCAGTCAAGCCTTACTACTCGCCTGATGACATTGCGAAAGGCACCAGGTGGAGCGGAGAGATCGCGAAAGAGCTCGACGCCTCCAGGGTCGGTCTAATTTGCCTGACCTCAGACAATCTCGCGGCACCGTGGATAATGTTTGAGGCAGGGGCTCTGTCCAAGAACCTTGATCGTTCGCGTGTATGCCCGCTCCTGTTCGGCGTTGAGCCGACTGATATTTCTGGCCCTCTTGTTCAGTTTCAGGCTGCAAAATTCAGTCGCCTAGAAATGGAGAGGGTTGTGCGCATGATGAATGGTGAGTTGGGTGATCAAGCTCTCGTGGCGAATGTGCTCGATAGTGTATTCGAAATGTGGTGGCCGAAACTCGAAGCGAGTATCAGTACTGAACTTGCAAAGCCGCAAACTTCAGCGCCAGATAGTCGTTCGGAACGCGATCTGCTCGAAGAAGTCTTAGTGTTGACTCGATCTATGTCGCGCAACGTGCGTGACGAGTTTCGACCGGAAGTGATCGCAGATCTGGAAGAGCGCTTCCTGCTACTCACGGCAGCCCTAGAGATCGAAGGTACCAATGAAAAGTTCAAGGAAGCGGTTATGGCTCTCGCGAGGCCGATCGATCACCTTTGTAGAACAAATGCTCGGCGTCACAGCACTCACGTCAGACGTTCGATGATTCGCGACGAGATAAAGCAGCGAGACCTCTTGGAGATGCGTGACATGCTATCGCGAAAAGGCTTGTCCAAACCTGAGGGCGATGATGGCAGCGAATGATGCCTAACGGTGCATTGCTGCTGACAGCGCATTTCGGTGCGCGGCAGCAGAACGCTGGGGCGTTAGGTTGCCTTCCTTATGAGGACGATTCTTGAACTCAAAATCGCGCGACCATCTCGCAAAACTCACCGATGACACCGACCGACTACTCATGTCATCCGTGTGGCGAATCAGCGATCTACTCCGCGAGCATCCAGAAGTCTCGCGCGCTGGTGGCGTGTACATAATCTCGTGTCCAACCGAAGACGAGCGCATCGTGTACATCGGCCGCACAAAAAGCAACACAATTCACGGTAGAATCTCAGATCATTGTAGGATATCAACGAAGTCAGATCTTCGCGGCATGCTGCCTCAGTGGCCTGACTTCCCATCGGTCGCCACTGACTACGGTGTGCGGTGGCTTGCCGTAGAGAATCCAGAATACAGAGCGCAACTCGAGCTCTTTGCGATTGCGGTACTCGCTCCAACTTTCAATAGGCCGTAGAATTGACTGCGTCCGAAAACCTCGCGAACTGGTTCCCTCGCGTGGCGGCAACCTAACGGATGTTGCTGCAGACAAACGCCCCACCTTCTGTGCATCTCCACCGCCGTGTAATCTCGACTGCGCCTCGTTCACAGCAGCATCGGTTCAGGCGTTTGCAGCAGAACATAGCGTTATGCGGACCACTACCTGAATAGCTCATGCGCCCCTCTGATCCTTCTCAGAACACACGGCGCTTCATGCAAATCGGCCTGGTGGTCGCGGAGGCGGTTGCGGGCGCGGTCTTTGGCCTGGTTCTCACCCGGCTCGGTAAACTGGCGACAGGTGCACCGCCTGCGACGTTCGCGAACTATGTGTGGAATGCCGCCGTCTTTGGCGCGTTGGCTGCGGTCGTGAGTCCGGTCATCACGTGGTCTGCGCTGCGCCGGGTCCTGCTATGGCGCACCGTGGCCGAGCCGCTGGGCGCTGCGGTCGCCGGCGGCTGTGGCGCCGTCATCCTCGGCGTGCCGGTGCTCATTCTGGTACTCCCGCCCCTTGGCCTCGGGTTGGGCTTCGCGAATCTCCGACGCCGGTATCCGGACGCATTCGAGGGCAACACCTTGGCGGCCAGTCTGGATATGCCGCGCGTGCGTAGCGCAGAGCGGCCAGTCTCCGAGCCGGAGCTCAGATCGGCATAACGTTGCTTGCTGCAGTCGGGCGAGCTATGGTAGGTGCGCGCTGCGCGCGCACTGTGTCTGATTCGCCCGCAGCGGAAGCTCGGCGTTAGGAGGCACGCGCAGGGTTTCGCATGTCGCGTGAGGTGCGATGTCGAGTCAGTGGATTTCGCTCCACGGTATCAGTCGGAACACTCAATCGGAGCGGTCGCATGATCAAGATTGATCTTCACATACATACGATCGCAACGATTAGCGACAGTGCATTCGAGTTCAGCATATCTACTTTTGAGCGATATGTGCGTGAGGCATCACTCGATGCCGTAGCAATCACCAATCACAACCTATTCGACTTCGATCAGTTCCAGCGGATTCAGATCGCACTTGCAGCGCAAGTATTGCCAGGCATCGAGGTCAATCTTGAGTCTTGTCACGTACTACTGATCGCTGCTCCAGAGCGAGCTAATAGACTCGCCCTGTCGTCAGAGAAGTTGTCGGCCAAGATCCAGAGCGCGTCTGACTCCATAAGTGTCGCTGAACTGAAGGAGGTGTTTGGCGACCTCGCGGAGTACTTGATCATTCCCCACTACGAGAAGAAGCCCGCGATTCGCCCCGCTCTTCTCGAGCAGCTCTCACCTTTCGTCACCGCTGGCGAAGTAGATAGTCCGAAGAAGTTCCTCCGATGCGCAAAGGACGACACGAAACTTGTTCCCGTCCTGTTCAGTGATTCGAGGATGGCGACCGATCTGGAGGTACTCCCGAGTCGGAGCACCTACCTGGGATGTGGGGAGCCCACCCTCTCCGCTATCAAGGAGACGCTGAAGGATCGCTCGAAGGTCTTTCTATCAGGAGACGCGGGCAACGACCTGTTCCCGGTCCTTGGCGACGGTACGCTGCTTTCGACCGGCCTGAATGTGTTTCTCGGAGATCGGTCGTCGGGGAAGACCCACACGCTCAACAGAATTTGCTCTGAACAGCCCAATGTGAAGTACCTCCGCCAGTTCTCGCTGGTGCAGCTCGATGAAACACAGTTTGAGCGGGACTTCAACGCCGAGATTGAGCGCCGTCGTAGCGGACACACTGAGGAGTACCTGCGAGCATTCAAGGCCGTCGTCGACGAGATCGCGCAGGTCGATCTGGATAGCGGCAACCGATCATTCGACGGCTTTATCGAGCTACTTCTCAAGTCTGCCCACGAGACGGATCGGATGGATTCATTCTCGAAGGCACGGCTATTTTCTGAGTCAACATTCAAGCTCGGAGAGGACAAAACTCTCTCAACGCTGATCGAAGCAGTTCGGCATCTAATCGAGAATGTCGATCAGCGCGCGACGATTGAAAGGCACGTCAGCCTAAGCTCACTTCGTTCACTTGCCATCGAGCTAATCGAGACTCTCTGGGAGCGCACAGCAGATCGCCGTAAGAAGGAGCTGGTGAACGAAGTCGTCGAGGATACGAGGAAGCAGCTTGCGGTTCGTACGTCTGCCACTCAGGTGCCCGATCTAGACCTCTATGCGATCGCGATGGACAGGAAGAGAGTCAGGCGCTTTGAGGAGATCGTTCACGCGCTCAGAGAAGAGCATGTGATCTACGAGAAGGAAGTGCAGGGATTCACCGTTGTTGCTCGAACACAGCCTTTCCGCGGAGCGGGTGAGCTCAAGGCGATCTCAGGCAAGAAGACTGCATTTAGTGAGGCATTTGATCACTACGACGATCCCTACGAGTACCTACAACAGCTTCTGGCGAAATCGGAACTTGCGGACTCCGAGCACTATCGATTCTTCGTTCGAATCGTCTACGAGATTCTGAACAAGGACGGATATCAGATTTCGGGGGGCGAGAGATCCGAATTTCGGCTGTTGCAGGAGATTAGTGATGCGCAGAGCCATGACATGCTTCTGATCGATGAGCCGGAATCTTCGTTTGACAACATGTTTCTCAAGGGAAATGTGAACGCGCTGATCAGGGACATCGCGCGCACGATGCCGGTCGTCGTGGTGACCCACAATAGCACGGTTGGGGCCTCTATCGGCGCAGACTACGTCCTGTGCGCTCGTAAGGAGGTGGCCTCATCCGGCAGAGTGTACAAACTGTATTCCGGGTATCCGACGGATCGGAGTCTCCGATGCAAGGACGGTTCGGAGATCCCTACCCACGAGGTGCTACTTTCATCGCTAGAGGCTGGCCTCGATGCGTACGAGCGGAGGAGAGCAAGCTATGAAGCTGTTAAGGATCCATGACGGCAAGGGGCATTTCCTGGCGGCGAGTGGAGACGACGCCCCGATCGATCAGCTCACCAAGGATGACTTGCTTCGCCTTGTGGAGCAGATCTTGACCGGCGAGTTCGAGATGGATGACTTCGACTCAGTCGCGCTCCAAAACCAGGCTCACCGGATCATCTACGAGAATGTCTTCTCGAAGCTCTCGGAGCTGAAATCAAGAAGGAGGGAGTTCTTGGACGAGTCAAAGAGGCTCTATCTCTCTGAGTATGAGCGATATAGGCTCGACGCCTCAGAGGTTCCTCAGGTCGACAGCGATGCGTCGCAACCGCCTACGGGGGCGTAGTCACTATCGTGGTTCCGCAGCCACCTGGCTCTGCCGACGAGCACAACCGAAAGCGGCGCGGGTACCGGTACACAGAGAATCCGAGTATCCGTGCCTCCTAACCTCGCGTTGGTGCCCGACGGCCGCCCGTAGTAGCGCCGCGCAACTGCGGCGCTGGCGCGCCTGCGTCCACGGCGTCCTATTGGGGGCGGCTGCGGCACAACGCTGGCGTTAGCAACTGTCTTGAAAGTCAAGCTGTCGACAGGGCTTGGCGTTCGGTGTTCACGGCCCACAGAGTGTTGGTACGCACCATCGTGTTCAGTATCGTGAGCAGTTTTCGCATGCACGCGACGAGCGCCAGTTTCTTGGGCTTACCCGCAGCAAGCAGCCGCTGGTAGAACGCGCGGATCACCGCATTGCGTTTCGTGGCGACGAGCGCCGCTATGTCCAGGACGGCGCGCACCGGCGCACGGCCGCCTTGGACGAAGCGTCGCCCCCGCAGCGTGCCGGAGTCGCGACTCAGCGACGCGACCCCAACCCGTTTCGCGATCGCACGCCGCGAGAATCGGCCGAGTTCCGGCAGATCTGCGAGCAGGGTGCGCGACATGACCGGACCGACGCCGGGCACACGGCGCCGCAGCTCATCGCGCTCGCGCCACGCCGGGCTAGCCTTGATCAGCGCACCGAGATCCGTGTCGGTGAGCTGCAGTTCGCGCTCAAGAACCGCGATGTGCGCCTTGCGACTCTTGCGCACCAGCTTCTTGCCGCCGCCGAACACCTGTCCGACGCGATTGCGCTCGGCCTGCCGCATCTCCAAGAGCGGTCGGCGGCGGGTGAGGAGCGCATCCAGTTCGTGCGCCTGCGCGTCGGGGAGCACGCGCACCTCGGGACGCACGACATCTGCGAATCGGGCCAGGATGTGGGCGTCGATGCGATCCGTCTGTGCGAGCTGGCCTGTCGCCCGAGCAAAATCGCGCACGTGGCGTGGATTCACCACGACGACCGGCAGCGCAGCGACGGCCAGCCCGCCGACGGCCAGCAGTTCGTAGCCGCCGGTCGCCTCCAACACGACGAGCTGCGGTGGCATTCCGCGCAGTCGCTCCACCAGCGTGCGCGCCCCGCGTTCATCGTTTGCCACCGCGAACCGCTCTCCGGCCGGGAGCACGCTCACGACCAGCTCCGCCTTCGCCACATCGAGGCCGACGAACATGTTGCTCTCCTCCCTTGCGGTTCTGTCATCCCCGCCCGTCCTTGTCATGATTCGGGCTCGCGCAGCGGCCCCGGGCAACTGTTCGGGCTCTCACGACGACCATCAGGCACGCCGCTCCGGCTCACGCGCGGTGTTCGCCGCCCAGGCCGCAACGAGCTGGCCCCCTGACCAGAAGTACTGCAGAATCAGACAATCGCTAGATACAAGGCATACCAAGGCATGATACACCTATGACCTCAGCGGCTACCGGATGGCTCGAAATCGCTAAAGCACTAATTGCCGCCGCAGCTGCCCTCGTTGGCATGTATGTCGCACTTCGCGGCCTGCATACATGGCGGGCGCAGTTGCATGGAAAAACCGAATATGATCTGGCGCGGCGGCTGCTGCGCACTACATACCGGGTTAGAAATGAGATCGTGCAAGTTCGGCGGAGCTGGGTTTCGGTTGCTGAGATGCGTCAAGCCTATTCAGAGAACGAGGAAGAGTTCTCCGAATCCAAGATTGTAGAGAATACGGCTAAGACGGACTACTACGTGTATCAGAAGCGATGGAAACTTCTTGAATCATCCATCGTGGACTTTCAGGTAGAAGTACTTGAGGCAGAAGTCCTATGGGGAGCGCCGGTGAAGCAGGCAGAGCGCGCTCTGCTAGAAGCGATAAAAAGGTTGAATAACGCAACAACGGACTATCTCGAGTATCGAAGTCGTCGCCAAAGTTCAGAAAAAATGGAGAACGAGATGGACACCATTCGCAAGCTAGTGTTCAGTCGAAGCGGTGATGAGTTTTCGCGGGAAGTAGAGGGTGCCGTTGCTCAGTTCGAGGTGTTGCTAAGGAGGCATCTACGATCGGGGGCTTAGAGGCCTAACGGAGCGCTGCTGCCGGCAGGGCCTTTAGGGCTTGGTCGTCCAGTCAGCTGGTCAGCTGACGCATTCTCGCTGCCAGTGTTGGAGCGAATCCAGCGAGAGGGCTATTCGGACGACTCATGGAGTGACTAGGGAGAGTACGTAGTGTAGGCAACTTGTCGTCTAACCTCGCGTTGTGCCGCGGCGACCCATCACAAGTTGCAGCCACCGAGCGCGGCGAGAAATGGCTACAACCTTGTGACCGCCGTCGGCGCCAACGCGAGGTTACAAGATGTTCGTTCTTCGAGGCCAGGCTCAAGCGACTGTTGCACATCCACGGTTCTCCGCAGGGAGCATTCACAGCTTTCTTGCCGTTACCAGCTGCGCTTCCGCAGACGAACTCATGTCTCGCGTGGAAGCGGATCTTCGCTTCTCTGGCTTTGGTGAGGTGCGCTTTTTCCAGTACGCATCCGTCCCGATTGGGCGTGCACGGCTTCCCACACCACAAGGACGAATGCTCAGATCCGGCTTTCGTGGTGTCGCGATCACGCTCTACAGCGACGACGGTCAACATTGGAGTGAACCTGACTTCTGACAATTCATTCTGGCCGACGCCCCTTCGAGGCACAGCTTGATTCAAGCGTTGGCCAGCAACACGCAACACAGCCAGTTCGAGAACTGATTCGCGAGATCGGGACATGAGGAGGCTCCAGGCATGCCCCGAACCGCCGACTACCGCGAACGCATTAGAATGTGAAAGGAAGGCGGCGAATGTTGCTCAGGAGGTGCGCGCCCGCCGCACTCGGGCCAGACCGAACAGGGCGAGTCCGCCGGCGACGAGCACGAACGTGGCCGGCTCCGGGACGACGGTCGGGTCCGTCACGTTGTTGAAGCGGAAGTTGTCGAAGACAAACTGGCAGTCCAGCGAGCCATCGCCGGACTCGAAACGCACGTGGTCCACGCCGCTCCAGTTCACGTTGAATAGCTGCGGCGTGCTCGTGTTCAGGATGAGCGTGCTGGTGAACAGCTCGGACGCGCCACTGAACCCGGTGATGTGCAGGGAAAGATCATCGGAAAGGCGGCGGTGAAATTGCCATCATTGAACGTGAACGGCGTGGCCGACGAGATCTCGGGCATCTCACCGAGACTGTTGAGGGCGACGCACCACGGCGTGATGATACCGTTCGTGTAGCCGACGCCGGTGGGGTGCAACGCTGTCGTACTCTGGCCATCGGTGATGAAGAAGTTGCTCCAGTCGAAACCGACGTGTCTATTCGGGGTGAGGGCGCCCGAGTTCGCGGTTGGAACACAGTTGGCGAGGTCGGAGAAACCGCGAAATCCCACACCCTCTGGACGGGAGTTTCAATCAACTATCCGGACTTCATGCGCGAGTGACGGCGATCCTTTGGATTCCCCTGCTCAAGGCGTTGCAGCCAACGGCGACGCCATGAAGGGTGCGACCTTGCTCGCTTCACTCGCGGCTCGCACCTTATGGCAACGCCGCCACGACAGAACGCTGGGTGTCAAACGCCCTCGTACTCTTAATCTCAGCCATTTCACTCCCATGCGACATCGGTTCGTGCACGGTGCGTTCGCATCATTGACATTTCTCAGTTCGGCTTGTGGCTCAGAAAAGTCGCAGTCGACTGCGAGCACTCTTCCCGCAAAACCGAACGCCGGAGCGGGTTGGTATGAAATCGCGCGCACGCCGGAGATCGTCGCCTTGCTCGATACCGCGCATCGAACGAACAGAGGGCGGAACAGCCAGGATCTGGTTCCGATTCGTGTATGGAACACCAATAACCGTGGGATCAGACACTACGGTGACGTACGCCACGATGGAGGCGCGCGAGGAGCTCGATTGTCAGAACCGTCGTACGAAAGATCTCGAAATACGCTTTGAAGCCACAACCGGAGTAGCAACAGGGTCGCCATTTCCAACGCCCGCGTGGCAATCCGTTGACACCCACCCCGTGAACGCGGGGATCTTCCTGGTCGCGTGCAAGACTCTTGGCACACCGATCCCGGCAAAACCGGACACCTGACGAGCGTTTCAGCAATCCAAGGCGCTGCGAAACCTGATGCGCCACGCGCTGTCACGCTGGGTCGTGCAAGTGCGTATCGTCCTGGAGGCGGGTCAACAAACAACAGAGGGCGAACCACATGTACAGCAAATTTGTCTTGGTCTTCGCGATAGGGATCGTTCTCAGTCGTACGCCGATACAGGCACAAATGCCAGGAGTGTACCAGCTGACGATTTGCGCCAGTCAGTGCACAGAGTCAGATAGTGGCCTGGTGCGAGGCTCCCTTGTGCTGTTCCGTGACCCCATTCACATCGACACGATCGCCAATCTCGCCTACACGCCGCTTTCGCGTGACCTCTATCTCGTGCGACACGCGAAGTCCGTGAACGCGTGCTTCGCCTTGCGCCGCATCCAATCCCGCGTGAATGGTCAGGAACTGTACGCCGGTATCATCGGTCGCAGCTTTACGACATGGACATCTGTTGACGGCGCCACGCATGTCGCCTTGTATGGATCGCCCGATGCCTCGTTCATGCTCGTCGGAATCGGCGCCCATGAGAGACACACCTACAGTGGCACTGGCCACCAGAGCAACTGGAATGGAGAGACCGGTCCTCTGACTTTTTTTCGCGCCGTGAGGGTGGGCGATCCGGATCCTGCAGCCTGTCTTTCACACTGATGGTTTCCCACACGGCCCAACGAGCGGCGATCGCCGGTGTCGCGAAGGGGTTGCGGCCTTGCTCACAGAACTCGCTGGCCGCACGTTATGGCATCACCGCGGCGACAGAACGCTGGACATTAGCTGCATAAGAGAGGAGGTATGACGCTGCTATTCTGCAACCTAGGTTGGATGGAGCGCTACCAAGGCCTCGAATTCGGGGACACGATTGAGGGCGGCGGGACATACGTTGAAAAACAAGGCCGCGGGCACGAGATCTGCAACTTTAGTGAGGTGAACGGCACCTTCTATGGTTATGTGCAGCCTTCTGGTCAACAGATAGATATCAATCGCCTCGGAGCCAAGCCAGAGGACGAGTCTATTTCCGGTATCACGGTCGTGTGGACCGCGACTCGTCCAACGGGAGGAACCGCAGTCGTTGGCTGGTACAAAGATGCTACCGTGTTTCGCAGCTATCAGAAATTTTCCATACGATCGAAATCACACGACCGGAATGGCATTGACGGTTTCTGGATAAAGGCTCCTTCAAACAAGGCAAGGCTTTTTGCCGTAGATGAGCGAACCTGTGAAATCCCAAGGCAGACTAAGGGTGGCATGGGTCGAGCCAACATTTGGTATGCCGATCAACCGCAGAGTGTTCCTACCCGTAGACGTGTGAACAGTCTTCTCAAGGGCAAACAAACAACGACCTCCACGAAACTATCTGCATCAAGGAAGCAGGATCAGGAAAGAAAGGCACAGATTGAAAAGGCTGCAATACGAGCCTGCTGCGATCACTTCGAGACACTTGGCTACTCAGTTGAGAGCGTTGAGAAGGACAACCTCGGCTGGGACTTGGAAGCCAGATCAGGAAAGACATGCCTACGCATAGAGGTCAAAGGCCTATCTGGGAGTACATTCTCTGTCGAACTTACTCCAAACGAGTATAGAACATTCGCAGAGGAATCGAATAGCTACCGCCTTGTAGTAGTGGTTGCTGCACTTGAGCACCCTGAGCTGTTCGTGTGCCGCTATAGCCCGGAGTTGACGGCGTGGATTGTAGAGGGGCGAAGGGGACGATCTCTCGAGATACAAACGAAGCAGAGTGCATCCATCCGCTGTCGCTAAAAGGACGTGAAGCTGACGAGGGCCTTGCATCACTTCTATGGACACCTCCGCATTGCCGACATGGAGTGTCCGCGATGCCCCGATCGGGACTTCGGAAGGTTTCGGAAGTACCGCGGATGATTGCCGAAGGCACCCTTGCCCTGTCCAGCTCGGGAGATCGCCCAGCTGGCCGCCGTGGGGGCCCGTTTCGTGGAGCTGCAAAAGGCCGCCGATCTCCTAGACAACCATCCGGCTCCTGCGGAGCGGGCTATCGCCCTACGCGGTCCGGTCGCATCTTCTTTGATCCCGCCGCAGCAGAACGCTGAACGTTGGATCACTGAACGATACGAAGGTGAAGGCACTACCCCTATCTTCGATCCTGCTGGTACTCGTGCTCGCTGGGTGTAGCAAAAGTGGGAACGGGCCGAATCTGCGACTGGCAGCCGAGCGATGACGCCTCTCCGCTTGATCTTTCGCAGCGGAAGGACCGGCTCCATCTCATGGAGGAGGCACTGCGGGCGGAAGATCTTGCTGTGCGATACGCTGATATCCATCGCGGAAAGCGGTCCGGCCGGTTTGCTGGCGGAGACGTGTATGCAGCCACTCGCGAGCAGTGTATGGCGATGGCGTTCGACACATTGGCCAACCACCACGGTGTGACTGCGGCGCAGGTGCGTGATTCGCTCACGTATCGGCGAAGAAGCGTAGATGGGCTGATTCTACTGCTCTTTGTTGCACTTTACGTCACGGCGGCCGATGCGATTGTTCGGGGAATCCGCAGGAGCGCTCTATCAGAGACCACGTTGCTTCACTGGGTGGTGGTCACGATCGCAGCATGCGCCGCCGCCGCGATCGGGTCGATGTTGTTCAGCTTGTGGGTGGCGACGCTCGAGATGATTCGAATCGGCAACACACACATGAGCTATCGAGTGACCAGAAACCCATGGTCCGCTCACAAAGGGGCACTACTGATGGGTGGTGTGATCCTTTTCCTTCTGGTGGCCGCCTGGCATGCGAGAAGACGATCGAATCGCGTGAGTACGGCGCCTACACACATGGTCTAGCACCGGCTCGCAGCCGATGGCGGCAGGTTGGATGACGAACCGCCGCGACTGAAACCCAAAATGCACACCATGCTCACTCACGGCCCGGAAGGCTTCGTCGATCTCTTCCACCCGGAAATACAGAATCGACGGTCGGTGATCGAACTCCGCCTCCTTGGGCGCGGTCTGCATCAACCGCACGCCACCACAATTCAGGAACGCCATGTCACCCGCTTCGAACAGATATCGCAACCTCAGGCGGTCGCGATAGAACTCGCGGACGCGAGGCACATCGTGCGTGACGATCGCGATCTGTCCGATCGAGGAGTGACGACATACCTAGCGACGCACAGATCTTCTACCGCTCATGATGACGTACCCGACGCGCCCCTCTCTTCCCCACCCTCCTCACGCAATCCCACCAAACCGCGCCTCGAACGCCTCCCGCCACGAGCGCGTCAGGATCAGACGCGTACCGTCCACCAGCAGCACTTCCTGATCACCATCACCGAGCGGACGCAGCTCACGCACCTGATCGAGCGCCACGATCGTGGAGCGATGGATGCGCGCGAAGCGCCGCGGATCGAGTGCGATCTCGAGTTCCTTCATGGTGCGCCGCGTGAGATGCACACCCTGGCGCGTATGCAGGCGCACATAATTGTCGGCGGCTTCCAGCCAGAGCACGTCCTTCAGATCGATCAATGTGGTGCGCCGGACGCCGCGCGCGGCGATGCGCTCGAGGTGTTCGCCACGTCCCTGTCGCTCGGCGGTCAGCGCCGCGACCAGATGCTCGAAATCCTTGGTCCGTTGTGAGGCGAGCCGCCCGCGCACACGATCGACGGCTCGCCTGAGGCGCTGCGGATCGAAGGGCTTGAGCAGATAGTCGACGGCATGCGCTTCGAATGCGGGAACGGCATAACGGTCGAATGCGGTCACGAACACCACCGCGGGAGCACGCTCGGGATCGAGTTCGGCCACCACACCCAGTCCGTCCAGCGCGGGCATCTGCACGTCGAGAAAGAGTGCGTCGGGCACGAGTGCGTGAACGAGGTCGATGACTTCCACCCCGTTGCGGCCCTGCCCCACGACTTCGACGCCGGGTATCGCTCCGAGCAGCCGGACGAGATCGGCGAGAATGAGCGGTTCGTCGTCGGCCACGACGACACGGAGCGGCATCATGCGGGGAGCTCCACCACCGCCTCGACTCCGCCCTCCGGCGCGGCGCCGAGCCGGAAGCTGGCCTGGTCGCCATAGCGTGCCGCGAGTCGTTCGCGTGTCGTGGTGAGTCCGATGCGGTCACTGTGGTCGTGCCGCAGTGGTTCGCCATCGTTCCAGACACGGAGCCGGAGACGGTCGTGGTCGCGCGCCGCGGTGACACGGAGGGTTCCACCCTCGGGACGCGGGGCGAGGCCGTGTCGCAGCGCATTCTCCGCGAGTGGCTGCAGGAGGAAGCGCGGCACCTGAAGGCTGCCCACATCGGGCGCCGCCTGGATCTCGATGTGCAACCGGTCGGCGAAGCGTGTCCGTTCGATCGCCAGATAACGGTCCAGCAGCACCAGTTCCTCCCGCAGCGACACCTCACCGCTGGCGTCGGACGCGAGTGCGTCGCGTAACAAGTCGCCGAGTTGCGCGAGCATGGTGCGGGCGCGCGCGGGGTCTTCGTCGACGAGGGCCGACACCGACTGGAGGGCGTTGAAGAGGAAGTGCGGCTGGAGTCGGGCGCCGAGCGCTTCCAACCGGGCCCGCGTCGCCTGCGCCTCGAGACGCACGGCCTGCAGCTCCCGCGCTCGAAGCGCCTGTCGCACGCGTCGCGCATGATCGAGTCCGACGATGCCGGCATAGGTGAGCAGCGACACGGAGATCCGGGTGCTGTTCGTCATGTTGCGCAGGAGATTCCCGATGTTCAGCAGCGGCTCGGTACCGGTCGTGTCGAACAGGGCCACGGCGGTCACAATCGCGATTGTCGTTCCGATGACATGCGCCACCAGGACGACCGACAGATGGACCACGAGCGAGCGCCACCGACTGCCGGGACGGAAGTCCCAGCGACGCCCGAGTGCCGATATGAATGGAGCGAGAGCAAGCCAGATGCCCCACGTCGCCGCGCCATAGAGAAGCGCTTCACCGAAGGACGACGGTTCCTTGGCCGCGCGGCGGGCGAGATGCAGCGGCACCGCCGCGAGAATTACGAAGAGCGTGAAGATGCCGGCGAAGGTGCGGAACGGGCCCGACGACCAGGACTCCGGCTCGGTGGCGGCGGTCATGCGATGAATGTAAGGCCCGGCCGCGGACGCCTGCCGTGGTTCACCCCGCGGAGACGCGACCGGCCCCTCGACCGCTTGGGGACGACATGAGGGCGGCGCACCATACACGGGCCCATCGACCTCTTCACGTCCCGGAGCCCCGCATGCGTCGCATCGCCCCCTACGCCCTCCTGCTACTTGCCTTCGCTCCGGCGGCGGCCCAGAGTCCCGCGCCGGTCCGCGTGGTGGTCGATCGCGCGATCGCGGCCATGGGCGGCGATTCCACGCTCCGGGCCATCCGCAGTGTCCGGATGGAAGTGATGACGCAGTGGATGCGCACGTCGCTGGCCAACCGGCCATTCCTCGACTATCCGTCGTTCGAACGGCACGCCGATCTGCGTGACTACACGACGAAGAGCTGGCGCAACACCCGCTCCCCGCTGGGCGCCGGCATGTCGATAGAGTTCCCCGTGGTCGTGCGCGACAGCATCGCCGTGATGCGTCCCTTCGCACGCCCCGGCACGACGGCACAATGGCAACCGCTCTCCGTGGCGTATGTCGACGATCGCCGACAGCTCTTCGCTTTTTCGCCGGAGCGGCTGGTGTTCACTCTGCGCGAGGACCCGTCGGCCAGATTGCTCGCCGACACGCTGATCGACGGTGCCGCACACGCGCGTGTGGCGGCCACGGTGGATGGGTACCAGTCGGTGACGTTCTTCCGTCGACGCGACGGCTTCCCCGCGATGGTGCGCTTCCTGGCCGACGAGACCAACGACTTCGGGTTGGCGCAGTGGGGACTTCATGAAGTGGAGTTCTGGTACTCGAAATGGTCGGCGATTTCGCGCGAGCCGGGAGTACCATGGTTGCCGCTGCAGCGCGACGTGAACCGCGTGGGAGTGCCGTACAAGCGCATGACGATCCTGAGTCTCGTCGTGAACGCGCCCGCGCCGGCGGATTCATTCGCCATCAGCGACTCGCTGGTGCAGGCCTACCTGAACGGGCCGGCCGCGAAGGCGATGTGGGACCTCAGCGCCGCCGCGGTCGACACGGGCACGAAGCGCAGCCCCGACAGCAACTTCATCACGGCCTTTCCCTCCTGGTTCGGTTCGAACGGCGCCGTGAAGATCGGTGGGCGCTGGATGATGCTGGAGAGCGGTGTGGGCCGCGGTGTGCCGGAGAAGGTCGTCGCGTGGGCCGCACGCACGACGCCCGACACTCCGCTCGGCGGCGTGTTCGCCGCGACACAGGCGAACGGCGGACTGCCGTGGATGTTGGCCCAGCGACACACGGTCGTGGCCTCGCAGGCGCTGCGGCCCTTTCTCCCCGCCATCCTTCACCGGCCGATTCCCGCTGGCGTGACGATGGTGACGGCCGCACGCTGGCTCCGCATCGGCAGCGACTCGGTGTGGGTGGAACCGCTCCCCGGCGGCGAATTCCCCGGCTCGATGGCGATCTACTCCCCGACGCTCCGCTGGCTCTACCATCCCGCCGCAGTATCCCCGGAAGGACGCGCGCATGAAGCGGCCCTCGTCGCACGCCTGGCCGCACGCAATCTGCCGGTCGCGCTGATCGGTGGCTCGGGACGCGGTGTTGCCGTGCCCTATCAGGCGGGGCGGTGAACACGAATCATCGAGTTCGTACGGCCAACGTCTCCGACACTCACGCAACCCGTCCGCCGGCTCGGCTGTCCCAACAGGCCATGACGCAGAAACCGCACTGGAGGAGAGATGTGGCGAGGCATAGTGGCAATCGGTGTCGCGATGACGGCCTTCCTGTCATCACCGGTCCGGGCGCAGCGTAGCGCACCGGAGCTCCAGATCACGTTCGAACGGAACACCGAAGCCGACCGGGCCACAGCTGAACAAATCCACGAGGTGCTCCGGAAGAAGGTACGTGAGATCGCGAGAGCGAACGGATTCATCCTCGAGGGGAAAGGCGACGGTTCACCACGTGTCAGATCACGGGTGGAGGCGATTCCGGTTCCCGACTACTGGGGAGAGGTGAAACCCGGCCCATACCGCGTCGGCTTCACCCAGCGGTGGATCATCGACTCCACGCGTCGACTGCCGCGTCCCGACAAATACCGACTGCGATACCGCCCCGTCCTTCTCAACGTCTGGTATCCCGCGGCAACGGCATCGGCCCGGCAGCCGTTCGTGTATGACGACTACTTCGAAGGCGCCGTGCGCGCCGCACGCGGCAATGGCGCACTCGTTCCGTACGCGCAGGCGATCGTCGGCTATCAGCGAAGTATCGCATGGCACGAACTCGCCGGCACCCCACGGGACTCGACGCCGTCCGATCTGACGGCACGCATCGAGCAACTGTTCCGCAGTCTAACCCATGCGGTCCGCGACGCTCCACGCCGATCCGGCGTGCTGCCCGTCGTGGTCTACACGCAGGGCGCACGTGGCTCCATGGACGACAATGTCGTCCTCTGCGAGTTTCTGTCGAGTCGGGGATACCTGGTGATCGGCAGTGCCTTCCCGGAGGAAGACAACGCGACGTTTCACACCAACTCGACCGACGAATCCCGGCAGCGTGATATCCGCCGTCTGCTGCTCGAGGTGCAACGCACTTTCGGGATGACCGTACAGTCGGTCGCCGTGATCGGGCACAGCGCCGGCGCGCAGGCGATGCACCTGCTCGCGAGCGATCCGAGTGCGCCGGTCGATGCGGTGCTGTCGCTCGACACCACGCAGGACTATTCGATGCTCAGTGACCGCACGTGGCAGTTCCCCCAACGAACGCTCACGGGAAGGGAGTATGTCACGATGCCGTTTCTCTACGTGGCCGGGCCAGGAGCGTTGTTCGAGCTCGCCGATTCTCTCCACCATAGTGCACGCACGTTGCTCACGGTCCCGGGACTCGGCCACAACGAGTTCATCTCACAAGGAGTCATCCGCGGACACCTCTCCGCTGGCCTGGCTCGCGACAACGCGGCCCGTCGCGACACCGTACAACGCCACTATCGTATGTTGGTGGACTACATGGCCTCATGGATCGACGCCACGCGCGAGGTGCGCGCGGTCCTTCCACCCTCTCCGGCTCCCTTGCGTGTGACCCAGGTTCCGGTGGGTGAAAACGCGCCGACGCTCGGCGCCGGCACCATCACCACGGCGCGGGAGCTCCGTCATCTCTTCACGACGGGAGACGCGTCCACGTTCGCGGAGCGGTCGCTGGCAGCGCGCAAAGCGGACGGCGAGGCGTTTCCGCACAGTGCGTTCATGATGTTGCTTGCCGACGCGGTGCGCACGGGGAAAGGGGATCGGGCGCGCACACTGTACTCGGAACTGATCGCACGCGATGCGGGCATGCGGAACATTCTGACGGCCATCGAGAGTCGCGCCAGACTGTTCGAGCGTATCGGTGCCCAACCCGAAGCCACGGAATGGCGAAATATCGCGGCCACACTTGGCGGATCGCGTTGAGGGTACCGGGGAGGCGGCATGACTCACGTGAACATCTTGCGCCCGGACCACGGCGCGGGCGTCGGGCTCCACGGTGCGAAGCAACCAGCGGATGCGGGACCGACTGACCCACGACTATTCTGGCGTCGATCCCGACATTGTCCGGGACGTGTCGCAACACGAGATTCCCGCACTGCGCGACGAGGCGCGTCGCCCCCTGAAGACGAGACAACCACACTGCGGTATGTGATCAGCCGGTGAGCCAACCGGTCGCTCTCGTCGATCCCTGGACGCAGCAGGTGCACGGATGCCACCGACGATCGAACTGGAAACGGACCGCCTCTGCTTGCGTCAGTGGAGACAAACCGATCTTGACCCGTTTGCCGCCCTGAACGGCGACGCGGAGGTCATGGAGTTCTTTTCCGGTCTGCTGTCCCGCGCCGAAAGTGACGCCATGGCGCGACGGTGTCAGACCCTCATCGCGGAGCGGGGGTGGGGTCTCTGGGCAACGGAGCTCAAGGCCACCGGTGAGTTCATCGGTTTTGTGGGCCTGCATGTCCCGTCCGCCGAACTGCCCTTCTCACCCTGCGTCGAGGTGGGATGGCGGCTCGCCCGTGAGTTCTGGGGCAAGGGTTACGCAACGGAAGGTGGCCGCGCGGCCCTGCACGCCGCGTTTCGGCGTCTTGGCGAGAATGAGGTGGTGTCCTTCACGTCGGTGGGCAATATCCGCTCCCGTCGTGTCATGGAACGGCTGGGCATGCGCGCAACCGACGTATTCGATCATCCGGGTATCCCGGAGGGGCACCCGCTGCGGAAACACTGTCTGTATCGGCTATCGGTGGAAGCGCATGACGCCCGCGCGGCGCTCGCGCCGGATGCGTGAACGACGACGCGGGCGCTCCCGAATCTCACCGTCCTCCCGGCCCGCCCGTCCGCACCACCTTCCGCCCCAGCCGCCACGACTCTCCCCCGAACGTCACCACCAGCGCGCTGGCCCGTCCGTCCGCACCAACCAGGAATTGCACCGGCAGCGTCGGCAGCACCGTGAGCCCGGTCGACCACGTGAAGTTGTCGCGATTCACCGGCTCCATCGTGCCGTTCAATCCGCCACGCACGGCCGAGAGCTTGCCATCCTTCTCGGCGACGGTGACTTCACCGAACAGACTGTCGGCAAACGTACCGACGTACGCGGCCAGCGACACGGGCGGCGTGTTCGACACAGGTGCCGGCGCCGCATTGCCGCGTCCGGCTCCCGCACCGCCAGCGCCGCCACCACCACCGGCACCATTCCCACGACCGGTTTGCGCGACCTGCATCGGAACGTTGAGGTGCCGTTCGAGCACGTAGCGCACGACGGCGTCGGGCACGCCGGTATGATCGAGGTTACTGAGCACGACCGCGCCGATCTTCTCCGTGGGCAGCATGCCCATCGCGGCCGTCATGCCCACCGTGTTGCCGCCGTGATTCCAGTAGACACGGTCGCGGAAATCGGCGACGAAGAAGCCCAGTCCGTACGAATTGAGTCGCGCCACACCATCGCCACTGCCTCGACCGCCGCTGGCGATCAGCATCTGTGGCGTGTGAATCTCGCGCAGTGCGTCGGTTGCGATGATCCGCTTCCCATTGAACGTCCCGTCGCCCATCTGGAAGCGGAGATACTGCGCCATGTCGCGCGCCGTCGAATTGATGGAACCGGCGGGCCCGATGTTCTCGAGAATTTCATGCTCCTGCGCGTACGATCCCGAAGGCCCGACCGCATGCGGCGTGGCCACGTTGGACACACGACGGAAGTCCTTCACCACCGGCATGCTGCGTGTCATGCCAAGCGGCGTGAGGATACGCTGCTGGATCAGATCCTCCCACGTGCTGCCTCCCGCCTTCGCGGCCACTTCGCCCGCAACCACGATCATCGGGTTGTTGTATGCGTACGCCGAACGAAAGCTCGTGGCGGGCGGCTGAAAACGCAGACGACGGATGATCTCCGTGCGCGACAACCCCGAGCCCAGCCACATCAGTTCACCACGCGCGAGGCCGGTGCGATGCGAGAGTGCGTCGCGAATGGTGACCTCGGCGCTGGCATACGGATCGTACAACCGGAAATCGGGAAGATGCGTGGTGATCCGGTCATCGAAGCGCAACTTGCCGTCGGTCTGCATGATGCCCACCAACGTCGACGTGAACGTCTTCGTCGTCGATCCGATTTCGAACAGGGTGTTCTCGTCGGTCTTGTCCGGCTTGCCGATCTCCTTCACGCCGTAGGCTTTGACGTAGATCACGGAGTCGTTGCGCACGATGGCGAGCGACAATCCCGGCACCTTCCCGTCGGCCATCGTCTTGGCGACCCAGGCATCAAACCCCGGGTAGGGCTCCTGCTGCGCCCCGGCGATCGATGCCGCGAGCAGCATGGCGCCGAGTGCACAGCCGGCGATCTGAACCTGCGGGCGGACGAATCGAAGCACGGTGGGGATCCTCGCGGCCGGGGCGCGGGGCGGGCCCGCAGGGTATTACATGGAATTGTATACGATAATGTATACCATAGGGAAGCAACAAGGTATGCCTGGGCCCGGCGCCGGCGGGCGGGCGGGGTCGAGCGTCCTTCCGACACTGAGCCCCACTCCGGGACCCCGGCCCGCCAGCGGGTCATCGTTTTCGATTCACACGTCCCGGTCGTGGTTGTTCATCGGGGAAGTGTGTTCATACATTCGAAGAATGACGATGAATCCCCGCATCCGTACCCTGCTGGCCGCTCTCGCGCTCGTTCCACTCTCGGCGTGTCTCGGTGATCCCGCCGAACCCGAAGTGATCATCGATCCACTGGAGTCGGTGATTCTGAATGCGGTGAGCGTCGATGGCCAGGCACTTCCGGCGACCATTCATCTGCAGGGGCAGCCGGAGAGCGAACACCAGCTCACACGGGCCGTTTTCACGCTCAAGGCACCCGATTCATTGCGGGTGATGCTGTTCATGCGACAGTCCTCCATGAACGGGACCACCACAATGCATGTCGACACCCTGCATGCGCACGCGTACACGCAGGGTGAGACATTGATCATCGCGCCGATGGGTGCACATCCCTTCAATCTGGATGAGCGCGTGAACATCGGCAGCGACGGGTCGATCATACTGACGGTGAAACAACTGCCCGGAGCTGCCGGAACCGCTCCACTTCTTGCCGCACCGATGGCTCTGTTGTTCAGGTATTGATCGGTCGGGGAAAACCATCTGCCGGTTTTCCCTCAACCACCGCCCCGCTACCGCACCGCCTGGGGATCCCCCGTCAGCGTGACGCTCATGCGCGACCAGTCGGCGAACCGCCGCGCGCGGGTGAGATCCTCGGCGTTCATCCGCTGAATCCGGGCCAGCAGCGCGGATTGCCAGGCCACGGTGCGGCCGGCCGCGAGATCGGTGCGTAGCGAGCTCTCGATGTCCGCCAGTGTGGAATGATCCAGCAACAATTCCTGACGCATCCCTTCGGCCAACACATCGGGGCTCGGCATCGCGGACACACCATCGGCGAATGCCCGCACGACGGCTTCGGCTTCCTGCAGCGACTCACGCACCCGATCCGACTGGACTTCGGCGGTGATGACGATGCGACTGGAATCCCCTTCCACCACCGCGCGGCTGTTGGCGCCATAGCTCCAGCGCCGTTCGGTGCGAAGACGTGTGTTCAACGCGGTGGTCAGGCGCCGTCGGAAGATTCTGGCCACGATTTCGTCGTCCGCAGTGGCGGTGGGGACACGGAGTTCGAGACGCAGCTCCGTCTGCACACGTCCGGGCGCTTCCACCGCGTGCACGCCCGGCACGAGCGGCTGCGGCAGTGTGGAAGGCGGGGAGAATGGTGACGTCGTCCCGGTCTCATTGCCACCAAGGCGGGCAACCTGCTGCCGGGGCCAGGTGGCGATCGCACGGGCAATGGCCTGCGCCGCCTGTGCCGGTTCGATCGCGCCGGTCACGTAGATGCTCGTACCCCGACGCACACGTGGTGTCGACGCGATCCATCGCCAGAGGCCATCGAGATCATCCACCGCACGTTGCCGCGTGACACTCGCACCGACACCTGACGATGACACCGACGCATCGGCGGAACCGGACGGCGCGGTGACGATGGTGGCCCGCACCAGCGGCAACGCCGACATCTTCGTCACGAGCAGTCGCACGTCGCCGACGATCGTGTCGTGTGTGAGCGCGAGTGTACGAAGCGGTGGCGTACCGAAACGCATGGGGGCATCGGATGCCAGCGTGCCGCTCGCGATGACCGCTGGCTTCGAAGGTGGTGCCGCGAGCGCCAGCTCATATCCCCGACCCACGAGCCACTCGCGTGCGCCATTCATGACATCCGACCGATCGGCGCGATGCAGCCGATCGAGTCGCTGACCGGCAACGGCCGGATCCCCGGCGAAGAACGTGGCTTCGCCCAGTTGTTCGCTGCGGGAGCGCTGAAAGCCCAGGGCATCGAGCAAGCCGAGCATCGTCGCGGTGCCTTCGGCACGTGCCTCGCCGAGTCCGACAGTGTCACCTCGTGCCACGGCCGACAACGCCTGATCGAGCAGACGGCTCGCCGCAACAATGGCACTCCCATCCGCGAGTTCCGCATTGATGGTGAGATCACTGGCGAGCATACCCGGTTCGACTGTCACGCGGGGCGGCTGCCGCAGCAGCGCCTTCGCGTCGCGCCCCCATCGGTCAGCCGCGAGACGCAGCGCAATCTCGGCGTGTTCGAGCGCGGATTCGCCGAGTGGTGGCACGGCAAACCGGCGCGTGAGCCGCGAGGAACCGGAAATGGCGCGCTGCATCTCTCGCCGAAGCGTCGATGTCGCTGGCAGGGCACGCCATTGCCGTGGAGCACCGCTCGCCCGCGCAGGCAGAGCACCGTACCGTGCCGCGATGCGCGCCCGGGTGGAATCGACATCGAATGCGCCCACGACCAGGAGCATCGCATCACCAACCGCGGCATGGGCGTCGGCAAACGCGCGCAGATCCGCGGCCGAGATACTGCGCACCGATTGTTCGGTTTCTCCGAGGAGCCCATAGGGATGCGCATCCCCATAGGTGCCGATCTGCAGACGCCAGTACGGCTGCAGCCCTTCGGTCACCGGCAGCTCACCGCCACGTCCTTCGTTCACCACGATATCGGCGTGCGCGCGCACGACCGAATCGGTGATGGCCTCACTGCGCAACGCGAGACGTGCCGCATGCATGGCCAGCGCCGCATCGAGCGCCGAGGGATCGACCAGCAGGAAGTACCGCGCGTGATCGCGTCGGACCTGCGCGTTGCTGTTCGCCTGCAATGGCGCGGCGCGCCGTCGCCCTTCGGAATCGAGCGGCGCCGCCAGAGCGGCCGAGACGTGTTCGAGCAGATGGGCCGTTCCCCGTTGGCCTTTGGGATCATGGCGCGTGCCCGAGGCAAGCCAGAGCTCCACACTCACGTGAAAGGCCGTGGAATCGGGCGCCAGCACCACGGTGAGTCCGTTGTCGAGACGGTAGGAGGAGACGGCGGAGAGCACGTGTGGTTGCTGCGCGTCTGAGAGAGCGGGCACGGCAACGCTCCATGCCAGCAGAGCGCCAATGCCGAACCGCCGGAGCGGAGGCGGGCCAATGAACGTCATGGCCCATTGGATGGTCGTATGGGCCCAAGGGTTTGATCGTCCATGACGCGACCGCCGCGCGGCGCGTACTTTCTGTCGTATCGGCGATCTCTCCCACCCGCTCCGGAAGATGTCCATGAAAGTTCTCAGCACCCTTGCCTCGATCGTTGCCGGCGGATTTCTCGTCGCACTGCCACTGTCCGCCCAGCAACCGGCAGCGGCGCCACCGGCCATGGTGCTCACCGTGGAAGGCTTCGCCGATGGCGGCGACATCCCCGTGAAATTCAGTCAGGCCGCCCCCGGCGTCGCGCCCGGCGAAGGTCTTTCCCCCGCCATGCGCTGGACGAACGTGCCGGCCGGCACCCAGTCATTCGTGCTGAACATGCGCGACCTCGATGTCGCGCGAAATCGCACCACCGAAGACCAGGCGCATTGGATCGTGTGGAACATCCCCGCCACCGCGACGGGCATGAGCGAGGGGCAGCCCAAGGGTGCCCAGTTGCCCGACGGCAGTTGGCAGCACAGCGCGACCGGTCTGATGTATCGTGGCCCCGGTGCGGGCGCGAACGGGCCTCGGCATCACTACATGTTCGAGATCTATGCCCTCGACGTGAAGCTCAACGTGACACCCGGCGCCGACGCGTTCGAATCGCGCGCGAAGGTCTTCCAAGCAATGCAGGGCCACGTGCTGGGCAAGGCGGTGTACGGCGGTCTGTTCCGTCGACCGGCGCCGTAACGGGGGATTGGTGCGCACCGGCCTGCGCCGGGGTTGCGCTTCCGACCGGTAGACCGGAAGTTCGTGCGGATGACGGCGATGCGCATCGCCTCTCCGCGATCCGTTCGTCGTGTCAGCCGCCTGCGCGCACCCCCTCCCCGAGCAATGGAGAACATTCGATGCACATCTTCCTGAGTGGACACGGTGGCTGGACACCCAGCTCCGGTTTCACGAAGATGCCGGCCCGATGCTCACTGCATTTCTACACACATTTCGCCAAGCTGCTCATGACCGACATGGAGACAAAAATCCTTGCCGGGTCATGGCGGACCGTCGAGCGAAGTCATGGCCAGTACATGACGGCACCCAACATGACCTTGTACGGACAACCGGCCGCGTGGACGCAGCGCGCGGAAAAGGCTCTCGACCATGGCGTCTGGGGTGCGGACGCCACGATCCTCGCGCTACCCGACGAAGACGATCAAGCCACTCTCTCCGAATTGTTCGAAGAGATGATCAAGGCGGGGCCGCTCGAGGAGGATGTGCACTTCCATTGGTTGTGCTGCAGCCACGTCGATCTCAAGCCGGCGGGTGGTGCCGACGTCGGGTTCAACGCGAGCGACTTCGTGCACAATTCGGGCTATCAGGGCCTGTCCGGACGCTATCGCAATGAAAATCAGCGAGGTGTTTTCAAACCGATCATCGGAGAACTGAAGCGGAAGGGGCTTCGCTGAAGATCGCGCGATGCACATCGATGGCAGTCGCCATCTTCGCAGAACGGCCTCCGCGGACATTCCACGGAGGCCGTTCTGCGAGATCATGTCACGACGACTGCTCGTGATTACATCACTTCCACCGCGACGTGATCGCCGGTCTTGAGCTTGAGCACCTGCGTGCTCAGTCCCATGTCACCTGCGGGACGCAGCAGCACGCGCAGACCATCCGTGTTGCCCAGCATGTTCGCCGGCAGACGCAGCGTGGTCAGGCCATTCGCGGTCGCTTCACCGATCTTCACCGAGAACGTGCCCTGCTCCGCATACACCGTCATCGCCTTGTTGCGACGATTGTCGATGGTGACCGTGGCATTGGCGCGCTCCTCACGCGTGAGCGGCACGGCAATGCTGTCGCTCCACGCCACGCCACCACTGGGCGGCACCAGCAGACCCAGCTGCGATGTCGTATTCACCGGCAGGGCCTGCGCCACGAGATCGGGGCCGTTGCCCGGCGTACGGGCGTAGAAGTACAACGATTCCTGACCGCGCACCGCAGCGGCCGGAATGGACAGCGTGCCCACCGTGCCGGCCTTCACCACACCGAGCTTGCGGTCGGTGCCACGGGTCTGCACGAACACCGTCACCGGAACATCCCGGTCGTTCTGCACGGTGAGCACGTTCTTGGTTTCACCCACCACGCGTGCCGCCGGAAGGCGCGTCGGGGGCTGATTGGTCTGGGCACCAAGGGTCGCGGCGCCGAGGGAAAGCGTTGCCAGCCCGATGGCCAGCTTTGTCATATTCCGCATCTTCAGGTCCTCCCTGAGAGTCTGAGCAGGGCACCGCAGCGTGCCGCTGTAATTGATGTACGAACGGCCGGTGACCCCCTGTTGTAGGGGAATCACGGTATTTCCCGGGAAATTCCCTGAGACCGATCCCGGCCTCCGGCCGGAGGGGCTATGCTACGCCATGACTTCGCCTCTCTCCTCCCCGAAGCTGTACCAGCTCGTCGGTCCCGACGGCACGCGGTACAGCAGCCCCGAAAAAGGCACGCTCGGCGGCTATCGCAAGGAACGCCGCTATGGCCGCCTCGACTGCAAGGCCGCCCGTCGGGCCCTCGCCACCGGCCGCGGCTATGAACAGCAGCGCGTGTTTTTTGCCGACGAAGCCACGGCCATCGCCGCCGGCTATCGTCCATGCGCGGTCTGCATGCCCGAGGAATACAAGGCATGGAAGGCCAGGCAATGAGCACCTCGTATACCCCGATGATCATCGCCCAGGTCCACATTCAGGTGCTCCCCGGGCACGTGGACGCCTTCCTGGCCGCCACACTCGACAATGCCCGCCACAGCGTGCAGGAGCCGGGCGTGATCCGGTTCGACGTGGTCCGACAGGCCGATGACCCGACCCGTTTTTCGCTCATCGAGATCTATCGGGACGCGCAGGCGCCGATCGCCCACAAGGAGACGGCACATTACGCACGCTGGCGCGACACGGTCGCGTCGATGATGGCCAGCCCGAGAACCAGTGTGCGGTATGAAGCGGTGTTCCCCGCGCCGCCGCAGTGGGAGATGCCGGGCGGCGCGGATGCGGCACTCGAGGGGTGACCTCGGGTCGTCCCACGGGCTCGTCCAGGTCATCGCCTCATCGTTCACGAAATTTTCAGCGAGATCGTCCGCGATGTCGAAATCGGCGCATCGACTCCGACTGAGGGGTGAAGCGCCAACCGTGGCGCCCTTTCCCACTCTTCAGGAGATCCACCATGCGCTACATGCTGATGATGCACGCCCCCCGCGGTACCGGTGACTGGGCCGTGATGAACTGGGCTCCAGAGGATTTCCGGGCCCACATCCAATTCATGATGCGATTGAATGAAGACCTCAAACAGTCGGGCGAACTCGTGAGCGCCCAGGGGCTGGCCATGCCCGCCGAAGCGCGCGTCGTACGCGCCGGGGCTGCGGGCGAACCCGTCGTGACCGATGGCCCGTTCGCCGAGGCGAAGGAGTTCCTGGCGGGCTACTGGATCGTGGATGTCGAGAAGACCGAACGAGCGTATGCCATCGCCGCCAAAGCGTCGTCGGCACCCGGCAAGGGAGGTGTGCCGCTCGACATGGCCATCGAGGTGCGTCAGGTCATGAGCGTGCCCCCGGTGGATGGCTGACGGCCCCACGCCAATGACGGCCATCGAGCACCTGCTGCGCGATCTCGCGCCGCAGGTGCTCGCGGTGCTCGCCCGTCGACACGGGGATTTTGCCGACGCCGAGGACGCCGTTCAGGAAGCGCTCATCGCGGCCGCCGAGCAATGGGCGGCAAGCGGGGTGCCGGCAAATCCGTCGGGGTGGTTGTATCACGTGGCCACACGGCGGTACACCGATCGTTTGCGCAGCGAGATCGCCCGACAGCAACGTGAACACGACACGGCGGTCCTGTGGGCGGAAAACGCGTTCATACCACCTCCCGATGTGGAGGTCGTTCCGACCACCGATGACACACTCACCCTGCTGTTGATGTGCTGTCATCCCGTGCTCACCACGGCATCGGCGGCGGCCCTGACATTGCGTGCCGTCGGTGGTCTCACCACGACCGAGATCGCCCGTGCGTATCTCGTGCCCTCGGCCACGATGGGGCAACGCATCAGTCGCGCGAAACACGCCATCCGGCAATCCCGGGTGCCGTTCGCCATGCCGACGCTTTCCGACCTGCCGCGCGCACTCGTCAGCACGATGCAGGCGTTGTATCTGCTGTTCAATGAAGGACACACCGCATCGTCGGGTGACGCCCTGCTGCGCATCGATCTGTCGGCGGAGGCCATCCGTCTCACGCGCCTGCTGCACGCGCTCGTTCCCTCGCACGGTGAGGTGGCGGGGCTGCTGGCGCTCATGCTGCTGACCCATGCACGCCGTGACGCCCGCACGGGTCCGCATGGCGAACTCATTCCGCTGGACGAGCAGGACCGCACCCGCTGGAACCGCACCGATATCGCGGAGGGCATCCGACTGGTGGAGCAGGCTCTCACCTCGGATGCTGCCGGTCCCTACGGCATTCAGGCGGCGATTGCCGCGCTGCATGCCGAAGCACCGGACACCGCCACGACCGACTGGGCGCAGATCCTGGCGCTCTACACCGTGCTCGAACACATGACCGGCAACCCGATGGTCTCGCTCAATCGCACCATCGCCGTGGCCATGGTGGACGGGCCGCACGCCGCGCTCTCGTTGCTCGATACCGTGGCGCAGAACGCACAGCTCGCCGACCATCACCGGGTGGATGCGGTGCGTGCCCACTTTCACGACATGATGGGCAACCATGAACGGGCCGCCCATCACTATCGTCTCGCCGCCGAGCGCACGACCAGTCTGCCGGAACGCCATCATCTCATCGCGAAAGCACAGCGCGCCAGACATCGCGTGGACGCTGCACAACCGATGGAGTGAGGTTTGGAGGAAATTTCGAGTGAATTTCGAGTGAATCAGCGCATCGACGGAACGAACGGCGAATAGCCCACGCCGTCGGAGCCGGCTCCCACCGTGAGCGTCTTCACGATTTCGCCGCGGGCGAGATCCACGACCACCACACGGGCCACCGCCTTGAGCGTGACGAATCCGTACGCGCCATCCCGGGAGACGGTCACCCCCTGGGGTGATGCGGGGCGCGGCGCCGCGTCCGCCGCACCGCCGGCCGGAACCTGCGCCGGTACGGCGATGGTCTTTCTGATGCGATGGGTGGCCACGTCGACGATGTGGATCTGCTCACTGCCCGGGTCGGAGATGACCGCGGTGCGATTGTCGGGCGTGATGCCCACACGATAGGCCATCCCGAAGCCCTCCATGCGCTGGGTGATCGCGCCGGTGGCCGCGTCGAGCGCATACACGAGATGCGATTCGTTGCCGCCCACCCAGACTTCCTTCCCGTTGGGCATGACGGCAATGCCTTCGATCCGCGCCCCCACCGGCCACGTACCGGTCACCCGGCGGCTCTGCACATCGATGGCGCTCACACTCATGGCCGCGATGTTCGTGGTGTAGGCGTGGGCGCCGTCAGCGGTGAGACTCACCATATGCGTGGTGGCCTGTCCGGTGCTCATCGACGAATCGATGGCCTGGGTGTCGAGATTCACCACCAGCACCCGCTGCGCCCGTTCGCCGGTCACCAGCAACTGCTTGCCGTCCGGCAGATAGGCCAATCCGTGCGGCCGCTGATTGCCCGCTCCCAACTCCACATACCGAGGCTCAGCCGTCGGCTTCGTCAGATCGAACACCGCCAGCGAACTGCCCACGCTATTGCGGTTGCCATAGATGGCCACCACGGCCTGCCGACCGTCGGGAGAAATGGCCACTTCGTGCGGTCCCTCGCGGACGGGAACGGTGGCCAGAGTCTTCGCGCTCGCCACATCCACGATGGTCACCGAATGGGCGTCCATGTTGGAGGCGACAATGGTGCCGCGCGGTTGTGCGGAGACGATCGTGGCGGAAGAGATGGCGGCGCTGAACAGCACCGACGCCATCGCTGGAACAGATCGGAAGGCCATGGGCAAACGAGGGGCGGGGGGCAGGCAGGACAGAGGCCATGCGCGTCGAACGAGGAGCGGGAGACGCACCGGCAATACACACGTGGAAGGGAGGAATTCGTCCCACAATGATCTGCCTGGGCGGGTAGGCAGCAAGCACCGCGTGACGAATGGCGCTGCAGACGCGCCTTCACGCGTGCCAGGATCCCGAGGGGTATCCGGAGGCGGTACATGCTGTACCGCCTGTACCGCGTCAGTCCATCTCGCCGGCAGACGTGAAGCAGGCGGCAAGCCCTGCGTGACAAGTGGCGCCACACACGCGACTTTACGCAGGCCGGCACTCCACAGGCACGGCCGGATGCAGAGCCCAGGCTCTCCGCGGCCCTCCGCTACTTCCCCTGCTTTTCCCAATGATCCGCTCCGTCGCAGCTACCGTTGCCACACGCGCCGCCAGACGCGCCGCCGCGCGCGCCACCACCGCGGCCGCCTCTGCAGCCCTGGGCGCCTCTCTGCTGCTGGCGCCCGCCGCCGGTGCCCAGCACACCTTCGCCGACCCGGGCGCCACCTTCGATCCCAAGGTGCCCACACCCCAGGCCATCCTGGGGTACGAACTGGGCAGCCGGTTCACCTCGCACCGGCAGATGATGCGCTACGTCGAGCGCATCGCCGCCGCGAGCAAGCGCGTGAAGGTGGACACCGTCGCGCATTCGTTCGAAGGACGCGAGATGCTGCTCATCGCCGTCTCCAGCGAAGCCAATCTCGCACGGCTCACCGAGATCAAGCGTGACGCCCAGCGCATCGCCGACCCGCGCGGCGCGGCGGCCGGTGACGTGGACGCCGCCATCCGGCGCACCCCGGCGATCGTGTGGCTCGCACATTCGGTGCACGGTGGTGAAGCGTCGGGGGTGGAAGCCGGACTGGGGCTGCTCTACCAGCTCGCCGCCGGCACCGACGCCGATACCCGTCTCGCACTCGACAGCACCATCGTCCTGATCGATCCGAATCAGAATCCCGACGGCCGCGAACGGCACACCCACGATGTCGAGCGCATGTGGAGCCCGATGGGCGTCCCGGCCGATCCCGGTGCGATGAACAACGCGGGCTCGTGGCCCGGTCCGCGCACGTCGCACTACTACTTCGATCTCAATCGCGACTGGTACACGCAGTCGCATCCGGAATCGCGCGGACGCGTGCAGCAGTTCCTCGCCTGGATGCCGCATGTGGCGGTGGACCTGCACGAACAGGGGTCGAGCTCGTCGTTCTACTTCGCCCCGCCGCGCGAGCCCGACAACCAGAACAATCCCAAGCACCTGACCAAGTGGTTCGACATCTTCGCGGCGGCGCATGGCGCGGCGTTCGATACGCACGGCTGGTCGTATTTCCGTCGTGAAGGCTACGACTCGTTCTATCCGGGTTACGGTGAAGGCTGGCCCATGCTCACCGGTTCCATCGGCATGCTGTTCGAGAGCGCCGGGAGTTCAGGCGGTGCGGTCCGGCGCAACGATGGCACCCTGCGCACGCTGAAGCAGGCGGCGTGGGAGCATTTCACCGCCGAGTGGACGACGGTGCGTACGTCGGGCCGTCGTCGCACGGAATTGCTGCGCGACTACGCGACCGCGCGCGCAAATGCCATCACCATCCACGCCAAGGGTCCGATGCGTGGTGTGGTCTTCGCCCGCGACGTCGAGGGCCGCGCCGATTCCCTGGCCACCAAGCTGCGCGAGAACGGTATCGAAGTGCAGATGGTGCGCGGCTCCACCACGCTGCCGTCGGCCACGTCGTATTTCAACGGCACCACCGGTGCCGTGACGCTCAAGGATGGCGGCTATGTGGTGGACTTCTCACAGCCGCAGGGCCATCTGGCCAAGGCGCTGCTCGAACCCGATGCCGCGCTCGACTCGGCCTTCCTCAAGTTCGAACTCGAATTGCGCCGCACGGGCCAACGCAATCGTTTCTACGACATGACGGCGTGGTCGCTTCCGCTGGTGTGGCGCGTGGATGCGTGGACCGTGCCCGCCATGCCGGCCGGTCTCGTGCCCGCGGTGGTGCCCACCACCGCGTCCGCGCCTCTGGCCCGCTCCTCGTACGGGTATGCGTTCGCGCCCGGCAGTGAGGCGAGCATCCGTCTGTTGGCATCGCTGCTCAACGATTCCATCAAGGTCTGGTACGCACCCAACAGCTTCACATCGCGCGGCAACAAGTTCCCCAACGGCGCGTTCGTGGTGCGGGTGCAGTTCAACCGGCCCGAGGTGCACGACATCGTGAGCCGTCGCATGGCCGAAGCGCATGCCACGGTGATTCCGGTGCCATCGGCCGGTGTGGAAGAAGGCACCGATCTGGGCAGTAATTCGGTGATTCCGGTGCAACGCCCCACGGTGGCCCTGCTGGGTGGCTCGCCGGTGAACGGGACGTCGTTCGGCTTCAGTTGGTACGCGATGGATCAGCGTATCGGTTATCCCTCCACCATCATCGACGCCAACTTCGTGAGCGGTGGTGATCTCGCGCAGTTCACCACCATCATCGTGCCGTCGGTGCAGGCCGGCGCGCTCGATCGTGTGCTCGGTGACGGGGGACGTCAGCGCCTGGTGGACTGGGTGCGCAGCGGTGGCACACTGGTCGCACTCGATGGCGCGAGCGCATGGCTGGCGCAGGAACGTGTGGGACTGGTGCGCACCCGCGTGCGTCGCGACTCGGCGCGCGCCGACAGTACCGGTGGCGCGCCGCTGCCGGCCGGTCTGCCGGGTGTGCTTGCCCGTGCGTCCATCGACACGCTGTCGCCCCTCATGGCCGGTGTCACCAACAAGGAGATCGCGGTGTTCGCGAACGGCGACCGGGTCTTCACGGTACCACGCGATCTCCGGGCCGGTGAAGCCATCGTGCGTTTCGCCGCCGCGCCGCGTGTACGTATCGCCGGCTTCTTCTGGCCCGAGATGCCGGCGCGCATTGCCGGCTCTCCGTATCTATGGACCGAACGCGCAGGCCGGGGTCGCGTGATCCTCTTCGCGCACGACCCGGTGTACCGCGATCAGTTGCGTGGCACTCTGCCGCTCTTTGCCAACGCGGTCTTGCTCGGCAACAGTTTCTGAGATAGAGCGGGGACAGCGGGGGAACGCAGATACAACAGATTGAAACAACAAACGCGCAGATACTGCACGCCTCGACAGTATCTGCGCGTTTGTTGTTCAAATCAGTTGGTGATCTGCGTTCCCCTGCTGTGGTGCGGCTACAGCGACGCTTTGTATGCCGCCGCGAACCGGGCAGCATCGGTAGCACGCAGTCCGCAGATGCCCACCCGCAGTCCTTCGGGCATGGGGACCACGAAGACGTCGCGCTCCTGCAGACGTTCACACACCACGGTGGGATCGGGAGCCGCGGCGAGTGTGACGAAGAAGCCACCATCCCACGCCGCGCCCGGCAGTCCTTCGGCGCGCAACGCCGCGTCCAACGCTTCGGCGCGTTCGGTGAGCACAGCGCGCCAATGGGCGTGTTCGTCGGCCAGACGGGCCACGGCGGCGGCATCCTTGCCGAACCGCGTGAGCACACTCATGGGCGCGCGTGCGCAATTGCTCCACGTGCCCCGGCAGCTCGTCACCAGCGCCGCCTGCAACGTCTTGTCGGACGTCCACGGAAACACCAGGGCGCCGGCGCGTGAACCGTACAGCGTGAAGGCCTTGCTGAGACTGAGGCTCGCGCCCACCAGCACCGAACCCTCGGCGGCAAAGGCCGCGTAGTCGTCGAGCGCTTCGGTGACCGACTGCGGATCGCGCGCATAGTCGAGATAGGCCAGATCGAGCAACAACGTGACCGGCCCCTGCGAGGCGATGTCACGCAGCACCGACAGCAGCGTGGCACGATCCTCCCGCGAAAGACTGCGACCCGTGGGATTGTGGCAGGGATCGTTGAGCCACAGCAGCAGACGACCCTGCTCGTCGAGCACGTCGCGCATGGCCTGTTCCCAGGCGCCCACATCCAGCGACTCGCCGGGCGCCGGATACGGCACGGTGGCGAGTCTGACACCACCTTCGATAGCGATCGTGGCGTACGGACCCCAATACGGAGCCGCCGTGACCAACGTCTGTCCGCGCTCGAGGAAATTGCGCAACGTCAGGGCGAGGGCACCCGATCCTCCCGGTGTGGCCACCCCCACGCCCACACTGGTGAGCGCGGGCCAGTGACGTTGCGTGAGCGCCAGCAGAAAGGCCGGGTCACCGCCGATGGGCGCGTACGGCGCGATCTCCATGGGCGTGAGCTGACGCCACTGCTCCATCACGCTTTCCAGCACGACCAGTTTGCCCGCATCGTCGAGCAGCGCACCCACGGTGGCGTTGATGACACTCGCTCCGCTGGCGGCACGTCGCTGCGCCGCCGCGTTGAGCGTGAAGATCAGATCGTCGCCGGCAAAGTCACGACGCGAAGGCAGCAGATGAGGAAGCATCCTTCAAAGATAGCGCAAACAGCGTGATCCCTGTCCTGATCCCGCGCTGATCTCCCTATCCTGATCCTGTCCTGATTCCACCCTGATTCGGCCCGGATCTCCACCCGCCTACCACGCCTGTCCGAAGCTCACCAGCAGCTTCCAGGGCGCCGCATGGTCCACCGGTCGTGTCCCGCCCACGAAGATCCCGCCACCGAAGAAGCGGGCGCCGGCCGTCACGCTGGCCCGGATGCGCTCCGTGGGACGTGACACCGGGGCCCAGGCTGCCAGCAGTGTGGGATCGGTGATGGCCAGCCGATCGATGGCCGACATGGCCGCCGCGGTGGGCGCATCGCTCCACCCGCTCTGCACGCCCACGCTGAGCCCCGGTGCCAGCGCCGGAAACCACAGGCGTCGTCCCAGGCGAATGGGGGAACGGAAAAACGGCGAGGTGTAGAGCAGCCCCGCGCGTGCCACCGCGGCGCGTGAGCCGGCAAACTCCTTGTCTTCGTAACCCGGCAGATTCTGGTAGCGCCCCAGTTCGAAGAGCTGCTGCGCCGGAATGCGCGCACCGGATACCTGCCCCACATCCGCCCGTCCCACCGCAACGAACGGCCCGATGGGACGACGTCCACTCACCCGCGCCTCCACCCGCTGCCAGGACAGCGTGCCGTCCCCACGTTCATAGCTGAATCGCGCGCCGATACCCGGTGCGATGAATTCGGCGGCCACATCGGGATGCCATTCGACGAGCAGGGCGCTGCGCACATAGCTCCCCGCGTCCACGCCACGATTGGGCCGATACGGATCGCCGCCGATGGGACTGCGCACATACTGCGATGGGCGATACCGATCGTCGCCCACGCCCACTTCGGTGCGGATGATCGCCCGCCGCGCACCGATCGTGCGCACCACACCCAGCGCGGCGCTGGAACGCGACACATAGTCGTAGGGATCGAGCGATCCGAAAAATGCGCCGAAGCTGTCTCCCGAATCGAAGGGCACGCGGAAGTCATTCGTGTTGTCGAGCGAACGACCACCCCGCGCTTCCAGTGTCCATGGACCGCGGGTCCGCGTTGCCTGCAGCCGACCGCGCACGGTCTGCTCCGCCCACGCATAGCCGGCGTTGGCGCGCACCACCACACCGGGCGCCCGATCACGCAGCGTCCACTTCACGCCTGCGCCGGTGTAGAGGCCTTCCACCCGATTGAAGTGCATCACATCGGACGCGCGCGGGGCGGCCAGATCGAAACGCGGGGCACCGTTGGTCCGCCAACGATCGGGAGCGACATCGTCGAAATCGTCGGTGTGCAGCCCGGTGGACAACTCGCCGATCGACGCACGCCAGGCGTCGAAACGCTCCAGTGAGTCGGCGGGTGCGTACGACAACCGGCGAGGTGCCACGAGTCGCAGCGAATCGGCCGCCGCGAGCGTGGCCGCACTCAGCACGGTGTCGTTGACTTCCATGTCGCTGAAACGCGACACGATGCGGATGACGGCCCGTCCATCGCCGATGAACGGCAGCATGGCCTGCAATTCGATGCGCTGCCGTGCCGGCAACCAGTACGCACCTAGACGCTCGGCGTTTTCGTATTCCACGAACGCCACGGCGTCACCGAACGTGGACCGGAGACCACGTCGTTGTCCATTGCGACGCACGAAGTGTCCGCGCATGCGCACCAGCGTTCCGCGCGAGGCATCGAGGGCGATCTCCCCGTCGAACAGCACCACGTCGCGCCGGAGATCCTCACGAGGCTGCACGCGCACCTGCACGATGGGAATCACCCGATCGCCGGCCCGCATCGTCACCACGGTGTCGCCGCCGGTGAAGCGGTAGTACTGCTCACGATCGGTGGCGAGCGGATGAATGGCGGGCAGCGTGTCGGAACCGTCTCCCCGTCCTACACGCGCGTTGCCTCGTGCACTGGCCGGTGCGTTGCTGGCCTGCGAACGCACACGCAACCGGTTGCCATAGAGATTGGGGTTGAGCCAACCCGACTGCAGCAGCGTCAGCATGGACATGTTCACGCCGAGCTGCTGCATGCGGTATCCCGTGACCCGCTGTTCGTATCCGCCGGCGCGATTCCAGCGCAGGGCGCTC
The DNA here is from genome assembly GCF_037190085.1 of Gemmatimonas aurantiaca. NCBI lineage: Bacteria > Pseudomonadati > Gemmatimonadota > Gemmatimonadia > Gemmatimonadales > Gemmatimonadaceae > Gemmatimonas > Gemmatimonas aurantiaca. The sequence continues at coordinate 169,657 of NZ_JBBCJO010000004.1, forward strand.
GCCACCTGTTCGATGGCGCCCACCACCTCGGTCCCTTCCTCCCGGCGCAGCAACATCGAGATCTCCGTTTCGACCTGCGCGCGATAGGAGATCAGACTGTCCGGCAACCGATTGCGCGTGCTCGCATCTGTCAGCAGTTGCCCGAGCGGCACGGTGACGGCTTGCGCCTGCAATGCGGTTGATGGCTGTCGACTCATCGGCAACAGTGACACCGCCGCCAACGCGGTCAGCGCAGAAGCCGCGATGCGGACGGTGGGCCGCACGGTGTTGTGGACGGCTCGGCGAATGACACGCGGCGTCTGAAGCGGGATCGAACGAAGCATGTCGTTTCCTACGCCTGAAGCCCTATCGGGGTTACACCGCGCGGCATCTCACCCGCCGGCTTTCTGCACCCGCTCGGCGGCTTGTCCCCAGTCGTGCATCGCTTGTTCGAGTGACTCGCGGGTTTCGTCGAGCGCCTTGCCGAGTTGTGCCGCCTTTTGCACACCAGCGGGTGTGTCGTACAGCGTCGCGTCGTCCAGTTGTGCGGTGAGATCGTCGATCTTGCCTTCGAGCACGGACACGAGCAGTTCCACGTCGGCCAGGGCCTTCTGCGCCGCACGCTGCTCCCGGCGCATGTCGTTCGGCGAGACCGTTGTACCATTCCTGCCCGTCGTGTTCCGCGCCCGGGCGTTCTGCTCCTCGCGTTCCTTCTCGCGCTGCCGGGCGGCGCGCTCCGCTTCCTTCTGTGCTTCCGCGCGCGCGTCACGCTCTTCCTGACTGCGACGTTCGGCGCGCACTTCTTCCCACTCCACGAACGTGCCGGGAAACACCTTGAGCTGCTGATCGCGCAGGTCCCACACCTGCGTGGCGAGCCCCCGCAATACGGCGCGGTCGTGGCTGACGATCAACACACTGCCCTCGTACCCCTCGATCGCGTCTTCCAGCACTTCGATGCTTTCGACATCGAGATGATTGGTGGGCTCGTCGAGAATGAGCAGGTTGTTGGTGGACAGCGTGAGCAGCGCCATCGCCACACGCGCGCGCTCACCACCGGACAGCGTGCCCACCGTGCGCTGGACTTCGTCACCACTGAAACCGAAGCGCCCCAGATGCCCCTGCACCTGGCGACGCTCCCAGAGCGGACGCTGCGTGGCGATGGCTTCGTAGATGGTGAGATCGAGTGGCAGATGCGCGAGATCCTGACGGTAGTACGCCACCGTCGTGCTGGGACCCGCTTTCACGACACCGGCCAGCGGTTCGTGTTCGCCGAGCAGTGTCTTGATGAGCGTGCTCTTGCCGGCGCCGTTGGGCCCGACGAGCGCCACGACTTCATTGCGCTCCAGCACGATGCTCACGTCTTTCACCAGCGTGCGCGGTCCGTCTGGTGTGGGCACGCCCACCGTGACATGCTGCGCTTCGATCACCCGGTCACCACTGCGGCTGCCGGCGTCCAGTCGCAGCGCCATCACGCCATCGGCACCGATGGGCGCCGACAGACGCGGCATGCGCTCGAGGCGCTTGCGGCGCCCTTTGGCCTGGGCCGTGTTCTGACCGGCGATGTTGCGTGCGATGTAGTCGGACTCGGCGGCAATCACCCTCTGCTGCTTGTCGAACTGCCGCTGCTGCGTGAGCCGGCGCTCCTCGCGCTGCGTCACGAACGACTGATAGGTGCCGGTATAAGCAAACGCCGTACCCCCTTCGAAGTGCAGCACATGGTCGGCAATGGCGGCGAGGAACGCACGATCGTGGCTGATGCAGATGACGGTGCGATCGCTCGTGGCCAGATGCTGCTCGAGCCACGCCGTGGTTTCGAGATCGAGATGGTTGGTGGGTTCGTCGAGCAGCAGGATATCGGCGGGTGTGGCGAGTTGCCGCGCGAGCGCCACGCGCCCGCGTTCACCGCCACTCAGTGTGCCGATGGTGGTGAGACGGGCCGCTTCGGGATCGAACCCGACGCCCATCAGCACGCTGTCCACCTTGGCCGCCATCTGATAGCCGCCTTCCCGCTCGAAGCGTTCGAGGTCGCGCCCGTAGCGGTTCATCGCCGCTTCGCTGTGGTCGTGCTCGAGATTCGCCGCCTGCTCGGCCAGCGAGCGTTCGAGCCCGCGCAGCTCACCGAAAGCATCGGCTACGATGTCCCACAACGTCCGGTCTTCCGGGAAACGCCGGTGCTGATCCATGAGCGCCACACGAAGCCCCGGCATGCGCGCGATGGTCCCACGCGTGGGAGCGAGATCGCCCGTGATGAGCCGGATCAGTGTGGATTTGCCGGTGCCATTGCGTCCCACCACGGCCCAGCGATCGCCCGCAGCCACAGTGAACGTGATGTCGCGGAAGATTTCGGTGGCGCCAAAATCCACGCCGGCGTTGCCGATGGAAATGAGGGTCATGCCTACTGCGAACCTGCTGCTGAATTGCGACGAGCTGAATTGCGGCGAATGGTGCTGCCGGACTGATCACGCAGTTTAATCGACTCGTCCTCGAACGCTGCCGTGGAACCCGCCCACAGGGCCGTCAGCTCCCGGTGGAGAGCGTCGAGCCGCTGCCGTTCGGGCGCACTCCAGGCACGCGCTCCACGCACCAGCCGCCAGCAGCGCCACCGCCAGCGCCAGGCCACCGCGATATCCCCCAGGCGCGGTGCCACGAGGGGCAGCAGCAGGCTCCACCAGGGTGACCATCCCGTGTTGCCGAGCACCAACGCCAATCCGACGGTGAGCAGCAGATACCAGAGCAGCACCAGGTAGAGGCCGGGTACGAAGGCCAGGGCTACGAGGTCGACGGGCGCTTTGGCAAAGCGGTGGGCCAGCCGCCAGATCAGGGCGAAGATCGGTCCGTGGATGAGCCATCCCAGTGCGGCCACCGGCGCGCTCATGGTGAGGGACGCGATGGACACCCGCGAGGACCGTCGACCATCGAGCGCCTGCCGCACGTCGGCCTGATCGCGGGCGGAGGTGCCTATGCCTCCCAGTGATTCCACCGCGATTGCCAGCTCTTCTGCAATGGTTCTTATCCGAACCAGTGTTTCATATTGCGAGACCGAATGACCAGTTGTGGGAGACTCTTCCAGGGTCTCCACCAGCCACTGCGCCTGTGCCACCAGGCCGATCGACGCTTCCAGTGGATCATCACCCGGCATGTTTGCGGCTACGCCGGCAATGAGCCGATCCCGGGTGGTGGCCTGCGTCCAGCTGGTCGCGTTGCGGGTGACCTGGCGAAGCGCCTCGTGGAAGGTATCCACCAACGCCGCCACGGACTGGGAGGAACCACTTCCCGTTCCGGACGGGTTCAGGGTGCGCCACTCCGCCATCGAGAAGGGAGCGCCCACCACCGCAAAACAGTCACTGCCGGGACGATACGGCGATTCGTACTGCACACCGAATGGCACGATCAGCACGTCTCCATTGGCGCCATTATCGACATACTCGAGAATCATTTTTGCAACACCAGTGCGTGGACGCCCCACGTACGGCGTATTGTGCACGCCGCCTTCGGGAAACACGCCCACCGCATGACCGGCCGCCAGCGCGGCACCCACGGCACTGCCCGCCGCGGCATTCACCGCTACCATGTCCGTTCCCTTCCGCCGCTCGGCACGGGCATCCCGTACCCGGACCACCGGGATGACCCCCAACCCCTCATAGATCTTCCGGGCCGGCCAGCTCGACGCCGCGGCGAGTGTCGCGATGTAACGCAGCGGACGTGGGGTCACGAAGAACCCCTGCAGAACATCCGGCAGATCGTTCGGGTGATTACCAATGAAGAGCACTGCCCCCGATTCCGGTGCCCGCTCCGCACCGAACACGCGCACATCCCGGTACACCCAGCGCAGACACCGGCGCGACAACCAGCGCACCAGACGGCGAATGACCGGCGAACCTTCCTTCGGTGAACCGGGTGGCGGGGAACTGGAAAACGACTTGGAAAGCGAGTCGGAAAGCGGCGCAGACATGGCCGCATAAGAAAGCCCCGGGTAGCGGCGCTGACAACGCGGACGCAGCTTGGCGGCATGGACCTCCCTGTCCGCATTCGTCTCCGCACTTGTCGCCCCATTCGTCTGGGCCTGCTCCTGCTCGCCCTGCCCCTCCTGTCCACGCACGCACAATCCGTGTCCGCGGCCGACTTTGCCAACCTCGCGCGCTATCAGGAGGACAATGCGCGCCTGAGTGCACCGCGTCGTGGTGAGCAGCGGGTGGTGTTCATGGGCAACTCCATCACCGAAGGGTGGGCGAAGTACTTCCCCGCGATGTTTCCCGGCAAGGCGTACATCGGGCGTGGCATCAGCGGGCAGACCACACCGCAGATGCTGCTGCGCTTCCGGCAGGACGTGATCGCCCTCGCGCCTTCGGTCGTGGTGATTCTCGCCGGCACGAACGACATCGCCGGCAACACCGGCCCCGCCACGCTCGAAATGATCGAGGACAACATCGCCTCGATGGCGGATCTGGCGAAGGCCAACCGTGTCCGCGTCGTGTTGTGCTCAGTGCTGCCCGTGTACGACTACCGCTGGAAACCGGGCATCGAACCGGCGCCCAAGATCGTGGCACTCAATCGCTGGATCAGGGAATACGCTGCCTCACACGGCCATGAGTACGTGGACTTCCACACCCCCATGGCCGATGCCCGGCAGGGGCTGCGCGCCGACTACGGCAGCGACGGCGTTCATCCCAACGAAGCGGGATACAATGTGATGGCGCCGCTCGTGGAGGCCGGCATCAGGAAGGCGCTACGGCGCTGACGGTGGCAGCAATTCCCGCTGCCACCGCCACTCGCCACTGCTATCGCGGAAACGCCACCATGCTCTCCTGCCCGTTCCGCCCCACCGTCGCAACACCGAAGAAGTAGTTGTCGATGATGACGTTCTGCACGGTGAAATCGGTCACGTTCCCCACGAAGCGCGAACGCGTCCAGTTCACTTCGCTCGGCTTGCGCCAGTACACGCGATAACCGATCACGTCGGGCGAGGGAGACGGTTTCCAGCGCAAGCGTGCCGAGGCCTGCACGGCCCCGCTGATGGTCACCGAATCGGGCGTGGCGGGCGCCCAGGCCAGCGACAGCAGCGTGGCCGCGTCGAGCGCCGTCATCTTCGCGGCGTAGTCGAAGTCCACGCCTTCCAGCACATCGCCGTACTTGATCCCCTTCTCGGTGCGCAGATCCTGATGCTGCCGGGTGTAGTCCTCGTGCGCCTCCATGAGACGCACCGCGGCGGCACCGAGATTGAAGAACGGCGTGTGATGTCCCCCGCGCCCGTAGCGATCGAGACGATAGATGATCTCCACGTCGAGATTGGGGAAATAGCGGTCGGCCACCATGTCGATGTAGCGCGCCAACTGACGGGATGGCGTATCGAGCTCACCACCGTTCGTGAGAATGCGACGCAGCTCGGCGGGCGTGGTGGTCGCCGGCAGGCCGGGGGCGAACACACGGGCTTTGGTGTTCTCGTACACCCCATCGATGCCCCGGGTATTGCCCACCATGTCGTTGTTGATCACCGCATCGATGCGCCAGCCCTCGGCCTTGGCCACCTTCGCCACGATCTCGCCGCCGAACAGCCCCTGCTCTTCCGCCGACAGCGCCACGAACGCCACCGACGCATTCGGACGATGTTTCGACAGCAGGCGCGCGGCTTCGAGAATGGCCGCGATCCCCGATGCATTGTCGTTGGCGCCAGGCGAGTCGGACGTGGCGTTCATGACATCCGTCACGCGCGAATCGATATCCCCGGTGTGCACGACATACCGGTTCGGTTCCGTGCGACCGCGCAGCACGGCCACCACGTTGACGATGTTCACGTCCTGCTTGATGCGACCATTCGGGTCGCCCTTCCAGATGTCCGCGATGTAGCGCACCTCGAGACACCCACCGCAGTCCTTCGAGATCTTCTGGAACTCCGAGAAGATCCAGCGCCGGGCCGCACCGATTCCGCGAGTGGCCGACGTGGTATCGGAGAGCGTATGCCGCGTGCCGAAGTTCACCAGTGTGCGGATGTCCTGCTCCACGCGGGCCGCGGACGCCGCGGCCACGAGATCGTGGATGCGCGGGTCCTCGTTCGACGGAACAGGTGTCGGCGCGGCCTGGGCGGCGAGCCGGGCGGGAACCGGAGCGGCGGCCAGTGCGAGCAGGGTCGCGGGCAGCAGCGTGGGCAGCAGTGCCGCGGACGGCGCCTTTCTGCTCACGGTCAGGAAGGGGAGAGTCGGCTTGAAGCGGAACATGAGGCGGGGGGGCTGGTAGGGAGAAGTCGCCTCCCCATCTTATCGCGCGGTCCCGCTGTGCGCGCCCCTTGTGACGTTCCGGTCGTTGGCCGAGTTATCGAGCGTGCCTGAAAGCTTCCTTTCCGCCGGCAACGAACCCCTTTCCGACGCCGTCCTCGTGCAGCAGGTGCTCACGGGGCGTGTGGAGGTATTTGCTTCGCTGGTGGACCGTCATCATGCGCACTGTCTGCGTGTGGCCACCCATTTGCTCGGCAACGCGGATGATGCCGACGATGTGGTGCAGGAAGCGTTCGTGCGCGCCTACCGTCATCTGGGCCGGTATCGCGAGCGCGACCGGTTCGTGGCCTGGCTGCTGCGGATCGTCGTGAATCAGTGCCGGACGCGTGTGGCACGCGAGGCGCGCTACACGGCGCTGGATCCCGAGCTGCGTCGCGGCACGATGACCGCGGAGATGATCACGTCACCGGACGATGGGCCTTTCGACCGGCGACAGGAGTTGGCCCAGGCACTCGCCCAGCTCGCGCCCGATCAGCGGGAAGCCATCGTCCTGCGCTTCGGTGAAGAGCTGTCGTACGAAGAAATGGCCGCGGTCACCGGCGCCGGCGTGTCGGCGCTCAAGATGCGGGTACAACGTGCCTGCACCCGTCTCAGGACCCTGCTTTCGGAGCCCCTGTCTCCATGATCTCCACGAATCGTTTTCCGTCCGACATGCCCGGAGACGATCTCCCGGGAGACACGACTCCTTCGGCGTGGATGGTGGACACGTTGCGCATGCTCCCAGGCGATGGCGACACCGTCCAGTTGCTCGAGGCACGCGCACGGATCATGACCCGTGTACGCGCGCTGCCCACACCGCGTCGGCTGGTGGCGCCGATGCCGTTGGCACGCTGGCGACGCCGCGGCACGCTGTCGGGGATGGGCGGCGTCGTGCTCACGGCCGTGCTCGCGCTCATGCTGACCGTGCACGAGGGCGAGCATCTCACCCTCGCTTCGCGTGTGCATGCCACCGCCCTCGTACTCGGTGATTCCGCCGTCCCGATCTCCACGGCCGACGCCGGACACCCGCGCGGAGAAGCCGGCACACCGGGCGCCCGGCAGGGACGCAGCCGGTGGCTCGACACCATGCGGGTGGTCGAACTCGTGGTGCGCGGCTCGGGATTACGTGAGGTCGCGTTGCGTCAGACCGCCGCGGTGCGTGCGGTGGCATTGGCCCGGATTTCCGCCACCGAATGGCGCGCCCGGGCTCTCGTTCCCCGTGATGCCGTCGATGTGACCGTCATCGTGAATGACGTGGCACTCGCTCCCACTCCGGTGGCGTCTCCTCCCCGCTGACCATGACCGACAATTCGATGCAGCAACCCCAACGGCGTTTCCTTTCTTCGCCGCTGGCCGCGGGAGCGCGTGCCGTGCCGTACGCCGGACTCTGCGCCCTGATCGTGATCCTGGCGGGGTTCGTCGATCTCTGGTTCGGTGGCACCGATCTCGCCTCGGTGCTGCTCGTGCTGGGTTATGTGGTGGCCGTCCCCTGGGCCATCTGGTTTTCCGGTCATCATGTGGGAGCCGCAGGGTCGTCACGCACGGGGATACCAGCCACACCAGCGATACCTGACGATGAACCTGCACCGTACCGTGTTGCCGCGATCGTCGGTGTCATGGTGCTCGCGTTGTACGTCGTCTCGCTGGCGCCCACGACGGCCATGTGGGATGCCAGTGAATACATCGCCGCCGCCAAGGTGCTCGGCATCCCGCATCCGCCGGGCAATCCGTTGTTCGTGCTCATCGCCCATGCGTTTGCATTGTTGCCCGTGCCGCTGTCGTACGCCGGGCGCATCAATCTCCTTGCCGCCACCACGAGCGCCATCAGCGCGGCGCTCTGGTTTCTCGTCACCTGGCGGGCATTGCGTGGCTGGCGCATGCCCACGGTCCCGCGACGTGTCACGTCGGGCGCGGCAGCGCTGCTGGGCGCCACCTGCTTCACGGTGTGGAATCAGAGCGTGGTGAACGAGAAGGTGTACACCGTGGCCATGCTCGGTCTCGCCGCTTCCGCGTGGTGTGCCCTGCAATGGCATGACAGTCCGGCCCACTCGCGCCGCTCCACGAGCTGGCTGCTGCTCTTCGTGTACCTCTGCGCGCTCGGCTACACCAACCATCCAGCGGGTTTCCTGCCGCTGCCCGCCTTCGGTGTGTACGTGCTCTGGCGTCGCGCGTCCACGCTGCTGCAGTGGCGCGTGCTGATGGCAGCGGCGGGTGTCATGATCCTGGGCCTCTCGGTCTTTCTCTATCAGCCCATTCGCGCCGCACATCATCCGGCCATGAATGTGGGGGAACCCACGGCCTGCGTGGGAGCGCCGGAACTGGCGTGCACCTTCAGCGCCGAGACGTATGCCAAGGTCATGGCCAACGTGAGTCGCGAGCAGTACGGAGGTCATCGCGTGATGGAGCGTCAGGCGCCGCTGTCCGCGCAGTTCGGCATGTGGTGGCAGTACTTCGAGTGGCAGATGGTGCGCGACGCCGCACGAACGCTCCCCACACTGCAGCGCGCCCTGGCGATCATGGCGCTCGGCCTCGGGCTCTTCGGCGGATGGATGCACTTCCGGCGCGATCGTGGATCGTTTGCGTTCTTCGGCCCGCTGGTGTTCACCCTCACGCCGGCGCTGGTCGTGTATCTCAATTTCAGATACGGTGCCACCCAGGCACCGGAACTGGGCGATGCGGTCAATCGTGAAGTGCGCGATCGCGACTACTTCTTTCTCTGGAGTTTCGCCACGTGGAGCGTGTGGGTGGCGCTCGGTCTGGGATCACTGTGGCAATCCCTGGCGCTGCGGCTGACCCAGCGGCTGGCGCCACACCTCGCCTCCCGTGATCACACGCCGACGGACCATCGCCCGCTGGTATCGTCCTCGGCATCATCCTCGGCATCCTCCCCCGTGTCCTCATCGACGGCATCGTCGATGGGGAACACGCGCGCCTGGCTCCTCACCTCGGCAGTGATGGCGGTAGCACTCATCCCGCTGATCGGCAACGCCGGCGCGGCGCCCCGTCGCGGACAGACGTTCACGGCACTCTGGGCGCGGGATCTGCTGGAGTCGGTGTCTCCCAACGGCATTCTGATCACCAGCGGTGACAACGACTCGTTCCCGGTGTGGTACGCGCAACTGGTGGAAGGGGTGCGTCCCGATGTGGTGCTGGCCATCACGCCGTATCTCAATGCCGACTGGTACGCCCATCATCTCGTGCCCGATGTGGAGCAGATTCCGCCGTACGTGGAGCTGCGCGAGCCGGCCGTGTTCGAACACGGCACCATTCACGCCGTGGTGCCGGCGGGACTGCATCTGCGCGATCAGCTCGTCGTGCTGCAGATCATCAAGAACGAGTTTCCGAAACGACCGATTCATTTTTCGGTGGGCGGTTATCCCGGAGCCATCGGTCTCGATCGGTATGTGGTGGGACACGGCCTGACACAGCGTCTGCTCGAGCACCCGGCGGCGGAGAATCCCGCCTTTCTGCCGGTTGGCAACCAGTATATCGATCCGGTGGTGAGCGACTCGCTCTGGAATACCTACCGGGCACCGGCCGCGCTGCTGTCGCAGGGCCAGTGGATCGACGAACCATCCGTGTCCATTCCGTATGCCTATGCGTACACGGGACAACTCACCGGGTACGTGCGCATCGCGCGCGGCGATTCACTGGCGGGCGAACGATTGCTGCGGCAGACGGATTCCATCGCCAGGGCGATCGGGATTGTGCGGTAACCATGCGACACCCAGGCCACGACCAGTCGGCAGCCAGTCGGCAGCCCGTCGATAGCCCCGTGATGGTTACGTGGTGTTTCGGCAACGACTCCGGATGACACCGTGCAATCCCTGTGTCACGGAATGGCCTGAACCGTGTGCCGATAGGTGCCGTTCGGCTGCAGGGCAAAACCGATCTCGCGCACGGGGGTGAGCAGATTGAGCGTGGCGCCATCGGGTCCGAAAAACACGATGTTGTCTCCTTCCTGGTCCTGCATGCTGACGGCCGAACCGGCGCGCGCGCTCGAGACCCAGATGGCCTGATAGCCCGGCAGAAAGTCCCGCACCACCTGCGCCATGGCCCGCGGCAGACTGTGATCGTGACTGGCGAGATACGCTTCACGCGGTGTGGTGTAGCGGGCACCGGTGAGCGCCTTCTTCACGCGCGGATCGGAACCGATGGCCCGGAGCAGAGAACGCCCCGCATTGCTGCTCAACGAGAGATCGGCAATCTGCGTGGCCACCGGGAACGTGTATTCGAAGATCCGCTTGGTGGCCAGCATGGCCGGAAACGTCGTGCTGGTGAGCGTGGTGGGTTGTCCATCGAGTTGTCGCTGCACGTCCAGATCGAGAGTCGTCTGGAAGGCATAGAACGTCAGCTCTCCCAGCAGCGCATCGTTCATTCCCAACGACGTGTACACCCCGCCCGCGCCGGGTTTTCCCTTTGCAGCGGAAACCGATGACGCAGGACGCGGTCCCGTCCATCGGTACTCGTCGTTGACGCTGCTCCTGTACACGGTGCGATACTTGTCGGCGCCGGCACGTCCCTTGTCCACCGCGCCGCCGCTGCGATACACCCGGGAAGCTCCCGGAACCGTCCGTGACGATATCGTCGAAAGCAGATCGCGCATGCGCAGGTACACGGCTTCGTAGACGTCGGGATGTTTGATGGGCACGATGCGAGCTTCCTTCCGGGGGTATCGACGGGGTGTCTGCGGGGTGTCGACGAGTGTCTCGCCAATCTCTGGCGAAGGCAATCCATCGGCACCCATCTTTGCAGGCCGGTCACGGATGTCCACTGTGACCGGACGCACATTCGCCGCCTTTCACCGGTCCCGCCCATGCCCCCTCTCTCTGGTGTCTTCCGGCCCACAGCGCCTCTGATTGCCGCCGCGCTGCTGGCGTCTCTGCTGATATCCCCGCTGACTCCGTCTCACACCCGCGCGCAGCCGCCGGGCCTCCGTGGCACCCTGGTGGTGACCAACAAGACGCCCGGCACCGCCACCATCATCGACGTGGCATCGAAGCGCATCCTGGCCACGCTGCCCACCGGCCATGGTCCGCACGAAATCGTGCTCACGCGCGATGGACGCACGGCCATCGTCTCCGACTACGGCACCGGCCCCGCCCCGGGCGGCACGCTCACGTTCATCGACGTGCCTGGCAAACGTGTCACGCGCACCGTGTCGCTCGGCGAATACAAACGCCCCCACGGACTCGTGCTGATGCCCGGGGACTCCATCGTGGCCGTCACCTCCGAAGCCAATCGTGCGCTGCTGCTGGTGCGCGTGGCCAATGGGGAGATCGCCAGAGTCATTCCCACCGCGCAGAACGGGTCCCACATGGTGGGCATCACCGCCGATGGCACACGCGGCTGGACCGGCAACATCGGCAGCAACACCGTCTCCGAACTCGATCTCGTTGCCGGTCGGTCGCTGCGCACCATCGCCGTGCCCGCGCAACCGGAAGCCATCAACGTCACGCCGGATGGCAACGAAGTGTGGGTGGGTAGCAATGCCACCGGCCGCGTGAGCGTGGTCGATACAAAAACCGGCGCCGTGACCACGGCGGCCGAAGGTTTCGGCTGGCCGTATCGTGTGTTGTACTCGCCAGACAATCGTCTCGTGCTGATGCCCGATCTGCGCAAGGAAGAACTGCGTTTCATCGATCGCGCTTCGCGCAGGGAACTCGGCCGTCTCCCGCTGCCGGGCAAGGCGCCCCAGGGCATCATCTTCGCGCCCGATGGCAGGCACGTCTTTCTGTCGTTCAGTCAGGCCGCAGCGGTGGCCGTCATCGATGTGGCCACACGACAGATCGTCGGCGAGATCGGCGCCGGTGACACACCCGATGGCGTCGTCTACACACCCACCGTCGTCACGCCCTGACTGCCGACCGCACTCCAGCTACGCCAGCCACTCCTTGAACAGCTTCTCGTCGACGCCGACACACAGCTTGTTCTGCAGACGCACCAACGGCTGCTTCAGGAGATAGGGTTCGTCGGCGAGGATGCTGAGCCATCGCTCCTCGCCGTACATGGCCGTGCGCAATCCGAGTTCGGCAAACCGCTTCGACTCGCGGTCGAGAATGCCCTCCACGCCGAACTTCTGCGCGAATCGTTTGAGCTCGCCGAGTGATGCCGCCCGCTCGGCGAGATCGACAAAATGGGTTTTCACGCGACGTTCGGCGAAGAACCGCAACGCCTTGCGCGTGTCCGCGCTCTTTTTCGTTCCGAAGATCTGAACCTGCAGGTCGGCCGGTGGCATGGCGGGAAATTAGCGGACGCCAGTCACTCAGCGCAGCTCGACCCGCACCACGAGCTTGAGCCCCGACCACACCTCGTCCACGGCACACACCTTCACGTCCACCCAGCCCATGGGCAGCGCCACCGCGCGCACGACGTCTTCGGTGATATCGGTGGGCACCTTGGAGGCTTTTTTCGGCCACGACACCCAGACCATGGCGTCGGCGGATAGCACCTCGCGACAGGTGGTCAGCCGCGTGACCAGCTCGGCGCGCTCCGTCGTGAAGAGATGTACGATGCGGGTGGTCGCCGACGCTGTCCGGCCGAACGTCACGCCATCGGGCAACGGGGCGAGCAATTCGCGGTAGTGCTTCGGAGCACCGATGGCCACGACCCGATCACCGGCCTTGATGCCGAGTTTGCGGGCGAGCGGGGTGCCGGAGTAGCCTGCGGTGGGCATGTCAGCCATGCTTCATCTCCATCAACTTGCCGAAGCCATTCACTACGTCGTAAGTGACGGTCGCGGCCTGAGTTTGGAATTTGAGCTTCATGCCTCAGCGCCTCTCAGTTCTCTCTCGATATCCTCAATGCTGGGCAAGCTGCTCTGCAGGGTTTGCGGCAATGCACGGGTCAATTCAAAACCCGATACGCCAATGGGTTTAGTCATATCTCGCAAGGCGTATTCCGCCAACACCCGGTCGGACTGCTGACACAGAATCAGACCAATGGTCTGTTCATCGGTTTTGTGGCGCAGCAAATCATCGACCACGCTGCAATAGAAATTCATTTTTCCGGCATACTCGGGCTTGAAGTCGCCCCGCTTGAGTTCAATAACCACATAGCGGCGCAGCTTGAGGTGGTAGAACAGCAAATCGACGTAAAAATCATTGCCACCAATTTCCAGGTGATACTGGCGACCTACAAAGGCAAAGCCTTGCCCCAGCTCCAGCAGAAACTTCTCTAGGTGTGCGATCAGTCCAGTTTCGAGTTCCCGCTCATGGAAGCCTGCCTCCAGCGTAAGAAAATCAAACAAGTAAGGATCTTTCAACGCTTGTTGCGCCAAGTCCGAATCTGGGGATGGCAGAAGTCTGGTGAAGTTGGTCACTGCACGGCCAAAGCGTTCATGGGCTGCCGATGCAATCTGCATCAGCAGAATATTGCGGCTCCAACCATGCTCTATGGCAGCCTGCATATACCAGCGTCGCGTGGGCAAGTCCTTGACCTTGGCCATCAGCTCTGCATGGTGCCCCCAGGGTAACGCACACAGCAAATCGGCTGGGAAAAGTGCCACGGCCTGTGGCACTTCCGGGCTCGATGTCATTTGTGCCACAGACTGTGGCACAAACTCCAAATGCGGATATTCCCGATAAAAGGCCAGCATCCGCTTGATATTGCGCTCAGAAAAGCCCTTTTCCTCGGGCAGCTCATTATGAAGATCGCGAGCCAGCGCAGGGATAATGCCCGCTCCCCAGCCCTCCTGCTGCTGACGGGTATCGATCATGGCACCAACTTCCCAATACAGCCGAATCAACTCGGCATTGACGGCCATGACCGCCCGCGTCTGGGCATGGCGAACCCGTTGTTTGATATCAGCCAATACCTGCCGGTAGCTGGCGTGCTGGATCGAATCGCTCATCATCCGCGCCTCAAATACTCTTCACGTCGGTGGCAGGCGACAACAGCTTGAAGAATGGAAGAAACCGTCAGACCGTAGCCCCGCTGCGCATCTCTTCCTCGGCGATCACGCGCTTCGTATCGTCGAACGCCCCTTCACTGCGCGCGACCACCAGTGTGGCCACGCCATTGCCGATGAGATTGGTGATGGCGCGCGCTTCGGACATGAACCGGTCCACACCCAGCAGCAGCGCCACCCCCTCCACGGGCACCGTGCGAGTGGCCGCCAGTGTACTCGCCAGCACGATGAATCCCGATCCGGTCACACCGGCCGCACCCTTGCTGGTGAGCATGAGAATGCCCAGCAGCGTGAGCTGTTGTCCGATGCTCAGATCGATGCCATACACCTGCGCGATGAAGATCGTCGCCATCGACAGATAGATGCTCGTGCCATCGAGATTGAACGAATAGCCGGTGGGGATCACGAGTCCCACCACCGATTTCGCACAGCCGTACCGTTCGAGTTTTTCCAGCATGCCGGGCAACGCGGCCTCACTGCTCGACGTGCCCAGTACCAGCAGGATCTCCTCGCGGATGTACCGCAGGAAGGTCCAGATCCGGAAACCGAAGGTGCGACAGATGAGCGCCAGGACGACGAACACGAACACGGCCATCGTCGCGTACACATCGAGCATCAGCCGGCCGAGCGGCAGCAGCGTCTTCAGACCGAACGCGCCCACAGTGTAGGCCATCGCGCCCAGTGCCCCGAGCGGCGCGACCTTCATGACGATGTGCACGATGCGGAAGAACACCGCCTGCAGACGCACCAGCAGATCGATGAGATCGCGTCCGGCGTCGCCCACCGCGGTGAGCGCCACGCCGAAGAGCACGGAGAAGAACACCACGGGCAGCAATTCCCCGCCGGCAAACGCGGCCACCACGTTGCTGGGCACGATATGCAGCAGGAACTCCAGCATGCCCTGTTCCTTGCCCGCCGTGGCGTACTTGCTTACGTCGCCGGCGGCCAGCATGGAGATATCGAGTCCGGCGCCGGGCTTCGTGACGTTCACGATCACGAGGCCGATGGCCAGCGCGAGCGTGGACACGAGCTCGAAATACAGCAGCGCCTTTCCGCCCACACGTCCGAGCTTGCGCAGATCGGCCATGCTGGCGATGCCATGCACGATCGTGAGGAAGATGATCGGCGTGATCACCATCTTCACGAGATTGATGAACGTATCGCCGACAGGCTTGAGCGCCTTGCCCGTGTCGGGAGCGACGACACCGATCAGGACACCGATGGCAACAGCGACGAGGACCTGAAAGGTCAGATTGCGGGCAATACGCGAGAGCACGCGGGAGAGGCGGAGGGTTCGTCGAAGCGTGTCGGAAACTGCGAACGCGGCGGGACGGAGCGGGCGACGCGCGGGTGGGAGTTGAACGGCGGGTGGGTCAGGTCAGCTTGCGCAGCGCGAGCAACCCGAGGCGCACCATCAGCAGCCCCGCACAAAGCAGGGCCAAGCATAACACGCGGACCGGCAGTCGAGCGCTGGAGGCGTCGCTCATCAGGTGGACCAGATAGACGGCGGCGCCCGTCGTGAGAGCGCTGCCGATGAGCACGAGGGGCAGGGAGCCCAGTGAGTCGCGCACGGTCCAGGGGATGACACCCCGGGCTTCGAGCAGGGGACGGAGAATGCCGTGCGCCACGATGGCGCAGAGCATCGCCGCCGCGAGGCCCCCGGTCAGTGCAGAAATCAGTGCGGTGCTCACGGAGTGGTCAGATGCTGGTCGATGTAGGCATCGATGTAGCCATCGGGGTTGGATAAATTGTCTTCCGCCCATGAGTGCTTCCACCATCCCCCTCGTATCGGATCCGATCCGCGCCACTGGTGGTCCGGCCGAGTCCACTCGGCGTTATCGCGCCGCCTGGTGGCTGCCCGATCCGCATTCGGCAACACTCTGGGGACGGATCGGCCGCCGGGAGCCGCTGGCGCCCACACATCTCGAGCGATGGGACACGCCCGACGGCGACTTTCTCGATGTCGTCCGGCTCCCGGGTGCGCTGGGGGAGAACAGCCCCCGCCTGCTCCTGCTGCACGGTCTGGAAGGCGGCGTGCATTCGCACTACATCCGCGCGCTCTTCCGGGAAGCCGGGAGCCGCGGGTGGGCGGCCGATCTCCTGCTGTTCCGGAGCTGTGGTTCGGAACCGAACCGCCTGCCACGCTCTTATCATTCCGGGGAAACCGGAGACGTGCTCTGGGTGCTGGAGCGACTGGCGCAGCGGTATCCGCGCGCGCCCATCGGTCTGGTGGGGGTGTCACTGGGTGGCAACGTGCTCTGCAAGCTGCTGGGCGAGCATGCCGACACCCTGCCGGCGCAGGTGGTGGGTGCGGTGGCCATGTCCGTTCCTTTCGATCTGGCGCGTGCATGCCAGCACATCGGACGGGGGTTCGGCGCCGTGTACGAACGGGCATTCCTGCGTTCGCTCGTGCCCAAGGCGCTGGCCAAGATCGCCCGTCACCCCGAGCTGGCGGCGCTGGGCCGGGTGGCAGACGCCCGGACGCTCTGGCAATTCGACGATGCGTTCACCGCGCCCGTGCACGGCTTCCGCGATGCAGCCGACTACTACGCCCGCTCGAGCTCCCTGCCGTTCCTCTCCCGCATCGCCCACCCGACGCTGCTGCTCAGTGCGGTGGACGATCCGTTCCTGCCATCCGATGTCCTGGATGCGGTGCGCGACACGATCCGCGGCACGACGGTCGTGAGTGCGGAGTTTCCCGCCCGGGGTGGTCACGTGGGCTTCACCGCCGGTCGCTGGCCCTGGGCGGCGTGGTACTACGGCGAATGGCGGGCGGCAGAGTTCCTGACGCCTCATCTGCACGCGTTCGGGTGACCGGGTCCCGGGCTCGGCTGTGGATCCATCATGTATGAGGATGATGGGCCGGTCGTCGCCGCCGACCAGCCGAACCGGGAGAACTACGGAGATGCCTCCCGAAATGGCCGGAATGGGCTTTTTTTGAAGGAATGGCGGATGCCCGCCTGAGTCGCCCCCGAACAGGAACACCGTCGTGACCGCAGTTGCTCTTGGTTTTCTCCTCACTGGCCTCGTGCTCGGGGTCTACGCGATGCTGTATGGCACCGAGCGATCGGTGCAGCCGGTGGTCGCCCCGCACGAACGTCGCAGTGAGCACGATCCCGCCGCCGAACCGTCGCCGGCTTTCAACCTGGCGAGCATCGCGGCCTTTGCCGTGGGGTTCGGCCTGACGGGGTATCTGCTCACCCGCGCCAATGACTGGGCCTGGTACTGGCACCTGTTCATCGCGCTGGCCGCCGGTGGCGCGACGTACGTGCTGCAGACGCTGCTGATGGCGCGGTGGGCCATCCCCGGTGCGCGGGCCGATCAGGTGGACGAGCGGTATCTGCTGCAGGGCACCCTGGCGCGCATCACCGAGGCCGTCCCGGCCGAGGGTGCGGGCCAGTTGCAGTATGCGCTCGATGGACGGGAGTATCACCTGCCCGCGCGCAGCATGGACGGCCGCGCGTTTGCCGTGGGCACCGATGTGGTGATCGATCGGGTGGAGCAGGGCACGGCGTACGCGGAACCCTGGGCCGATGTGGAGCAACGGCTCTGATGCCGGGCACCTGGACATGGTGGGACGCGATCATCTTCATCGCCGTCATCCTTGCGCTCAAGGCGACCATGTTCTGGCTGCTCACCACGATATTTCTCCGCATGATCACCGAGGGCGACCGCTGCCCCGTGTGTGATGGCGAAACCCAGGCCGTCGAACGCAGTGGCTGGTGGCGCATCTTCGGGTCGGCGTCCCGCAGCCGCCGGAGCTGGTGCGTCGAGTGCGGGTGGGAAGGCCTGCTGCGTCGCAGCGATGAATGGGTGGCGCGCGAACGGGAGCGGCGACGGGCCTGGAGTCAGGTCAACGAAGTCCGCGCCCGGGCGCAGTCCCGATCAGCGGCGGGGTCCGGTCCGGGTTCCCGTGCCGGGTAGTAGTGGCGAGCGCTGGATCAGCGCTGGATCACGTGCCGGATGACGGGCGGACGCCCGACACGAACAACTGCAGCCATTCGGGCCAGTTGCCGCTCAGTTCGAAGAAGTCGTCGAAGTACACGAGTCCCGCGTCTTCCAACTGCGCGAGGAGATCGCTCACGCTCTCCTCTCCCATCACCGGACCGATGGCGATGAGATTGCCTTCCACACGGAATTCGTCGGCCGTGAGGTTCAGGGCTTCGTCGAACTGGGCGCGGGTGAGATTGACCCGTTCGAAGGCGCTCTTCCGGATGATGAGCGTGGGCGCGGTGTGTGACAGATTCAGCGGCATGCCGAATACTACCGTCGTGAGAGGTGAGTTTTGAGGGGTTTCGAGGCGTCCTTCGACGTGATCGTGATCGGTGGGGGCCACGCCGGCACCGAAGCGGCCGTGGCCGCGGCACGATCGGGCGCGCAGGTGGCGCTGATCACGGGGGCGCTGGAGCAGATCGGACAGCTCTCCTGCAATCCGGCGATCGGGGGGATCGCCAAGGGCACCGTGGTGCGTGAAATCGACGCGCTGGGCGGCATCATGGCGCGTGCCACCGATCAGGCGACGGTGCAGTTCCGGATGCTCAATCGCGGCAAGGGTCCCGCGGTGTGGGCACCGCGCGCGCAGTGCGATCGTGGTCTCTATCGGCGCGCCGTGCGGCAGTTGCTCGAAGCGCAGCCATTGCTGACGACCATCCAAGGCATGGTGGCGCGTCTGCTCTTCGATGACGCGGCCAGTGCCTCGGGTGGAGGAACGCGCCGGGTGGCTGGTGTCGAGACGGTGGAGGGGCGGCGCTTCGGCGCACGCGCGGTGGTGCTCACCACGGGCACGTTCGGCCGCGGCACCATGCACATCGGCACGAGCACGCGCATCAGTGGTGGACGCGCAGGCGAAGCACCTTCCGTGCACCTTGGCCAGCAACTCGACGCCGAGGGGTTGACGACGGAGCGATTCAAGACGGGAACGCCGCCGCGCATCGATGGACGCAGCGTGGATTTTTCGCGCTTCGACCGACAGGACAGCGAGATCGCGCTCTTCGATTATGCGTGGTCGCACTTCTGGACCACGTCGCGTGTCGCTGCCGATGGCTCGACGCGTCATCCGCCGCAGATGCCGTGCTGGGTGGGATGGCTGGAAGAGGCGGGCACACGACTCATTGCCGATCACATCAACGAGTCGGCGATGTATGGTGGCGCGATCGCATCGCGTGGGCCGCGCTACTGTCCGAGTGTCGAAGACAAGGTGGTGAAGTTTCCCGACAAGGTGCGGCACCAGCTCTTCCTCGAGCCGGAGGGGCACGACACGACCGAGTTGTACGTGAATGGTCTGTCCACGTCACTGCCGGCGCCGGTGCAACTGGCGATTCTGCGCAGTGTGCCGGGTCTCGAGTCGGTCCGCATGACACGTGCGGGCTACGCCATCGAATACGACTACTATCCGCCCACGCAGCTCTGGCCGTCGCTGGGTTCGCGCGCGATCGACGGATTGTTTTTTGCGGGGCAGGTGAACGGGACCACCGGCTATGAAGAGGCCGGTGGACAGGGTGTGCTGGCGGGTCTCAATGCGGCGCGTTTCACGCAGGATCGTGAACCGATCGTCCTGGGGCGTGAGACGAGCTACATCGGGGTGCTGATCAACGATCTGGTGACGCGCGGGGTCGACGAGCCGTATCGATTGTTCACGTCGCGCAGTGAGTTCCGCCTGACGGTGCGACAGGACAATGCGCTGTCGCGTCTGGGATCGATCGCGGAGGCGGCAGGTCTGTGGACCGACGAGGAACTGACGGTGTTGCACGCGCGATTGGGTGCGGTGCGCGAGGCGATGCGATTGGCCGAGGCGACGAGCATGAGTCCGGACATCGCCGATCCGATTCTCGTGGCCGCGGGCTCGCGTCCACTGGTGCATGCGGTGCGCGCGGTGGAGCTGGCGCGTCGCAACGATGTCACGCTGCAGTCGTTGTTCGAGGCGGCGGGTGTGGGCGACGGATTGCCGCGTGATGCGGTGGTGGGCGCGGAGCTCGAGATCAAGTACGCGGGATATTTCGAGCGGGAGCGCCAGCAGGCGGAACGTCTGGCGGCGCAGGGCGCCATCGTGTTGTCGGCCGCGCTGGATTATGCGTCGATGCGGACGCTGTCGATCGAGGCCCGTCAGAAGCTGGAGCGTCTTCGGCCGGGGACGCTGGCGCAGGCGAGTGCGATTCCGGGGATCAGTCCGGCCGATCTGCAGAACCTGGTTCTGGAGATCCGGCGACGGTAAGACCGGTCGAGGTATGGGTTGGGGGCCTTTGGGGGAAGCCTGGGGTGGGAACGTGCGGCTGGCGGCGGGTTTTGGGGGAAACCTTGGGTTTGATGGGGCGCCCCTGCGGGGCGCGATACCCGCAGGATGAACGGCGGATACCTGCAGGATGGACAACGAAGAGAGCGGCGCTGGTGGTCAGACGGGGTTGTCTCCTTCTCCAATAGTATGGGTGCGAACGGTGGCGTCTGGATACGACGTCGCCGTTTTTTCTTTTGAATGGGAGATTGCGAGAGAGTTTTCCTTTATATGGGATATTTTTTGAGAAAGTGCGCTATTGATGATTTGATAGTGATTTATGAGTGTCTTTGTATCTTGAATTGTGTTTCCTTTCTGTCCCAGGAATATCACCTTCATTAAGAGAGGGCTTAGCGAAAAAACCATTGTGTTTTGTTAGTGGCGCTATAGAGTTCAATGTCTTGACATGTGTGCAAGATTTTGGGGTATTGGCGTCTCCTTTGGTGTATGGAACGGATCCCTGAACTTTGGTAACGGATCGGGGTGATCGTTGGCAGGATTTCGTGGTATGACCTTTTCCCTCAGGGGGTTTTCATATGCGTCGTTTCTGGTCGAAGCGTTCGATGGTGTCCATGACGGCCATGGGCTTCGCGGCGGTGTCTCCGCGTGTGGTGGCCGCGCAGACCGAGTCGGTTCAGCCGCCGGCAATCATGGTGACGGCCCGTGGCGAGGTGCAGGTGACGCCCGACCGGGCGCGGGTGCAGGTCGGGGTGGAGACGCAGGCCAAGACTGCGGCGATCGCGGCGCAGGAGAACAACAAGAAGCAGACGGCGATCCTGGCGGCCATCCGTGCGCTGGGTATTCCGGCGGCCCAGATCCAGACGCTCAACTACAGCGTCGCGCCGGTCCAGCGGTACGACGAGAAGGAACGCCGCGTGGTGATCGACGGCTATCGCGTGAGCAACATCGTACAGGTGGAGACGGACAAGCTGGAGCAGGCCGGTCAGATCATCGATGCGGGTCTGACGAACGGCGCCAACCGGGTGGCGGGGCTGGATTTCCTGGTCAAGGACCGCTCCAAGGCCCAGGAAACTGCGCTGGCCCAGGCCGTGGCCTCCGCAAAGCGTCAGGCGGAAGTTGCCGCGCAGGCGGCCGGTGGGCGCGTGGCGGAGCTGCTCGAGCTCTCCATCAACGACTTCGAACAGCCGATGCCCCGTCCCATGATGGCGATGGCCAAGTCCGAAGCCTATGACGCCGGCGCCCCCACGCCGGTGGCCGAAGGCACCACCACCGTCGCAGTCAGCGTCATGACCCGCTGGCGCTTCGAGAAGCGCTGATCCTTCAGGAGAAGATCCTCCCAGCGCCAAGCAGGAATCAGGGCCCGATCCCATTGGATCGGGCCCTTTTTTGTTGCCGAGGACCTCCGGTCCGCCGGTTTCACGTGAAACAGGGGAGGCCAACGGAGGCAGCGGAGGCAGAACCCAATTCTGCGCGACCTTCACGAGCAGCCAATGTCTCGCCACCTCCTCCCTGACCAGCTCCCTCCTGCTTCCTCGCCCGTGGTCCTGTAGTCCCGTGGTCCCTCAAAGAACAAACCACTCAGACAGCGTATCGCAGATTGAGCAGATGACACAGACGAGCGCAGATAGTGCCAGAACCACGGGGTCAACCCCTGTTTGATCCGCGTCCTCTGCGTCATCCGCCTCATCTGCGCCATGCGTTGCTGTTGCCGATCCATCCGACACGCGACGCCCCCACGCCCCGCACCACACCAAATCCTGCTGGTATCCGCCGTTCATCCTGCTGGTATCGCCGCCGCAGGCGGCCCCCAAACAGCCGGTGAATCACCCCCAACTCCGCCCCCTCACCCAGAACCGCCCCCTCCACTGGCTCCGTTTCACGTGAAACGATGGCAGATGAGCCTGCCGTACCGTCCATTTCACCCCCTTCCCAAAGCCCAACCGCCAGAAAACGCCGCAAATTGACCCGGAATGAGCTCCTCGCCATGGTCACCTGCTGAGGTTCTTCCTATACTTCGCGTCCGCGCGCACCCCCCCCCCCACTTCAGCCAGCTCCTGTGGGCCGCATTCTCGCTATCGCCAATCAAAAGGGCGGGGTCGGCAAGACCACCTCCGCCGTCAATCTCGCCGCCTCACTCGCCGTCGCCGAACAGCGCACGCTGCTCATCGACGCCGATCCCCAGGGCAACGCGACATCGGGGTGCGGCATCGCCCGTGAAGACTTCTCCCTCAACACCTACGACGTGTTGCTCGGGGAAGCCTCCATCGATCAGGCCCTCGTTCGTGGCGTCCAGTTCCGACACCTCGACGTCCTCCCCACCACTCCCGACCTCGCGGCCGTGGAAGTGGAGCTCGTGGACGCCGAAGACCGGCTCACCCGCATGCGCGATGCGCTGGCGCCCGTACGGGAGCGCTATGACTTCATCCTGATCGACTGCCCCCCGTCACTCGGGCTCATCACCCTCAACATGCTGGTCGCCGCGGACGCCCTCCTGATCCCGCTCCAGTGTGAGTACTACGCCCTCGAGGGACTCTCCCAGCTACTCAGCACCGTGCAACGCGTGCAGGACTCGATGAATCCCACCCTCGATGTCGATGCGGTCCTGCTCACCATGTTCGACAATCGGCTCAATCTGTCCCGACAGGTCGCCGCTGATGCCAGAGCCCACTTCGGCGAGAAAGTCTTCCAGACCGTCATCCCGCGAAACATCCGCCTGGCCGAAGCCCCCAGCTTCGGGAAGCCCATCGTGGTGTACGATGTCGCCTCCGTCGGCGCCCAGGCCTACATGGCCGTCGCCCGCGAGATGATGAGCCGATGAGGGATGGGCGATCGACCGGCGAAACGGCTGATCGCACGGACACCATCGCTTGTAAGACCTAAGACCTACAGGCATCTTTCCCGATTCTTCGACCGGCGCCTTCGCCGGCACCACCATTTCTGATGACTCCCCCCCCCGAACCTCCCCGCCGACTTGGCCGCGGACTCGACGCGCTGCTGGCCCGTCGCGACCCCAAGCCCGCTCCCGCCGAATCTGCCTCACCCACGACCACCACTGCCTCGGCGCAGTCGAAGGTCGAGGGAGTGACGACGTCCGGAACGGAAGAGCAGGCGAGTGAGGCCGGGACACTGCGGCAGTTGTCGCTCTCGCAGATCCGCGCCAACCCCTATCAGCCGCGTCAGGAATTCCGCCCCGAAGAGCTGGCCGACCTCGAAGCCAGTCTGCGGGTGAATGGACTGCTGCAGCCCATCACCGTGCGGCCCGCACCGAACGGACAGGGCTACGAACTCATCGCCGGCGAGCGCCGCTTCCGTGCCGCCACACGTCTGGGCTGGACCGACATCCCGGCCCTCGTCAAACCGGTTGACGACAAGACGCTGCTGACGCTGGCCATGATCGAGAACCTGCAGCGCGCGGACCTCGATCCCATCGAAGAAGCCGACGGCTATCAGCGGCTCATCGAGGAATTCCGGCTCACCAACCAGGAAGTCGCCGACGTGGTCGGCAAAGACCGCTCGACCGTCGCCAACGCCCTCCGCCTCCGGCAGCTCCCGGCTTCCGTGCGCCGCATGCTGCAGGAGAAGCAACTCACGGCCGGACACGCCCGCGCCCTGCTGCCCCTCGCGACGGAGCGCGCGATCGTTGATCTCGCCCGCGAAGTCGTCTCCCAACAGCTCTCGGTCCGCGAGGTCGAACGCCGCGTCCAGGCCGGCCGCCCCACGCCGCCCGCCGCCGGACGGAAGCCTTCGGCCGACAGCGGCACCCCGACGCTGCCCCCCGGCGCATCGGGTGCAGTGGTCCGACAGATCGAGGAAAAGCTGCGCCGGAAGCTCCAGACCAGCGTCTCCCTGGCGCTCACCGCCAAGGACAAGGGCGAGGTACGCATCGCGTTCTTCTCCAACGAGGACCTAGAACGCCTTCTCGACTTGCTCGGCGTTTCACTCGACTAACAGTATAAAGACAGAATAGAGGCATCACCCATGAATTCCGTGCTCACGAAAAGTGTCCGCTTCGGCGCCGTGGCCCTGATCGGCCTGCTCGCGGCGTGCGGCAAGGACAAGGCCGAGTCGGGAAGCGCAGCCGACAAGATGCGCGTCGCCTTGCTCACCCCCGGACCGATCTCCGACAAGTCATGGAACGGGAGTGCCTACGAAGGACTGCTCGCGCTGCGGGACAGCCTGGGCGCCGAAGTCTCGCACATCCAGACGAAAACCCCGGCGGAATTCGAGGAGAACTTCCGGCAGTACGGAGCGCAGGGTTACCGCCTCGTATTCGGCCACGGATTCGAATTTCAGGACGCCGCGAGCCGAGTCGCGCCCAGCTATCCGAAGACCATCTATGTCGTCACGTCGGGGCGGGTGACCGGTCCGAACCTCGCCGGCGTCGCCTTCCTGTTCGAGGAAGCGTCGTATCAGGCCGGCATGATCGCCGGCGCCGTCACGAAGACCAACAAACTCGGGCTCATCGCCGGCACCGAACTGCCGCCCGTGAAGGCCAGTTTCGAGGCCTTCGCCCGCGGGGCCCGGGCGGTCAATCCCAAGGTCGAAGTCATCACGTCCTACATCGGCAACTGGGACGACGTCAGCGCCGGCAAGGAACAGGCGCTCGCCCAGCTCGCGCGCGGCGTGGACGTGATCTTCCAGAACGCCGACGCCGCCGGTCTTGGCGTCTTCCAGGCCGTGAAGGAGAAGAAGGCGCTCGCGTTCGGCACGAATGCCAACCAGAACGATGTCGCGCCCGATGTCATCATCGGCAGTGTGGTCATCGATCTGCCCAAAGCATTCATGCTGATCGGGCGTGAAGTGCAGAGCGGTGCATTCACGGGTCGGGTCATCAGCCTGGGCGTGAAGGACGACGTGGTGCGGCTGGAGCTCAACCCGGCGCTGGCCGACCGCATTCCGGCGGCCGCGCGTGCGGCCGTCGATTCGGTGGACGCGCTGCTCAAGGCCGGAACGTTCCATGCGCTGTCCGACGTGCTCGAGGGAGCGGATGCCCCCCGTCAGACCAGCGTCACTCCGGGGCAGGCATCGACGCCACCATCGACACCGCCCGCGCCGTGAGTTCTTCCGTATCGCTCCGGGACATCGTCTTCGCACTGGACGCCGAACTGCGCACGATCGACATCCCCGACTACGGTGGCGCGCTCAACGGATTGCAAGTCGCCAATCAGGGGCGCGTGCATCGTGTGGCCGTGGCGGTGGACGCATCCCGCGCGGCCATCGCCGAAGCGGCGGTGTGGGGCGCCGATCTGCTCCTCGTGCACCATGGGTTGTTCTGGAGCGGCGCACAGCCCCTCGTGGGGGTGAGCTACGAGAAATTCCGCTCGCTGTTCGGCAGTGACATCGCCGTCTACTCCTCACATCTGCCGCTCGATCTGCACCCCGGGCTTGGCAACAATGCGCAGCTCGCGCGGGCCCTCGATCTCACACCGGACGGCGGGTTCGCGCGCTACAAGTCCATCGACATCGGACTCACCGGCGCGGCCCACGAATCCACCACGGCGCTGGTGCATCGCGTGCGGGCCTTCTCGGCGCGTTACGGCGGGCAGGTCCGCACATCGCTGCCCACCGACGATCGCATCACGCGCCGCTGGGCCATCTGCACCGGCGGTGGCGCGTCGTCCGAGACGCTGCGCGAAGCCCGTGAAAAAGGCGTCGATACGCTCATCGTCGGCGAAGGGCCGCATCACACCACCGTCGAAGCCATCGAACACGATCTGTGCGTCGTGTATGCGGGGCATTACGCCACGGAGACGCTCGGCGTGCAGGCACTCGGAGCGTGGATCGCGTCCCGTTTCGACCTGCCATGGACATTCCTGCACCTGCCGACCGGATCGTGAACGGCGCGGCGGGCGGCGACGCGGACGAGGCATCCGGCGACCGGTCGCATTCCCTGTCGCATTCCCTGTCGCAAACACCGCGGGCGACGCCATTGTCGACACCGCTGCTGTCGCTCGCCCACATCTCCCGTCACTTCGGTCGGGTGCAGGCACTGGACGACGTGTCGTTCGCGGTGCGCGCCGGCACGGTGCACGCGTTGCTGGGAGAGAATGGCGCCGGCAAGACGACGCTGATGCGCATCGTGTTCGGTCTGCTGACACCCGACGACGGATCGCCGAGTGTCATCGAATGGCGGGGCACACCACTCGCGGTGCGTGCCCCGGCCGACGCGCTCGCCGCCGGCATCGGCATGGTGCATCAGCATTTCACGCTGGTGCCGGCGATGACGGTGGCCGAAAACGTGGCATTGGGTGGACACGGGCGTTTCGATCCCGCAGCGGCGGCGGCGCGGGTACGCGAAGTGGGCGCGCGCGCCGGTCTGTTGCTCGATCCGGATGCCCGCGTGGACACCCTGCCGGTTGGCGCACAACAACGCTGTGAAATCGTGAAGGCGCTCGCGCGTGATGTGCAGCTGCTGATTCTCGATGAACCCACGGCGGTGCTCGCACCGGCCGACGCGCGTGAACTGCTGGCCTGGGTACGCCGTTTCGCGGATGCCGGCAACGCGGTGGTGCTGATCACGCACAAATTGCGCGACGCGCTCGCCGTGGCCGATGACGTGACCGTGCTGCATCGGGGCCGCTCGGTGCTGTCGGTGCCGGCGCGTCAGACGACGGAAGCGGCACTGGCCGCGGCCATGCTTGGAGATGCGCAGCCTGCGCAGGATGGGGCGTCGGTGCAGAACATTCCGGATGTCCGGGGTGCGCCGGGTGCGCACGGCATGGCACGGTCCGGTCTTCGGTCTCCGGAGAAGAACGCGCATGAGCCACCGCCCGAAATCATTCTCTCGTTGCGTGATGTCACGTGGTGCGATGCCCGCGATGTCGTGCGCGTGCGACGGGCCAGCATGGACGTGCGGCGTGGAGAGATCGTGGGAGTTGCCGCGGTGGAAGGCGCCGGACAGCATGAGCTGCTGCGTCTGCTCGCCGGTCGTCTCACGCCGGTGCGCGGTTCCGTGATACGACCGATGGACGTGGGGTTCGTGCCCGAAGACCGCCACCGCGATGCCTTGCTGCTGGATGCGCCGTTGTTCGAGAACGTGGCGCTGCGCGGAGCGGGCGCCCGACGGGGACGTCTGTCATGGCCCGACTTCCGCCATCGCACCACGGCGCTCATGAGCCGATTCGATGTGCGTGCGGCCGGTACGGAAACGAGCGCCCGTACGTTGTCCGGCGGCAATCAGCAGAAGTTCGTGCTGGGTCGCGAACTGGGAGACGCACCGCCGGCGTTGGTGGTGGAGAATCCCTCCCGGGGGCTCGATTTCAAAGCCACGCAGGCCGTGCAGCAGGCGCTACGTGACGCCAGAGACCGCGGAACCGCCGTGGTGCTGTACAGCAGTGATCTCGACGAAGTGCTGGCGCTGGCCGACCGGGTATATGTGGTGCACGACGGACGGGTGACGGAGATGATCGCCGATCGGGATGCGGTGGGACGCGCGATGCTCGGCGCGCAGGCTTCGATGCCGTCGGCGGGCGCGTGATGCATCGCATGAAGCCGCGTATGATGCAGCGCGCGAATCATCCATGAATCATCCGGTCGAGGGTTCGACGACGGGGTCCACGACCGTTGCGGCGCGTGTTCCAGGCCAGGCATCCGCGGGCCTGCGGCAGGCCGGGTTGGCCGCCGGGCAGGTCGTGATGCTGCTGGCGATGGGGCTGTTCCTGCTCGCCGCGCTGCTCGTTGCCACGGGTCATCCGGTGATTCCCGCGCTGACGGCACTGTTTCGCGGCGCGTTCGGATCGTGGTACGCCATCACGTCGGCGACGCTCGTGCGCATGATTCCGCTGGGTTTTGCCGGACTGGCCGTGGCACTGGCCTTTCGTGCGGGCGTGCTCAATGTGGGAGCCGAGGGGCAGTTGCTGGTGGGCGCGGCGGCGGCGACAGCGCTGGCGTTACCGCTGCAGAACACCTCGCCGCTGCTGGCCATTCCGCTCATGATTGTGGGCGGTGCCGCGGCGGGCGGCGTGTGGGCGATGATTGCCGGTGTGCTGCGACTGCGATTCGGCGTGCTCGAGGTGATCAGCACGATCATGCTCAATTTCATCGCGCTCAATCTCACGGGATGGCTGGTGCGCGGCCCGCTGCAGGAACCGCAGCGCGTGAATCCGCAGTCGGCCTCGCTGCCGGCCTCGCTGCAGCTTCCGGTGCTGCTCGATGGAACGCGCTTGCACGCCGGTGTGATGATGCTGCCGGTGGTGGCCGTGGCTCTCTGGTGGTGGCTGTTTCACACCGCGAGTGGATTCCGGGTGCGTGCGGTGGGGGCCAACGTGCGGGCCGCGGAATCGGCGGGAGAGATTCGTGTGGCGCGCACCTTGCTGCTGGTGTTCCTGCTGAGTGGACTGCTGGCCGGACTGGGTGGCGCCGTGGAGTATCTGGGCATCACGTACGCGTTGTACGAAAACTTTTCGCCCGGATACGGCTACACGGCCATCGCCGTGGCGTTGCTCGCGCGGCTGCATCCGGTGGGTGTGCTGGCCACCGCGTTGCTCTTTGGTGCGCTCGAAGCGGGCGCCAACGCCATGCAGCGCGATGCGGGGGTGCCCAGTGTGGTGGTGTCGGTGGTGGAAGCGGTGCTGATCCTGCTGGTGGTGGCCGTGGACCGCTGGCGTGCACGCACATCGGACAGCGCGGGCGCGATGTCAGGAACCACTTCGGGAGCCACTCCAGGAGCGGCAGCGTGAGCGCCCTCGATGTCGGCACGGCGTTTCTCGAGTCGACGGTGCGCACCGCCACCCCACTCGCGCTGGCGGCGCTGGGCGAGTGTGTGAGCGAACGCGCCGGGGTGATCAACATCGGACTGGAAGGCTCGATCATTGCCGGCGCCCTCGGTGGAACGGTGGCCGCGGGGATCGTGGGTGTGGGCGGTGGATTCGTGGCCGGTGCTGTCGCGGGCATGGCCATTGCCGCCCTGTTCGCCTGGTTCACCGTGGGCATGCGGGCCGATCAGATCATCACCGGCACCGCGATCACGCTCTTCGCGCTCGGATTGACAGGCACCCTCTATCGTTCGGTGTTCGGCGCCGCCGGCGTGGCGCTCACGACGCCGACGGCCGGCACGTTCACGATTCCGGGACTCGCCTCGATTCCCCTCATCGGTCCGGCGTTCTTTTCGCAGCCGGTGGTGACATATGTCGCCATGACGTTCGCCGTCGTGCTGGCATGGTGGATGCGGCGTACCCATGCGGGACTCGCCCTGCGCGCGATCGGTGAATATCCCGAGGCCGCCGTGGCCGCGGGTATTGCGCCCCGTCGCATTCAGGCCCTCGCGGTGCTCTTTGCGGGCGCCATGGCGGGACTGGCCGGTGCCACACTCGTACTCGCGCAGGCGGGCACCTTCGTGGAAGGCATGTCGGCCGGACGCGGCTTCATCGCGATCGCCATCGTGGTGCTCGGACGCTGGCAGCCGCTGGGTGTGGCCGGCGCCGCACTGCTCTTCGGTGCGGCCAATTCCCTGCAGACGCTCTTTCAGTCGATGGGGTGGAGCGGCATACCGTATCAGCTCTTCCTGGCGTTGCCGTACGTGCTCACCCTGCTCGTGCTGGCCGGCGCGAGTGGACGGTCCGCCGCACCGGCGGCACTCGGCAAACGTATCTGACTTTCTCCTGATTCTCTGTTATCACATAGCGGTCGCGTGCGGACTGCGCGGTCAGCGTGAGATCGCGATGCAGCGTATCGTTTCCGAAGGCACGACCTTTCACCAACATCGAACATGACGACATCCCGTACGGCATTCCGTGCGCTCCGGCCGGCGTTTGCGCTGGCTCCGCTCTCCCTGCTGTCGGCTGCGGCGCTGAGCGCACAGTCGGGCAAGCCGGTCACCAACGAAGCCGACGTGATGGCCAGAGCCAAGGCCATCCAGTCGAAGGTGCTGTCCATCGACACGCACGTGGACATCTCGCCGGCGAATTTCACCGAGACCGGTCCCAACTACACGCAGAAGCTGCCGCGTACGCAGGTGGATCTCGTGAAGATGGAAGAGGGCGGACTCGCCAGCGCCTTCCTCGTGGTCTACGTCGGGCAGGCGCCCACGCTGGACGAAGCGAGCTTCGCGCGCGCCAATGCGCAGGCCATCGAGAAGTTCGATGCCATTCACCGGCTCACCGAAAAGCTCGCGCCCAATCGCGCGGAGATCGCCTACACCGCGGCCGACGCCCGTCGCATCCATGCGGCCGGCAAGCGGGTGATCTTCATCGGCGTCGAGAACGGATTCCCCATCGGCAGTGACATCACCAACGTCAAGAAGTTCTACGACCTCGGTGGACGGTACATGTCGCTGGCCCACAACGGACACAGCCAGCTGTCCGATTCCAACACCGGCGAACGTGACGGCGTGTGGTTGCACAACGGACTCAGCCCGCTCGGCCGGCAGGTGATCGCCGAGATGAACCGCGTGGGCATGATGATCGACGTGTCGCATCCGTCGAAGGCGTCGATGATGCAGACCATCGCGATCAGCAAGGCGCCCATCATCGGCTCGCACTCGGGCGTGCGCGCGATCTGCAATCACAGCCGCAACATGGACGACGAACAGCTCGACGCGCTCAAGAAGAACGGCGGCGTGATCCAGCTCGTGGCGTTCAACAGCTACGTGAAGTGCGATCCCAAGCGCGACATTCCGCGTGAAGAAGCGCGCGCGGCGGCCATGGAACAGCTCCGCAAGGAATACGGCATCACGGCCACGGGCCGGCAGGAACAGCAGGCGCAGATCCAGGCGCTGCCGAACGACAAGCGCAACGCATATCTCGCCGCGCAGGAAGACATCACCGCGCGCCGTTACCCCAGCGATCCGCCGGCCACGGTGAAGGACTTCGTCGATCACATCGACTACGTGGTGAAGCGCATCGGCATCGACCATGTGGGCATCAGCTCCGATTTCGACGGCGGTGGCGGTGTGGACGGCTGGCGCAATGCGGGCGAGACGGTGAATGTGACCGCCGAGCTGGTGCGCCGTGGGTACACCAACGCGGAGATCGACAAGATCTGGGGCGGCAATCTGCTGCGGGTGCTGGACCAGGTGCAGAAGGTCGCGAAGAACGGCGGCAAGTAAGGACGAGGCAAGGCTGTCGTTGTTCATGAACCACGAAGGGGTGAGGCCGTCATGGCCTCACCCCTTCGTGTCTTCACGGCGATCCGGTGTTCAGAGCATGTCTGGACCGCGCCCGGATGCGTCAGACCGCCTCGGACAACGACGTGAAATTGAAATCACGCGCACGGATGGACGGCATCACCACATCGCCGCCCTGTTCCGTTCCGGCCAGACGTTCGGCGCGTCCGAGCTCTTCGAGATTGTTGAGCATGAACAGCGGCGATTCGTTGAAGCGGAAGTTGCGCAGCGACTTGGTGATCTTGCCGTTCTCCACGAGGAAGGTGCCGTCGCGCGTGAGACCGGTGTAGAGAATGGTGCGCGGATCGACTTCGCGCAGATACCACAGGCGCGTGACGAGAATGCCGCGGGTGGTCTCCCTCACCAGATCGTCCACCGATTTGGTGCCACCGGCCATCTTGAACGTGCTCGGCCCGCCCGTGGCCGTCTTGCCCTGCTTCTTCGCCCAGAAGCGCGAGTAGATGAGCTGCTTGAGCACACCCTTTTCGATCCAGGTCTGCCGACCGAGCGGCATGCCCTCGAAGTCCCAGGGGCGCCCAAGCAATTGGGAATCGGCGGGATCGGAGAAGATGGTGACGCGGTCGTCGAGGATCTTCTCTCCGACCTTGTTGCCACCGCCCTGCTTCACGAATGGACTGCGCCCTTCGTCGGCGCTGCGCGCGTCGGCGTAGTTGCCGATGAGTTGCACCAGATCGCCCACGGCCTGCGGTTCGAGGATGACCGTGTAGCGACCCGGTTCGATGGCCACGGGATTGCGCGAGAGCCGTGCCTTGTCGACGGCCGTCTGGGCGACGCGCGTGGCATCGAGCTGCGCCCAGTCGGCGTGATCGGCGGCGGCCCAGCCGGAACCGGTGCCATCGGCCGTACGGACCGTGAGCGAGTAGTTCGCGTTGGTGCTGCGATGATACGCGAACATGCCGGTGCTGTTGCCGATGGCCAGCGCACCCGCCGTGGTCACCAGATACCCGGCGGCTTTGAGATCGCCGGCCTTGCGGGCGAGTTCGAGCGCGGTGAGTGAAGCCTTGGCCCGATCGTCGGCCGAGAGATTGGCGGTGGCGTCGAACCACGCGGTGACCGGTGTGTACTGCTGCGCGCCAAGCTGCGGCATGGCTTCCGGATCATCGGGCGCGAGCTTCGCCAGACGTTCGCTCTCGCGCACCGCGCGTTCGATGGCGGCATCGGAGAGATCGTTGGTGGTGACCACCGCATGCTTGGGGCCGAACGCACTCTGAATGCCGAGTTGGGCATCGGTGGTGGAGCCTGCGGTACTCACCTGATTGTCGGCGAAGCGGATGTTGCCCTGCGTGTAGGTGTTGACCTGCACGTCGACGGCATCGGCCCTGGACAGCTTGACGGCCTTCTCGACGATGGCCTGCGCCTGCTCCCGCGTGAGGATGGCGCCGTTGTCTGCACGAAGCGGCATCAGGCCTTCCTCCCGGTGTTGATGACATTGACGTTGCGGAAACGCGCGGGCGGCGCGCCGTGACTCACGGCGTTCACCTGGGGCGGTTGTCCCTTGCCATCGAAGAACGAACCACCGAGCTGATAGCTGCGCTTGCCGCCGATCATGTCCATGCTGTTCCAGAAATCCGGCGTGCGGATCTGATACGCCACGTCCTTGAGCACCCCGACGATCTTGCCGCCCTTGATCTCGTGAAAGAGCTGGCCGCCGAACTGCGCGTTGTAGCGTTGCTGGTCGATGGAGAAGGAGCCGTCGCCCTGAATGAGAATGCCGCGATCGGTGCCGGCGATGAGATCGTCGATGGTGAGATCACGTTCACCCGGCAGCAGCGACACATTGGGCATGCGCTGGAACTGCACGTTGTCCCATCCCTGCGCATACGCGCAGCCGTGTGAGCGCACGGGGCGGTTGTTCTTTTCGTACCACCAGCGCAGCCACGGCGCCTGTTCGCGCGTGGTCTGGTAGTCGTTGAACATGCCGTTCTTCACGATGAGGAACTCATCGGGCTTCACACCGTCGTCGTCCCATCCGATGGTGGAGAGGCCGCCTTCCTGCGAGCGATCACCCTGGATGTTCATGATGGACGGACCGTACTTGAGCGTGCCCAGCATCTTGTCGGGCGGGGCGATGAACGACGTGCCGGCGTAGTTGGCTTCGTAACCCATCGCGCGATCGAGCTCGGTGGGATGCCCGATGCTTTCGTGGATGGTGAGCCAGAGGTTCATCGGATCGAGCACCAGATCGTAACGACCCACGTCCACCGGCTTGCCGGTGAGTTTGGCGGCCGCTTCCTCACCCCACTTCTGGGCATTGCCCACCAGGTCGTTCTGCAGCACGTACTCCCAGCCGCGGGCCATGGGAGCCACCATGTTGGAGCGGTTCTGGAAGTCGGTGAAATCGCTGGACACCGCGGTGATCTGCATGGTGGGCCAGGTGCGCACCACATCCTGCTTCGTGACCGTGCCGTCGGTGTTGGCGTAGTTGCGCTCGTCCTTCACGAAGAAGAAGCCGCTGAAGATGTACTTCACGTTCTTCGCCTTGAGCGCGTTGGCATTGGCCTTGAGCAGCAGATCGGCCTTCTGTTCGACGGGAATCTCGAAGGGATCCTGCGTGTAGGCGCCCTTCCACACGCCATTCGCCACCACGGGGGTGGGCAGCCACTCGATGGGATTGGCGCGCGCGATGCGTGAGGCTTTCGCAATGGCCACGGCTTCCCGCGCGGCAGCGGCGGCGCCATCGGTGGTGAGCAGACGCGTGGCGGCAAATCCCCAGGTGCCGTTCACCAGGGCCCGGACGCCAATGCCCACGGTATCGGTGTCGACGACCTGCTGGATCTGCTGTTCGCGGGTGAAGACGAAGTTCTGCCGCTGGCGGCTGCAGCGTACGTCGGCGTAGGTGGCACCCGCCATCTTCGCGGCGTTGAGGGCCGCGTTCATGAGTTCACGGACATTGGCGATGTCGGTGAACGCGTCGAGGGCGCGGGGGTCTGGCGCGGGTGCGGCCGCGAGCCATCGCGGAATGCCGGCCAGCGCACTGCCGGCGAGCAGGGACGCACCCATGGACGCGCCGAGGGCGGTGCCGCCCTGCCTGAGAAAATCGCGTCGGGAAGTCATTGGGGAGGGGTGACGGACTCGAATGGCGCCGCCAGGAGAGAAAAAACGGCGGCGCGAGGTGGTAAGTCCCCTACGGTAGGGCCGGGACGGCCGTTTCGATAGCAGGAAGGGCCGGGACGAATGTTCCGCGGGTCGTCCCGATTCCCTGACGCGGGGAATGGTCTAGCAGAGGGAAGCGCCGAGGACTCGGAATCCTTCCCGATCAGCCGCCACGGCGAGACGCTCGTCGAGCGTCACGAACGGCAGAGTTCCTGGAGCAAAATCGGATGCGATGATGGCTGCCGCCAATTGAAGGGCATCGGCAGCTCGCAGACGATGCACGCGTAGCAGCCGGGTGGCCTGGAGTCGCACGTCTTCGATGGCAGGGACCTCCAACCAATGCCGTGCATTGGCCTCTAGTCCATGCAGTGTTCTTCGCAGCATATCGGCCTCGATGTCTCCATCACGTTCGAGACGCGCGAGGGCAGAGACCGCCTCGATGCGCGTTCCCCACCACGTCACGACAGCCGAATCATCGGCGAGATGGTCCCGCATTGCGGGTGTCATTGGCTCCTGAATCAGGAGCGGCAATAGTGCGGACGTGTCCCAATAGCGCATAGACTGTCAGGAGGGTGTTCCGGGAAACGCGGCAGCGGCAGAGATGCTGAAGACGACGATCAATACCCGTCATCCCGCTCGGCTCGGAGCGCTGCGACTGCCGACGCCCGAGCCCGCGGAAGCGGCGCTTGTAGAATCGTCTCGATTTCCCCCTCGAGCGGAGCCGAAGGAAGAATCAGGCGGCCCCGCTGGGCGAGTTCGATCGCGTGCGCCGACACCCCCGCGGTAACCGGCGGGGGCACGAGTTGCGCAACCGGAACCCCACGATCGGTGATGACCACCGCCTCTCCGCTCCGAATCTCCCGGATCAGCGCGCTCAACCCGCTCTTTGCATCAGAGACGGACACTGTCTTCATAAGACCATGATAGTCATTTCGTTTCGACCAATCAAGGCTTTTACAGGCTGTTCTCAGTGCTCATATCGATCAGCCCGCCTTCTGCTCCCCTCTTCGAGCACCACCGCCACCCACGGCGCGTCGGAGCGATCCCGGCGGACGGTCCAGGTCAGCGTGGCGGGTGCTCCCGCCTGCAGCGTGACCGATTGGGTGGCCTGGGCCGGCGTGCGGAGTCGCAGGTTGTCGGTGCGCAGCGTGTAGCGGTGCATACCGGCACCGCTCACGGTGAGCCGCAGGGTGATGTCGCCATTGGCGGCCGTGCTGCTGGTGAGCGCCAATGTGTCGGCCGACGCCGAACCTTGCGCCGGGCCCTGCGCATGTGGCAGCAGATCCTCCATGAGCCACAACCAGCGGTTACTGGAGTGCACCCACACTTCCTTGTACACGTACATGTTCTGCGACGGGTAGTACGGCAGATCGCTCGTGCCACGGCTCTGCATGCCCACCGGCAGCGTGCCGACCATGTCACCCGACGACACGCTGTACTGCTGCGCCCAGTCGTAGCCTTCACCGTACATGGTGCTCTGCGTGAACGGGTTGCGTCCCACCAC
The DNA here is from genome assembly GCF_037190085.1 of Gemmatimonas aurantiaca. Classification (NCBI taxonomy): domain Bacteria; kingdom Pseudomonadati; phylum Gemmatimonadota; class Gemmatimonadia; order Gemmatimonadales; family Gemmatimonadaceae; genus Gemmatimonas; species Gemmatimonas aurantiaca. The sequence goes on from NZ_JBBCJO010000004.1 coordinate 205,741, forward strand.
CCATTCGGCCTGCCGCGTGGCCAGTTCGAGTCCGTCACGATCGCCGCGCATGCGTGATGCCGCCGACAGTCCCTTGGCCTGCGACAGCAACACGCCGTAGTTGCCGCGGCGCTGGAACCACACCGGGAAGGTGCGCAGATACCAGCCGTCACCCATGGGCGTGCCGGCCCGCACCTGTTCGGCGTACTCGCTCTGCTTCTCCAGATAGCGTCCGCCCGAGTCGGGCACCTGCACGCTGTCCACCGCACGATAGACATACGCCGGCAGTACTTCATATGGCGCCGTCACGCGCGCGGTGCGCTTCTGATACTCGGCGTAGCGCACGACGGTGGCATACCACGGCATCCAGTCGGCGTGACCGGGCAGTGCGTCGATGAGCTGGGTGAGCGCCACGATGGGCGCCTGGTCGGCCGCGCGGTGGAACTGATGAAAGATCGTGTCCCGATCGGGACCGGTGTAGAAGAAGCCCGACAGCGGTAGCGTGCTGCCCACCCGCGTCACCTGCTGCGACGCCATCACGATGCGCGCGAGCTCCACCGCCTTGTCGCGGTACTGCGCCTCTCCGGTGGCGCGCCAGAGTTCGAGTGACGCGGTGATGCCGATGCTGGCGAGTTCCATGCGCGCGGCCGCAAACGCCGGTGTATGCCAGGTGGATGGTCCTTCGATGCCGACGATGGCATGCGCCCAGTCGTCGCGCGCGATGCGCAACGCTTCGGCGGCACGCGCCGGGTCGCGTGTCCGCAATACACGCGCACCGATCGCACCGGCCGCCGCCGAGATGTAATTGGCGTTGGGATTGTTCTTCGCTTCGACGGAACGGTCGTCCGCATCACCGACGATGTTGTTGGACCAGAAGTTGTGACTGCCGAATCCGATGCGGTATCCCCCGTCGAAACGCACGCGCAACACCCAGTCGAGTCCCCATGTGGCTTCTTCGATGAGCCGGTCCACGAGGGCGGGGTGACGGCCTTCGGTCATGAGTCGCTCGGCCAGCGCGAACATGGCATACGTGCCTTCGCCCGTATTGATCACGCCCTGCGACAGATCGCCGGCGTCGTGCCAGCCACCACTCATGGTGATGCGCTTGTCGCCCAGTGTGGCGAACCAGTCGAGGTGATCGATGCCGTGCACACCCGGCACATCAAAACCGCAGCGGTTGCCATAGTAAAAATTGAGCGACTTCCAGATGGACGGCAGCCAGGCGGTGTCGTTCACCACGAAGGGCTTGCTGATGGCCGAGCCCACACGCAACACGTAACGGCCGGGTGTGGTGAGTTCACTGAAATCGAGCTGCTGGAATGCACCGGTGGGTGTGGTCACCTGTTGCACGGACTTGCGCAGCACACTCTCGCCAAACGCGATGTCGCCCACGCGCACGACGTCGAAGTGCGAAGCGGTCAGACCATTCGCGATCGCGGATTTCCGGCTGTCCACCTGATACCCGCTATGACTGAACGCGAATTTGCCTGGCGCCACGCTCCAGCCGGTGTGCACATCGGGGTCCACCTTCTGCAGTTCGATACGTCCGACCTCGAACGCCACCCGATCGTCGGGGTTCGCGATCATGCGGTTCACGAAGTAGCCGATCTCGATGAGCGTGACACGATCGCGGGCCAGCGGTTCGATCTCCCACGTCACCTGCTGCCACCCGTTCTTCTGCAGCGTGATGACATGCGTGCCTTCGCGGTTGTAGCGATCGGGCACCTTCACCGCGCCATCGTTGTGCATGACGAGCTGCAGAGGCAGCACGGGTACGCCGGTGTAGTCGGGCCGGATCCAGATGGAGATGCGATTGAACGCACTCCAGTCCTCGTTGGCCACCGTGCGGCGGAGATTGATGGCAGGCAGCCGCGGCCGTTCAGGGAGAGGCGGCCGGTTGAGCCGCATGTCCACCCGCAGCGCCCGCATGTCGCTCAGACGTGGCGCGTCGGGAAACGACAGCGTGCCGGCACCGGTGAGTTTCCAGTTGGCCGGCTGCGTCATGTCATCGAGCACGCGGCTCGCGTGCACGGGCTTGGCGAGCCAGCCGTACTCCGCCGAATTCGGAAAGTCGATGGGGAGCAGCGCGCGCGGCGGGGCGAGGGACTGCGCGCCAAGCAAGTTGGGAGAGGTGGCCGCGCCAATCGTGGCCACCGTGACGAGGAGTTTCCGCAACGTGTCCATATTGAGACTCAAAATGGACACGTGCGGTCAATTTTGCGCAATCAGCACACGTCAGAGCCTGGAGAATGGGCGAGGCATGCCAGGAGGCAGCATGCCCGCCAAATCTCACTGGAAAGCGATTCCAGGCGATGCTACTTGAATCGGATCCCGTTTGGTGCGATGGCGCCCTTGGTGGGCACGAACGGCTTGGGCGCGGGCTTACCGGGACGCGCCGGGCCACGACCGTCGCGGTGGCCGCGGTTGTTGTCCTGCACATCCCGTCGTGTGCCGCCTTCACCCGCCGCTCCTGCGCGCGCGCCACTCGTGCCGCCATCGCTGCGCATGCTGAGCGCGATGCGGTTGCGGGGCAGATCCACGCTCTGCACGGTGACTTTCACCTTCTGGCCGACCTTCACCACGTCGTTGGCGTCCTTCACATAGCGATCGGCCAACTGGCTCACGTGCACCAGTCCATCCTGGTGCACGCCGATGTCCACAAAAGCCCCGAAGGCCACGATGTTGGTGACGACCCCTTCCAGCACCATGCCCGGCAGCAGATCGCTGGGCTTCTGGATGTCGTCGCGGAACGCGGGTGGTTCGAATGCGGCGCGGGGATCGCGGCCGGGCTTTTTGAGTTCGGCCACGATGTCCCGCAGCGTGGGCATGCCCACAGCGTTGCCGACATCGTTGCTCACGTACGTCGCGAGTTCGATGCGATCGACCAGCGCATCGTTGCCGATGAGTTCGGCCACGTTCACGCCGAGGTCTTTGGCCATGCGTTCCACGAGGCCGTAGCGCTCGGGGTGCACGGCACTCGCGTCGAGCGGATGCGCGCCGCCGCGCACACGCAGGAAGCCGGCCGACTGTTCGAAGGCCTTGGCGCCCAGTCGCGGCACGCTCTTGAGATCGCCTCGCGATTTGAATCCGCCCTGATTGTCGCGCAGCGTGACGATGGCCTGCGCCAGCGAGGGGCCGATACCGGCCACATACCCCAGCAGCGCGGCGGAGGCGGTGTTCACCTCGACGCCCACCCGGTTCACGGCGCTCTCCACCGTGTCGTCGAGACGCTGCTTGAGACGCGTCTGATTCACATCGTGCTGGTACTGTCCCACGCCGATGCTCTTGGGGTCGATCTTCACGAGTTCGGCGAGCGGGTCCTGCAACCGGCGCGCGATGCTCACCGCGCCACGCAGCGAGACGTCGAGCTCGGGAAATTCCTGTCGCGCGAGGTCACTGGCCGAATACACCGACGCCCCCGCTTCATTCACCACCACCACCTGCGGACGCGGCGGATCGAGCTCACGCAACGCGGCCTTGGTGAGCGTTTCCGTTTCGCGGCTCGCGGTACCGTTGCCGATCGCGATGAGCTCCGGCGTGAAGCGTGCGACCATCGCGCGCACGGCGCCGGCAAAGCGGTCTTCCTGATGCAGATAGAGCGTGTCCGTATGGACGAGCGCTCCCGTGGCGCTCACTACGGCCACTTTCACACCGGTACGGAAACCGGGATCGAGTCCGATCACGCGCTTCTCACCGGCGGGCGAGGCAAGCAGCAATTGCTCGAGGTTGCGGCCGAAGATGGCGATGGCTTCGTCGTCGGCGCGTGTCTTGAGTTCCACGCGCAGTTCCACCTCGATGGCCGGCGCGAGCAGACGCTTGTAGGTATCGGCCGCCACCAGCGTCAGTTGCTGCGTGGCCTTGCGCGTGCCGATCACCTCGCCCGCCAGGCGCGCGTTGATCTCTTCGACGGGCGCTTCGATGCGCCACAACAGTTCGCCTTCGGTTTCACCACGACGAATGGCCAGCATGCGATGGCTGGGAATGGTTCCCAGCGGTTCGGAAAACTCGAAGTAATCCTTGAACTTGGAATCGTCGCTCTTCTTCTCGGCGATGACGCTGCTCTTCACCACACCCTTCGCGCGGGTGACTTCGCGTACCCATCCACGGATCACGGCGTCTTCGGCCACCTGTTCGGCAAGGATGTCCCGTGCGCCCTGCAGGGCTGCATCGGCGGTGGGCACTTCGGAGGGCTTGCCGTCGACTTCGGGCAGGATGAACTCGGCCGCCTTTGCCAACGCCGCTTCATCGGAGGCGGTTCCTTCCCAGAGCGCCTCGGCCAGCGGACCGAGTCCACGTTCGCGCGCGATCATGGCCCGCGTGCGTCGCTTGGGCTTGTAGGGGAGGTACAGATCCTCGAGTGCCTGCTTGGTGTCGGCGGCGAGAATGGAGGCCTTGAGCGTGTCGTCGAGTTTGCCCTGTTCATCGATGCTCTTGAGGATGGCGGCGCGACGATCCTCGAGTTCCTTGATGTAGTCGGCGCGCTCACGCACATCGCGGAGCTGCACCTCGTCGAGGCCACCCGTGACTTCCTTGCGGTAGCGGGCGATGAAGGGAAGCGTGGCGCCCTCGGCGAAGAGCACGAGGGTGCGATGAACCTGCTGCGGGTTCAGCGAGAGTTCGGAGGCAACGCGCGCGACGAGGGTCGCGTCGAGCGTGCCGATCGGTGCGGCGGGTGCGGTCATGGCGTCAACATAGAGGCGCACGGGTGCGAAATGGAGGACTTGAAATCCGGCGACATCGGCACATCACCTAGGCCTCCACGTAGTGCAGTGCTCCCCTATTGTGATGAGGACAACCATTCCTTTGCGGATGGCAGCGCTCTATCGGCAAAGCCGAATGCGACCGCACGAATCAGGAACTTCGAGTAATAGTCCGTATAGAGATAGTAGTAGCGAAAGAGCGCAAGGAACGCTGCTATCGCCAGAAGAACGGGCACGGAGAATGCCATCTGCCGTTGATGGTCTGTCCCGAACTCGACCAACGAACCAACGTTCAACCACCAAAGACCACAGTACAAAGCGGCGAGGTACAACGCACATCCCAGGTTGCGGGAGAATCCGTACAACCGCAGCCAGTTGTCGGCGAGTTCGCTCATGGATGGTCCGCTGGCTCTCACGGCCATTGCTGCGAACCAGTATGCAGAAGAAAAGTCACTGCGGTCATTCCCAGCACCGCAGCGCTCCCGCACGCTCCAGAATTGTGCGACGGTCTCTTTGTCCAGTGGGCGCCTGGAGTGTGTAAGCTTGGCCAGGAGCACAGAGGCAAATCGTTCGGGAACGGACAATACATAGGCGACGAATGTCAGCCCCGCCGACAGTCGTTGGCCACTTTCCGACTTGTTGATTCGCAGGACCGAATCCCATTGAGATATCGTGAGACACAGCGAGACGATCCAGGATACAAACAGAATCACGAGGGCGATCCCGGACAATGTCGCTGCCCATTCCAGTCTTTCGATCGCCAGCGCGTTGTCCGAGAGCAGATAGGCCAGAGGGGAAGGAAGAAGACGGTTGAGAGGAATGGCTCCGGGCAGGGAGAGGTAGCGGAAAAGGAAGTATGCATTGACCCAGAAGAACACTCCACGTGAAAAGCTGGCCGTAATCTCGCGATGACCGACCTGCCCTCCAAGAAATCGCCGGAATGGATACCCCCGGCCCTTCTCCACATAGAACCGGTCGATTGCAATGGCAGAGATGGATGCCACCAGGTGACCAACGACGTAACAACCGATCGCCGCCGCGAGTAGAACAACAACCTGAGCAGGCCAGGAAGATGCATTGGCCACTCCTGCGAGAACCGTCCGGAGAGCCGTGTTGATCGGTACACTGACCGACTCGGGATCGATAGATGCGGATCTGCTCCAGTACTCGAAGAGGCTGACAGCGAACACCAGAACGCTACCGGGCACGAAATAGCCCAATACATCATATGCCGTCACCGAACGGCGGATATCAGAAATTGCTTGTTGCACATCAGCCATTGTTTGCCTTCAGACAGCGTGTGTCAGCAAAGTGACTATGGAGTGACTCGATGAGTTCCCTCGTAGGAATGGTCCTCTTCGAACTTCGGAGAATGCTTCCCGCCAACATTCTTACTCCATGCATAGAGCACACCGTACATCGCAGGTTGGAAGGCCAAACCGACAACGGCGCCCCAGAAACCTGCGATCACGTAGCCAATCAGGGCGAGAACGACGGAAGCGCCGATGATTCGCGCCATCAGGAGAGGTTGATCACGATTTTCCCGCATAGATCCTCCTGGGATTGGCGTGGGTCCTGCTTATGGAAGCCGGATGATCGGTATCGACTCTGCCAAGTTTATAGAGTATCACCTCGCAGCCTGACGGGGAACATCTTGGGGGCGACCCGTCAGCACTCCGTCAGTCACACCCCGCCACCGCACTCTCCCACAACACGCGCCACACACCACCGGCGCGCGTGAGCACGGCGGCACCCAGCGCCACACCATCGTCGCGGCCGAAGAGCAGGTGCAGATCACCCGAACGCGCCGTGCGGAACGCCAGCAGCGGTTCGGCCACCACGAGTTCCTCTTCGTGACCGGATGCCCGTTCATGCCAGGCCACCTTCCAGCTCTTCGCGTCGGTGGACGGGGCGTTCACGACGATCACCAGACGTTCCTCCTTGGGATCGTCCTCCTGATTCACCCGCCGCACGAGGGTGGCCACCACGAATCCGCTGTCGAGGCCCGAGGTGCGCCAGGCGCGCAACACCACCAGCGGCAGCGTCCGGAACGTGTGACTGGTGTCGTCGGGCAGTCCGGAGGCCAGGCGGGTGAGATCGGCGGCCAGCCGCGCGGAATCCCGCGCGGCGAGTCCTTCGATGGAGTCGAGCGGGATGGCCGTCACCCTGCCCGCCATGAACGCCGCGGTCCAGGGCGCGCTCACGGTGCCGCCGTCGATGGCCAGACGGGCCACGGGCCAGGCCGTGCATCCCGGTTCGGTCTTCGGTGCGGCTTCGACCGACAGCAGCGCCCCGCCGATCCGGCCGCTGCGTGTAAAGAGATCGAGACGACGGTCACCCATGGCCGCGCCGATCCCGACGGTGTCCGCCACGGTGAGTTCAGTGGCCTCGGGACGAAGCAGGGAACCCGCCACCATGCCGCCGTCGACGGTGGGCAGCACGAGCACGGCACCAGCCGATGGATCCCATCCGCTGTTGATCAGTTCTTCACGGCGGCTCGCACTGTCGGTGCCACGCGCGGGCACGACCGTCGAATCGCCCCCCGCCGAGGGCTGCGGCCGGTCACAGGCCGAAAAGAACGAGGAGACCATCAGGAGCAGCGCCGCGGAACACGACGCGCGCCACGTTGAGCGCATCACGGACTTGATACGGTACCGGTGAAGAGTCTGCGACTGTCGCACTGGACAGCCGCCATGCCGATCCTGACAATTCCGGACCGGCGCGTTCGTCTGCCCTCAATCTGCCGCACCGCCCGCGCCCTCGCACCCTCCCGGATCCTTCATGACCGCCGTCTCCTCCACGCCCTCCTCCTCCCGCGGCATTCTGAATGCGCTGGGTCTCCATCGGCGCGAATTGCGCGCCTGGGCGATGTACGACTGGGCCGTGTCGGCCATGCAGACGGTGATCATGACGGCCGTCTTCCCCATCTACTTCATCTCGGTGGCCGGAGACGGCCGTCCACCGGAAGCGGCCACGCAGGCGCTGGCCAACGCCAACACCATCGCCGCCGTCGTGATCGCCGTCCTCGGGCCCATCCTCGGCGCCGTGGCCGACTACAAGGCGGCCAAGAAGCCGTTCCTCACCGTCTTCATGCTCATCGGTGTGTTCAGCACGCTGGGCATGTACTTCATCCAGCACGGCGATCTGCTGCTCGCGTCCACGCTGTTCATCCTGTCGATGGCCGGCGCGACCGGCAGCATGACATTCTACGAATCGCTCCTGCCGCACATCGCGAGTGAACAGGAGATCGACCGCGTGTCCACCGCCGCGTACGCCCTGGGTTACATCGGCGGCGGTGTGCTGCTGGCGGTCAACCTGGCCTGGATCACCAATCCCGGGCTGATCGGACTGCCCACCGGCGACACACTCACGCCCGCGCAGGCGACACTGCCCGTGCGTCTGGCCTTCGTGTCGGTGGGCATCTGGTGGCTGCTGTTCAGTTTCCCCGTGCTGCGACGGGTGCCCGAACCGGCGCGGGCGCTCGAAGCCGACGAGGGCACGGGGGCCAATCCGTTCGTCGTCGCGTTCACGCGCCTGGGTGAGACACTGCGTGAGCTGCGTCACTATCGACAGGCGTTTCTCGCGATGCTGGCGTTCACCATCTACAACGACGGCATCCAGACCATCATCAAGATGGCCACGGCCTATGGCACGGAAATCGGTATCGGACGGTCCGATCTCATCACGGCCATCCTCATCGTGCAGTTCGTCGGCATTCCATGTGCCTTCGCGTTCGGATCGCTGGCTGGCAAACTGGGCGCCAAGCGGTCCATCCTGCTCGGTCTGCTCGTGTACACCGGCATCTGCATCTACGCCTACGGCATCAGCACGGCGCGCGAGTTCTATGTGCTGGCGATTCTGGTCGGCACCGTGCAGGGCGGCACGCAGGCGCTCAGCCGCTCGCTGTTCGCGAACATGGTGCCGAAGCACAAGAGCGGCGAGTTCTTCGGTTTCTACTCCGTGTTCGAGAAGTTCGGCGGCATTCTCGGTCCGCTGGTGTTCAGTCTCGCCATCGGACAGACCGGCAGCAGCCGCAGCGCGATCCTGTGGGTGATCGGCTTCTTCGTGGTGGGCGGAGCGTTGCTGATGCTCGTGAACACGAAGGAAGGCGAAACGATGGCCCGCGATGCGAACGCGCGCACGCATCGCGCGGCGTAGAACCCGCACTCCGCACGGCGCCCATACGCGATGCTGTACGCAACACTCAAACCCATCGTCGGTGTCGCGCTGCGTTGGTACTACCGCAGCATCACGGTGATGGGCCTCGAGCGGGTGCCGCACCACGGTCCGGTGTTCCTGGCGGTCAATCATCCCAATGCGCTGGTGGACGCCCTGGTGGTGGGATGGTGCATACCGCGTCAGGTGCACTTCACCGCCAAGGCGACGATCTTCGCCAATCCCGTGGCGGCACGTTTCTTCTCCGCGGTGGGCGTGGTGCCGTTACGCCGGGCTTCGGACGAACACGCCACGCCCGCAACTGGAGCGTCGTCCGATGCGGGTTCCGGTGAGACCACAGCTCCCGATCCCACCCGCAACGCGGCGGCCTTCGACGCGGTGGCGCGGGCTCTCGCCCACGATGCAGCCGTCGTGGTGTTTCCCGAGGGGAAGAGCCATGACGATCCCCATCTGGCACCGCTGCGCACGGGACTGGCGCGCATGGCCCTGCATGCGGCTGAGGTGCATGGGGTGCGGGGCATCCGGATCGTGCCCATCGGCCTGTTGTTCGAGCACAAGGAAGCGCCACGTTCGCGCATTCTGCTGCAGGTGGGTGAACCGCTCGACGTGGACACGTTGCGGGCGTCACAGGTGGGAGTGGCCACCCTCACCGAACTGGTGGCACAACGCCTCCAGGCCGTCACGCTCAACTTCGATTCACCCGAAGACGCCGACCGTCTGCAGATGGTGGGCAAGACCGTCGCTGCGCTGCTCGAACCTCCATCACCGTTGGGAGACAGCGTCGTGCCCCTCAGTCGCACGCTGGCGGTGGTGCGTCGTCTCGATCGGGCCGCCGAGGCCTTGCGCGCCCGACAGGATCCGGCGCTCGATGAGCGGGCGGCGGCGTTCGAAGCGCGCGTGCGGGCCTTCCGCGCCCGTCTCGATGCGCTGCACATCGATGTGCACGATCTCTCCATCGACGCCGGCGCACGCGCGGGGTTGCGGTTTGCCCTGCGGGAAACGCTACTCGCGCTGCTGCTGGTTCCCATCGGGCTGTGGGGACGCCTCACCCACGTGATTCCCATTCAGCTCGCGCGACGCCTGGCGGTCCGCGCCGGACAACCCCGCGACGAACCGGCCATGCGGACGCTGGTGATGGGGCTCGTCCTCGTCCTCCTCGCCTACGCCGTGCAGACCGCCCTCGTGGCCACGCTGGCCGGCGGCTGGTGGGCGTTGCTCTTCCTGCTCACGCTCATCCCCTCCGCGAGCAGTGATCTCCGCTACGGCGACCGACTGCGCCGCGCACGATGGCGTGCCCGCGCCTATCGTCTCTTCCGGCGCGATCCGGCGCTGCAACAACAGTTGCGCGCGGAAGGCGATGCGATCCGGCGGGACGCGGGACTGCTCGAACAGGCGATCGTGAGCTGATGCATCATGTGAAACATCACGTGATGCGTGGCGCGAATCGTGGTGCGACCGCTCAATCCCCGTTCAATCCCCGTTCAATCCCCGTCCACGAGGAATTTCGCGATCGCGTGTGCCGTCACGTCCACGATCAACCGTGGATCGTGAGGCGGATAGACGGGGCCGCCCAGGTCCCAGTGCCACGCATCACGACGGAGAGTCGTGCGCGGGTCCTTGAGGGGTTTGAACTGCAGGCGGTCGAGTGCGAGTCCCACGTCCTGGCCGAACGATTCGAGCTTCACACGATCGACGCTGACCAGATGCACCAGGGGTTTGTCGAACCAGATGTGCCGGTGCAGCCAGAGCCCACCGTTCATGGCGTGGATCATGCCGTCACGACGCTTCGTGAACTCCCGACACCCATAGTGAAAGACCAGTTCCCGCAGACGTTCGATACGTCGGCGGGAGTCGGGGTCACGGACGATGTCGGGGAGGTGGTCGGAAATCGGGCCGTCCGGTCAGACGAGATCACGCATCACTGACACTCGATCACACCTTCCTGGGTGGCAGGCGAGACCGGGGTCACATCTCCGTAATATACCGCGCACGTGAGGGGCTGGGCCGACGGATGCGTGGCCGTGGCCGACCATCCGCGCCCGTTCGCTTCCGCGATCGCAATGTTCACCCCGCGGGAACTTGCGAATCCCGCGGATCCCACGGCATTGGCATAGGTCTCGTGATAGTAGAAATAGCTCTCCTGCATCGACGTCAGATTCTTGAGATCGCTCTTGATCGACGTCGCGTACGCCTTCGCCTTCGTATCCTGGAATTTCGGAATCGCGATCGCGGCGAGAATGCCGATGATCACGACCACGATGAGCAGTTCGATGAGCGTGAAGCCGGTGCGGATGCGATGCGTTGCCATGCGTAGGTTCTCCGCGGTGGAGCGGCTGCACGGCAGCGCTGTTGCAGCGCCATGGCAGCCAGGCGGACGTGAGTGGGAGGAGACCGTCGTTGGCGTCTCCACTCCCCCTCATGGCAACGTTGGTGCCTCCGGTGCGGAACCAGTCAAGTCATTGTCAATCAACACGTTAAAGAACACCACGGATGACCCGCGCAATTTGCCGGTCTCGCACCTCCCGCAGAATGCTGCAAAGTGCAAGACCGGTTGATGCCGCCCGATGCCCTCAGGCCTTGGCCGTGACCCAGTCGGTGCCGAGTCCCATTTCGACCAGCAGCGGGACGTCCAGCTGGGCGGCGCCTTCCATCTCCCGTTTCACCAGCGCCGACAGTGCATCGGATTCCTCCGGCGGCAGTTCGAACACCAGTTCGTCGTGCACCTGCAGCAGCATGCGGGACGCCATGCGCTCGCGCTGCAGCGCCTCGTGCACATTGATCATGGCGATCTTGATGAGATCGGCGGCCGAGCCCTGAATGGGCGCGTTCTGGGCCACCCGTTCACCGAAGGCGCGGATATTGAAGTTCCGCTCCTTGAGTTCGGGGATGTAGCGGCGACGCTTGAACAGCGTTTCCACATACCCTCTGGCGCGCGCGTCGATCACACACTGATCGAGGAACGTGCGCACTCCGGCGAAGCGTTCGAAATACGTTTCGATGAACGCCTTGGCTTCGGCGTGCGTGATGCGCAGCTGTCGGGACAAGGCATGTGCGCCCTGACCGTAGATCGTCGCGAAGTTGATCGTCTTCGCGCGAGCGCGCATCTCACCCGTCACCTCGTCGAGCGGCACGCCGAAGATGATCGCCGCCGTCTGTCGATGGATGTCCCCGCCGGCTCTGAACGCGCTCACGAACGCCGGATCGGCCGAGAGATGCGCGAGCACCCGCAACTCGATCTGCGAATAGTCGGCGCTGAGCAGACGCCATCCTTCGCGCGGCACAAAACCGCGACGGATGTCCCGCCCCAGTTCACGCCGGATGGGAATGTTCTGCAGGTTCGGATCGTGACTCGACAGACGCCCCGTGGCCGATACCGTCTGGCTGTACGACGTGTGCAGCCGATGATCGCGCGGATTCACCAGTCGCGGCAGGGCGTCGATGTACGTGCCCTCGAGCTTGAAGATCTCACGGTATTCCATGAGCAGCGTCGGCAGCACGTGCCCTTCCTCGGCGAGCTCCTGCAACACACTCGCGTCGGTGCTCGGACCGGTGGCCGTCTTTTTCTTGACCGGCAGCCCGAGCTTCTCGAAGAGGATCGACCGCAGCTTCGGATTGGAGTTGATGTTGAACTCCTCTCCCGCCTCGGCGTAGATGGCCTGCTCCACCCGGCCCCGTTCGGCAGCGAAGCGCGCCTTGAGTGACGCGAACCAGTCGAGATCGATCGCGATGCCCTCCCACTCCATGTCGGCCAGGACCGAAATGAGGGGGACTTCGATTTCCCGATACAACGACAGCAGCGCGTGATCGGCCAGCAAAGGTTCGAACTTCGTCCGCAGACGCATCGTGACATCCACGTCTTCGCAGGAATAGTCCCGGGCCGTGTCCACCGGTGCGACATCGAACGGCAACTGCGTCTTGCCCTTGCCCACGAGCTGATCGTACGCCGTCATCGTGTGGCCGAGCTGTTCGAGCGCGAGCAGATCGAGGCCATGCGAACGACGGCCCGGATCGAGCACGTAACTCGCCAGCATCGTATCGAACTCGAGACCGGCGACCCGCACGCCGCTGCCCCGCAACACGAGCAGATCGTACTTGGCGTTCTGCGCGATCTTCTTCACCGTGGCGTCTTCGAGCATGGCGCGCAACGGAGCGCAGGCCTCGCTGTCGAACGGCGGGACATTCACCGGCTCGGGCGCGCCCGCATTGATGCGGCGTCCCACGATACCGGTTTCCCCGGCGAGCAGGGCGAGGTTGCCGCTGCCATCGTCGCGGCGATGGGCGAACGGCAGATAGTACGCCTCGCCGGGCGCCACCGCGATGGACAGTCCCACCAGACGGGAACGCAGCGCATCCACGGCAAACGGTGCGTCGGGATCGATCGCGGTTTCGGTGTCGATGGCGATGTACGGCACTTCGCGCACGCGTGTCATCAACGCCTGCAGCGCATCGACCGTGTCGACCGTCGTGTATCGCGCGTCGGCCAGCACCGACACGCCACTCTCGCCAACGACGACCGCGGGCGGTGTGGGACGTCCGGGGATGGTGGGCGCGGGCGTGGTGATCACCATACCCACCGCCTCCGACCAGGCGCGCTGTTCGCCGGCCGGCGCCGGCGCTCCGCCCAGGTCCTTGAGCAGCGACGTGAATTCCAGCTCCAGATAGAGCATGCGCAACGCATCCACATCGGGTGCGTTCACCGTCAGCTTCTCGGGCTCGAATGCGATGGGCACATCGCAGTGGATCGTCACCAGCTGCTTGGAAAGCCGCGCGGAATCGGCGTACTGCAACAGGGCTTCCCGCGGACGCTTCTTGGTGATGTGCTCCACGTTGGCGAGGATGTTCTCGAGCGGGCCGTATTGCCCGATGAGTTCCTGCGCGCCCTTCTCACCGATGCCCTTCACACCGGGCACGTTGTCGGAGGTATCGCCGACGATGGCGAGATAGTCGATCACCCGGTCCGGCGGCACACCGAGCCGGTCGCTGCCATTCTCCACGCTCACCCAGCTTTCATCCACGCTCGCCGGACCGCCACGTCCGGGGTTGAGCAACCAGACCCCGGGCCGCACGAGCTGCTGGAAGTCCTTGTCTCCCGACACGACGACCACGTTGTAGCCGGCCTCCACCCCACGCGCGGCCATGGTCCCGATCACGTCGTCGGCTTCGAACCCCTGCGCCGTGAGCACGGGAATGTCGTACGCTGCGAGCAGTTGCAGCACACGCTGCAGTCCCTGGTCAAAATCGGCCTGCAGCTCGTCGGTGAGCTTTTCGCGGGTGGCCTTGTATTCGGGATACAGATCGTCGCGGAACGTGGCGCCCGAATCGTGCACCCAGCCGAGCAATTCCGGCTTGTGCGTATTGAGCAGACGCTTGAGAAAGCTCGCGATGCCCCAGGCAATGGACGTGTTCTCGCCACGACTCGTGGCGAGCGGGCGCTGCAGCAACGCGAAGAACGCGCGATAAATGAGTGCGTAGCCGTCGACCAGAAAGAGGCGCGGCGCCGTGGGGCGGGTGACGTCAGCCATGGACGCCACCCCCGCGGCTCATGTCGACTGCGATCCCGCCGGTCGTGTCCGCACTGCCGGCGGCCTCACTGGTCGCGCTGTGCCATCTTGCGACGGATCGCGTTGTCGAGATCCGCGCGGCCCTGCGAGTTGAGGCGCCAGCGGCCGAAGCCGGTCTGGTCGACAAAAACCAGCTGCAGGCGCAGCTCCCGATATTCCCAGATCTGCTGGCGGACGCGCGCATTCGGATCGATGAGGCCGGTGTCCACGATGTTGTCGGGATCGCCGAGCGCCACGAAGGCGATGCCGCGATCCGACTGCCAGCCAAGTTGCGCATCGTCACGGAAACGCACGTTGGCGGTACGAATGCGTGCAAAGTAATCGCGCAGCCCCTCGTGTTCAGCCGTGCCGGGAACGGGGTCCGTCTCCCGGAGGAAGGTGGCCCATGCCTCGGCCCGCTGCGCGGGCGACGCGTCGCGGAGCGGCTTCAGCCGCTCGCCGGTGGTGAAATACCGCAGATAAGAGAGCATCTCGTCGAACGTCGCGATCGGCAGATCGTCGCCGAGACTGACCAGCACCCGGGTGCGCACGGTATCCGCCGACCCCGGAATGGCCACCTGCACCGTGTTCAAACCGATGCCCATCCGCGCGACGGGCACGGTGATGGTGGTACTGCGCGAGCCGCCACGTTCCGGCAGGTCGAACGCATTGCTCCAGGAGACGAGATCCCCTTCACCCACCACACGGACATCGATCCTGGGCGGCGCGGCGGCCCCGACCGCATCGATGTAGAGCGGCAGGACCGAGTCCTGACCGAAGATCACCGTGGACCGGGGACGCGCGAGCAGCCGCGGAAGCGAATCGAGGCTCTGACGCGGGATCGCTTCGTACACCGCCACGGGCGAACTCAGACTGCCGGGTCTCACCGGTGGCACGTCGAGCGTCACATCCTCGGCGGCGTTGCGCAAACCGTTTTCGTCGCGGATGGCCACGGTCATGGAGTAACGTCCCGGGGCAAGACGCAGGAACTGCTGCCAGATGATGCTTTCGTCGGTGCGGGACGTCTCGCGGAACGTGGGAACGCGCACCGTTTCATTGACTTCGATGGTGCGTACCACGGTGGGCCCACGTCGCAATTCGACCCGCGCCGTATAGTTCGCGACATACCGCTCTCCTTCGCGGCCGAACCCCAGCGCACGCGACGGCATCGACAGCGCCAGCAGGACCAGCGTGGTGTCCGCTGCGGGAGCGGGCATGAATGAGACCGATGCCACGAACGGCAACGTCGGTGCACCGGCAATCAGTCCCATGCCGCGATAGAGACGCTGCATGTCACCCAGCGTTGCGGCCGATGCGCCACCGCCCCCGGGCGTACGGCCGGGCGCGCCATCGGGTGTGCCGGCCGGATCGAGACCGGTAGGACGGGGTTTCGCGCAGGCACTCAGCAGCAGCGACTGCAGCACCAGGGCCCCGATGGTCACGAACGGGGCGATGCGGGAACGGATGGATGAGGAATGAGGTGTCACAAAGTGCATTCTACCATCCCTGTGTATCGAAGGTGCCGCAGGATATGTCGAGCAGGATGAACCCAGGCTGCACCGATGGATGTGCCGACGGATGTACCGGATATTTCAACTTGCTGCCATCGGAGGTCGGCGTTACGTTCGCCCCGTGGCTATCGAGACGCTAGTCGGGACGACATTGGCCGGGTACACGGTGCGCGGGAAGGTGGGTGAAGGTGGAACATCCACCGTCTTCCGCGCCGAACATCCGCAGCATGGCACGGTGGCCCTGAAAGTGCTGCGCGAAAAGCTGCAGCACGACAAGACCGCGGTCGCGCGTTTCCTCCGGGAGGCGCAATTCGGCGCACGAGTGGAACACCCGAACATCGTGCGGACCCTAGACTACGGACAATCGGACGGCGACCGCTACTATCTGGCCATCGATTGGGCCGCGGGCGAGATCCTCGACAAGTACGCCGAGAAGGCCGGGCCTCTGCCTGCCGTGGAAGTGGCCGGCATCCTGTCCCAGATCTGCAGTGCGGTGCAGGCCGCGCACGATGTGAACATCGTGCACCGTGACCTGAAGCCGGAAAACGTCATGTACGATCCGGCCACGAAGCAGGTGAAGCTGCTCGATTTCGGCATTGCCGCCGACACCGACGCGGCGCCCGATCAGCGCCTCACGCGCGCGGGGTTCTTCGTGGGCACCCTCATGTACGTGGCGCCGGAAGCGCTGTCGGGTGAACTGGTGGGGCCGGCGGCCGATCAGTACTCCCTGGCCACCATCGCGTACTTCCTGCTGTGCGGCACGCTCCCCTACACCGGCAAGTCTCCCCGTGAGCTGTTCTCGCAACTGCTCACGCAGCCGCCGGTCCCATTGAACAAGGCGCGCCCCAATCTCACTTTTCCCCCGGCCATCGAGTCGGTGGTGATGCGGGCCCTGTCCAAACAGCCGGCCGACCGCTATCCGTCGGTGAAGGCGTTTGCCGATGCCTTCACACAGGCGGCGACGAATCCCACATCGCCGGCCGCTCAAGCCACCCGCCAGCCGACTCCCGTGGCGAGTCCGTCTTCTGTTCCCAACGCCGAGCCCAGTGACGAAAAGTCCGGACTGCTTGGCAAGGTGCGAGGGCTGTTCCGTCGCGGGTAGTCGATCGGCGCCCCCGCCACGTCCGCCTGGCATGACGTGGCTGATGTTCCTGAACCCGCACCGTGTCCCGTGACTGATTCCATACTGTCGCAACTCGTCGCCCTGCTCGCTGAACGTTCGGCGAAGCGGGGCGATTTTGTGCTGGCCTCCGGCCGGCGCTCTTCCCTGTACATCGATTGCCGGCTCACGGCCATGAGTCCGGAAGGCCAGCTGCTCATCGGTCGCGCCGGGCTGGCCGATCTCCACGCCTCGGGCTGGACCGTGGACGCCGTGGGTGGCCTCACGCTGGGCGCCGACCCCATCGCCTATGCCATCGCCCACGCCAGCGCGCTGGCGCACGAACGGGGTGAGGGCCCGCTCGTCCGGGCGTTCACGGTGCGCAAGGAGGCCAAAGCCCACGGCACCGGAAAGCTGATCGAAGGGCCCTTCCGCGCCGGCGACCGGGTGGTCGTCGTCGAAGACGTGATCACCACCGGCGGCTCGGCGCTCAAAGCCGTCGACGCCGTCCGCCAGGCCGGCGGCGAAGTCCTGGGCGTGCTGGCCCTGGTTGACCGCGAGGAAGGCGGCCGCGAAGCACTCCAGGCGGCGGGGCTCGAGGTTCGCGCGCTCGTCTCGGCGAGCCAGTTGCTGCCGCTGTTGCCGGCGGTCTGAGCCGGCCCGCGCCGGCCGGATTCGGACGGCGCCGATCTGGACGAGCCACTCGTCCAACCCCACGCGGCTCCGAGACCCACGCGGTTCCTCGCGCGTCAGAGGGGATATGCATCCGCATGTCCCCTCTGATCCCCAGGACTCCCAGCGGCTCACGCTGCACGAGGAAGAACGCGCCAAGGACATGGCCACCTTCGCCGTGGCCGCCCGCCGTCGCTTCTGGAGCATCATCGTCGTGGCGGGCGTCCTGCTCACGGGCCTGCGACTGGGACTGGCGCAGGAGTCGCTGACCACGGTGCTGGGCATGTTCTGCGGGGCGATCGTGCTGAACTGGATCTGTGCGTCAGCCGGAAGATCGCTTCGATTGTATCGATGGTGGCTCAAATATGTTTTTGCAGTGTTCGATACGCTGCTCGTGAGTGCGATCGTCTACATGTTTGGACAGCCGGTCTTCGTGTTGGCCTATGTGCTTGCGATCGTGCCGTATTCCTTCGATCGCGGGCCGCGGGTGGGGTATGTGGCCACCGGAGCGGCGGTGCTGGGGTTTCTGGCGGCGAGTGCGGGCTTTGCCCATGCGCGGCCCGAGGACGCGGCCCCATGGCCGCAGGTCATCCTGGCGGCGGTGCTGCTGCTGGTGGTCGCCCAGCAGATCATTCCGATGCCGTCGCGCATCATCCGGCGTATCCGGCGGACGCGGGAGCGCATGGCGCAGGTGGAGCGGGGCGACCTGAACGTGCGGGCCGATGCCCGGCATGCCGACGAACTCGGTTTTCTCGAACACAGCTTCAACCGCATGCTCGACGAGCTCGCCTTGCTCATCGAGACGGTCCGACGGGAAGCGGAAGAACTGGCGGCCATCGTCGCCGAGGTATCGACCACGTCCGAGGCCCTGCACCGTCGGTCGCAGGAGGTGGCCATGGGCTCCGAGGAGCTGAGCGACGAGCTCCGCAAGCAGCGGGAGCGGGCGGCCTCGGGGGTGCGCACCGGTCAGGATGCGCGACAGACTGCCGAAGCCACCCGGCGTACCGCGGAAGCCACGGCCAGCGATGCCCACGCGCTGGACGACGCGGCGATCACCAGTCGCGAGGCGATCGAGCGGGCGGCCCAGGCGTTGCTGACCGTGGGACGCGAAGTTGGCGACGCGGCGCGTCAGGTGCGGGCTCTGGCGCCGGCATCGGAGCAGGTGGGGGACTTCGTGGAAACGGTGTCGCGGATTGCGCGACAGACCAATCTCCTGGCGCTCAACGCCGCCATCGAGGCTTCGCGCGCCGGTGAGGACGGGTTGGGGTTTGCGGTGGTGGCCGATGAGATCCGGGCCTTGGCCGTGGAAAGCGCGCAGGCCGCCAAGCGGGTGGCCAACACCGTGCAGCGGGTGCGGAGCGAGATCGCCGTGGCGGTAATGGCGATGGACACCACCGCGCTGGAGGTGGAAGGCGCCGGAACGATCGCCCGCGAGGCCACGCGGGCGCTGGCGTCGATGGTGGACGGTATCGGCCGCATCGCCCGTCAGAGCGACGAGGTGTCGGGACTGGCGCAGACCCAGGCTGGCCTGAGCGCCGGCGCGGCGGCGGCGTTCGAGTCGCTGGACGGTTCCGCACAACGGGCGGCCAGCAGCGCGCGCTCCGCCGTGGACGCGGCCGCCGCGCAGCGGGTCGGCAACGACGCGCTTTCGCGGAGTGCGCAGCAGCTGGCGGATGCGACGGCACGTTTGCGTGCCCTGGCCAGACGACACGCCGCCTAGGTGTACATCGCCTGAGTGGACACCGCTTGAGCGGACATCGCCTGGACGGACACCGGCGGGACATACCCCGACGGCGGCGCCGGACGTTCGGCCTCATGCATCCAGCCTCATGTCATCCCGCCTGGGAAAGCGCCGCCTGTGGCGGTGGCACCGCCGTCTTCTGCGTGCGGATGAGCCATGCGGGTAGGGTGTCGATGGGTTCGAACATCGGCAGCACCGAGCGGTAAGGCATCACCAGGCGCACATAGAACTCATCGAGCATGGACTCGCCGGTGTAGCGTTGCCGGAATTCGGCCGTGCCGCATTGCAGCATGTTTTGCAGGTGCCGCGAGAAACTCTGTGGCGACGAGTATTCGAGGAGCAGCGCCACCTGGGTCACCGAATAACCCGGATTCTCGAGCAGGCGTGCGGCGCGGATCAACCGGGCGAAGGCGAGATATTTCTTGGGCGCCGGAAGACCGAACCGAAAGAACCGGCTCATGAACGTGGTGGGCGTGACGCCGAGCAGGTGTGCGAATTGCCGGACCGTGGTGAGCGAGGCGGGCACGGTGAAGAGTGCTTCGAAGAACGCGAGACACGATGGCCGGGCATTGGCGAGATCGTTCCGGATGCGTTGAATGGCGATGGCTTCGATGCTGTCGGGATTCTCGCGGGCCACGAACTGTCGGAGATCGCGCCATCCCGCCGGATCGCGGGCATCGACGAGTTTGCGTACGCCATTGTGCCCGAGGGAGAGCAGCGCCTGTGTCGTGCGGGCTTCGTTGGCGGTGAGCAGGGCGACGGCGGGCACGCGGGGAAACTCCCTGACCAGGCGGGCCATGTGTGGCGCATGCTGTTGCTGATAACGCGCCACGGAGACGATGATGGCCGACGCTGGCCGGGATCGAAGATCGACGAGCACCTGTTCGAGATCCTCGTGATGCATGGTGGTATAACATCCCTGTCCCGCCGCATCGACCCGTGATCGTTCCGCTGGTGTCAGAAATGTCAGGATGGCTCTTGGTGAGGAACCGCCGAGGCTGCTCATGGGACCCTCGATGTCTGGAAGGCACGCCGAGTGTGGTGGGTGCGGCATGCAGCGACGGTAGAACCCCTCGTCAGCTTCACGTCAGTGAATTGCGGTGAATTGCGTCGATCTGCGTGTATGTCGACGCGATGTTGCATTGGGCCCATGTATACGTGGTCGATGACGAACCGAGCTATATTGAGAGCGCGGATGTCACCGGTCGGATGGTCGCGAAACAGGGGAACGGGCCCTCGAGGCTACGCCCGTGTTCCGAGGAAAGTCCGGGCTCCACAGGGCAGATCGCCAGGTAACGCCTGGGCGCTCGTTGCGTGAGCGGCGAGTGACGGACAGTGCAACAGAAAGCAAACCGCCGTCTTCGCGAGAAGGCGGTAAGGGTGAAAGGGTGGAGTAAGAGCCCACCGCGCGTTCGGCAACGAACGTGGCACGGCAAACCCCGGTCGGAGCAAGGCCAAATAGGCGGTGAGAGACGGCCCGTCTCGACAGGATGCCTTCGGGCATCGAGCCGCGGGTAGGCTGCTGGAACGTGTCGGTGACGGCACGTCGAGAGGAATGACCATCCGGTATACTTCGGTGTACCGACAGAACCCGGCTTACAGACCGGTGGCATCCGCATCTCTTCTCTGTTGCTGGGATCATCGTCGATGGGATCGTGGAATCGTTGATGTCGTCGCGGCATCGTGTCGGACCGACCGGCCTCGTGCTGGTCGGGGCCACGCTCGTTGTCATGCTGGGGGCATGTGGAGGCGGGCCCGTGGTGACACCGGCGCCCGCGCCGGAACCGGCACCGGTGGTCGTGGAGCCGGTTCGTGCACCCACCCGCGTGATGCTTCCCGCGCGTATGGCCAGAACCACCTGGCAAGTCACGACGCGCGCGCGCATCAGTGCATCGGCGGAGACGCGGGGGGATACGCGCGGTGATGCCCGCGGGGATACCCGTTCGACATCGAACATCGATTCCCGCGCTCTGGTTTCCTGGACGCTCGAACGGGCTGGCAATGGTGCACTGCGCGGCACCGGCCAGGTCGATTCTTTCACGGTGCGCTCGACGCTCGATTCGGTGGGAAACCTGACGAACGACCCGACGAATCGCTCCACGAACACTCCCACGAACAGCGCCATGGCCAGCCCGGCGAACAACAACCGCCCCCCGGGACTGTTGTTGCTCGATGCCGTCGTGGACAGCGTGTCACATCGGGTGGTGACGAGACCCTTGCTGCCCAACGAGTGCGATCGGCCGGAGCTGAGTGCGGTCGCGCTGGCGAAGGACGTGCTGGTGCGCATTCCCGATGGACTGGCTGTCGGGGATCGCTGGCGCGACAGCACGGTCTCGCTGGTGTGTCGCACCGGTGTGCCGATCACGATCCACACCGTGACGCAGAGCGTCGTGGAGCGACTCGATCAGGACCGGTTGCTCATCAATCGCACGATCACCGCGACCCTCGATGGAAAAGGCGGCAGCGCATTCCGCGGATTCGAACTCACGGGGACATCCAGCGGAACGCAGCGCCTGCGTGTGCATCCCGTCAGCGGGGTCCTGGAGACCATCGACGGCACCAGCACGCTCACGTTGCAGGTCACCGAGCGAACTCCTTCGGGAATCCCGCGCACGCAGCACGTCGTGCAACAGATGGAACTGAAAGCCGAACGGGTCGCCAGATAGCGACCCGTTCATGCGTTCATCCTCGGCCTGTCCAAAGCGCCTGTCTTCAGTGCTGCTTCAATCCATCAGGCGCAGCGGCATCACGAGACAGAGATATTTGGCCTGGTCGTCCCATCCTTCGGGTTCGATGGTGGCCGCGCGTTCCGGCGCCTTGAACGTGAGCCGCACCTGCTCGGTGGGCATGTAGCGCAGAATCTCGAGCAGATAGGTGGCGTTGAAGCCGATATCGAGCTGATCGCCAGTGTAGTTGACCGGCAATTCGTCGGATGCTTCGCCGAGATCGGGCGTGGTCACGCTGAACTTCAGCATCCCGGTGTTGAAGGACATCTTGATGCGATGCGTCTGATCGGACGCGATCACGCTCATGCGCTTGAGCGCGCTCGTGAGTGAGGCCTTGTCGGCCAGACAGTACCGATCGTTGTCCTTGGGAATCACCTGCTCGTAGTTGGGATACGGCCCTTCCACGAGACGCGTGAACACCGAGGTGAACGGCGAGCGGAACCCGAGGTGATTGTCGCCACGCGCGATCTCCAGCTCTTCCTCGGCCGGAAACAGGCGGCGGATCTGCTCGAGGGCCTTGGGCGGCACGATCAGATCGCCCGGCGGCGCGCTGCTGGCTTCGACCGGCAGCTCCATCTTGGCCAGACGATGCCCGTTGGTGGCCACCATGCGCATCCGCTCTTCCCGCAGCTCCCAGAGCACGCCGTTGAGAATGGGGCGCGACTCCTCGGTGCTGACGGCAAACGCCGTATGCGAAATGAGCTTCTGCAGTTCGCCCGACTTGACGCGCCACGAATCGTTGAAGCGCACGCTCGGAAACGTGGGGAATTCGTCGCGCGGCAATCCGAGGAGTTTGAACCTGGAGCGCCCGCATTCCAGCGTGACCCGCTGCTCGCCCGAGGCCGAGATCTTCACCGGGGACGGCGGCAGTTCGCGGGCGATCTCGCCAAGCTTCTTGGCCGGAATGGTGATCGCGCCCGGCGTTTCGACATCGGCGCTGACTTCGGTGCTGACCGCGATATCGAGGTCGGTCGCAGAGAAGCGGATGCCACGGTCGGTGGTTTCGACGAGCAGGTTGGCCAGCACCGGCAGTGTGGTCTTGGCCGGTACGGCAGCGGTCACGGCCTGGAGGCCTTCCTGCAGCTTCTCACGCGAGATCGTGAACTTCATGCCCGTTCGGGTTTCCGTTCGTGTGGACAGGCTGCTGTTATATCAGTCTTAGATATAAAAACCGTAGTAGCAGCAGGGGATGTGGGCTTGTGTACAAACGCCGCAAACTACGTGTTGGAGGACATTTGCGCCATGTCTGATGATGTGAACTGGCCGTGGGAATCGTGGCGTACTCCCCGCTGACACACAATGGGCGACCCCGGAATTGTGGGGAACTGTGGACGGCTGGGGACTCAGACGCCGAATTGTCCGGTTGTCCGCAGAGTTTCCAACATGCTCCGCATCTTCAGCACGCGCTCCGTGAATGTCGGCTCGGCGTTCATGTCCTCGGCCACCCGATCCAGGGAGTGAATGACGGTGGAATGGTCGCGGCCCCCGAACGCATTGCCGATTTCGACCAACTGCAGGGCGAGCAGTTCGCGGCAGAGGTACATGGCCACCTGGCGCGGGACGGTGAGCTGCTTGGTGCGTGTCTTGGAGCGCAGCCCGTCGGGTGTGACGCCCCATTCCCGGGCCACCACCTGCTGAATGGTGGCCACCGTGATGGTGGTGGGCGGGACATCGGGGAAATCGGAATTGGCGGCGTCGCGCAGCTTGTCGCGCAGGGCTTCGCGGGCGAGATCGACGGAGATGTCGCGGTGCTTGAGCGACGCGTAGGCCAGCAGCTTGATGATGGACCCCTCGAGCTCCCGCACGGAGGACTTCACGTGCTGGGCAATGAACTCGATGACCTCGTCCGGAATGGTGAGTTCGAGGTGATCGAGGCTCGCCTTCTTCTTGAGAATGGCGATGCGGTGTTCGAGGTCGGGGGAGTCGATGTTGGCGACCATCCCCCATTCGAAACGGGAGACGAGGCGGGATTCGAGTCCCGGGATCTCCTTGGGGGGCCGATCGGAAGTCAGGACGATCTGCCGACCGCCTTCGTAGATGGCGTTGAAGGTATGGAAGAATTCTTCCTGTGTGGATTCCTTTCCCTTCAGGAACTGCACGTCGTCGACCAGGAGGAGGTCGATTTCACGGAAGCGGCGTCGGAAATCGCCCATGGCGCCGGCCTGGATGGCGCCGATGAACTCGTTGGTGAACTGCTCGGTGCCGACGTAAGCGAGGCGGAGGGTGGGGGTGCGCCGGAGCAGCTCGTGGGCGATGCCCTGCATGAGGTGGGTCTTGCCCAGTCCGGTTTCGCCGTAGATGAAGAGCGGGTTGTAGACCTTGCCGGGAGCCTGGGCCGCGGCCTGGGCGGCGGCGGCGGCGACATCGTTGGACTTGCCGATGACGAATTGATCGAACGTGTACCGTTGGTTGAGTGGCGTTGATATGCGTGGCTGCTGCGCGCTTTGTGGCGCGATGATCGGAGCCGGTGGCGGCGCCACGAACATATCCATCTGCGCTCGGGCGAGCCGTTCCTCGTTGACCTTGAAGCGCAGCTTGATGGGGTGGCCGAGGGCCACCGGCGACAGGCTGACGAGCAGATCGCCGTGGTTGCGTTCGATCCAGTCGGCGGCGAAGAGGTCGGGCGCACCCACGATCAGCGTATCGTTCTCGAACGCGATGGCTTCGGTGCGTTCGAGCCAGGTGCGGTACGTCTGCTCGGGGAGGGACTGGCGCGCCTGGTGGCGCACGCGATCCCAGATTTCAGCAGGCGAAAGCGACATGGCAGGGAGAAGGAGACGCGGGAGAGGGGCGGCGAAGGTATCCGCTCCGGTGTGGATAAGTCAATCAGTGGCGATCATTGCCGGAGATGTCTAATCGTGTGGGCGCCCGCCCGATACGTGTTCGCAAGCAAGTGGAGAGACCAACTGCCAACTCGTTGTCGGAAATGCAGTTGGCCGGTCCGTTGGCAGGTCAGTACGTGGGGCCAAGCCCTTGACCGGATGGGGTTGGCGCGGGTAAGTTGGGAGGCTGTTTCCGTCACCACGTCGGTTTGCGTCGGTCTACGTCAATCGTTTTCGTCAGAGTTCGTCATGGGCAAGCCCACCTATCGTCCGCGCAACACGCGTCGTATCCGCAAGCACGGCTTCCGTGCGCGCATGGAGACGAAGTGGGGTCGCGAAGTGCTGAGCCGTCGCCGCAAGAAGGGGCGCAAGCAGCTCACCGTTAAGCTCCCGTCGAAGTACGCGGGCGCCTGAGTCCCGAGCGTTCCCGCGCGCGCAGCGTCTGACGCGCGGGGCTGAACTCGAACGGGTCCGACTGGAAGGGAAGCGAGTGCGCAGCGCGTCCATCGAGGCGCGTACCACCGCTTCCCTTCTTGCGTTTCCACGCGTGGGGTTCGTCGTGCCGCGTTACAAGCATTCCGCTGTCGCGCGCAATCGCCTGAAACGGCGGCTGCGCGAACTCGTACGATTGCATGTGTTGCCCACCACGCCTCCCTGTGATGCCGTGCTCCGCGTGGGGCCCTCGGCGTATCACCGGTCGTTCGAGGCGTTGCGCGACGAGGTGCAGCAGCTCGCCGCGCGGCTCGCGCGTCTCCACATCGCGCCATGAGACAGCTCCTGATCCTTTTTGTCCGCGGATATCAGGTCACGCTCTCGCCCATCTTCGGAGGGGCGTGCCGGTATTATCCTTCGTGCTCCGCCTACGCCATCGAGGCGCTGGAAAAACACGGCGCACTCCGCGGCGGATGGCTGGCGCTGCGTCGTATTGCCCGCTGTCACCCGTTCCGCCCCGGAGGCTTCGATCCGGTGCCCTGAGCGCCGGATCCGGAGCCCGCAGCCCAAGCGCCGCCAGGCGCCACCCTCATCCCTCTCATGGAACCACGCCGCATCGCTCTCGCCGTCGTTTTGATGGCCGCGGTCCTGATTCTGACGCCGTACCTCTTCCCCACGCCGAAACCGCAGCCGGGAAGCACGCCTGTTGCCGCCGATACCCTTCGTGATTCGCTGCGGGACACCACGGCGGCAGCCGCTGCGGCGCGTCTCGGCGCCGGCGCTGCCACGAATCCGGCGACGGGCGCCACAGCGGGGAGCACCGGGGGGGTGGCCGGTGATTCGCTCGCGCCGGCAGCCGTGGCGGTGGATACCACCGTCGTGAAGACGGCCCTGGCCGACTATCGCACGAGCAATCGCGGCGCGTCGCTCGTCGGCGCGACGATGACGCGCTATCAGGCCCTCTCCAACAAGGGCCGCACCCGTGGCGGTCCGGTGGAACTGGCATCGTCGGGTGACCGGTTGCTGACCTTCCGGCTCGTCGTGCCCGGTGACACGATCGCGCTCGACAAGCAGATCTTCCGCACGACCGAAAGCACGACCGGCGATGTCAGCACCGTGCGGTACGAGACGGAACTCGCCGCCGCGGCCGGCGCGGCGCGGCAGGTGTCGATCACGTATTCGTTTCTCCCCGACAGCTATCGCGTGAATGTCGCCGCGACGGTGTCGGGGGTGCCCGACAACAGCTTCCTGCTCATCGATCTGCCGCACGCCTTCCGCAGCTCGGAAGCGGATACGGCGGAGGACCACAATCATCTGGCGTACGCGTACAAGCCCGAACTGAGCGGCGCCAAAGGCGTGACGTTCCGCTCGCTCGATCCGGGGGAGCGGCGCATCGAACCCGGTCCCATCACGTGGGCCGTGGCGAAGAACAAGTATTTCATTCTCGGTGTGCTGGCGCCCAAGGGCGGGGCGAATTTCGCGGAAGCCAACTTCACCGGCGGACCGCGCGTGGCCAAGGTCGCCACACGGAGCGAAGGCACGCTGCTGGCTTCGCTCAAGAGCGGTACGGTCGCCTTCGAGATGTACGTGGGGCCCCAGGAGTTCAAGCGTCTCGTGGCCATGGGCCGGGAGTTCGAAACATCGAATCCCTACGGCGGCTGGATCCAGGGCCTCGTGCAACCGTTCGCGACGATGGTCATCCGCCTGCTGCTCTGGATGAAGGCCACGCTGGGAGTCTCGTACGGCTGGATTCTCGTGATCTTCGGCATCGCCGTGCGCGTGATCCTGTGGCCGCTCAATCAGAAGGCCATGCGCAGCTCCATGGCCATGCAGCGCATTCAGCCGGAACTGCAGGCCATTCAGGCGCGCTACAAGGGTGATCCGCAGAAGCTGCAGGCGGCGATGATGCAGGTGTACAAGGAGCACGGCATGAGCCCCTTCAGCTCCCTGTCGGGGTGTCTGCCGATGCTGATCCCGCTGCCGGTGTTCTTCGCGCTGTTCTTCGTGTTCCAGAACACCATCGAGTTCCGCGGCGTGCCGTTCCTCTGGTTCCCCGACATCTCGGTGAAGGATCCGTACTACATCATCCCGATCCTCGTGGCGATCACGGCCCTCGTGCTGTCGTGGATCGGCATGCGGGGCATCAAGGCCAACGAGCAGCAGAAGATGATGATGTACCTGATGCCGGCGATGATGCTGATCTTCTTCTTCAACATCGCGTCGGGTCTGAACCTGTACTACTTCATCCAGAACCTCGCGTCGCTGCCGCAGCAGTGGCTCATCTCACGTGAGCGGACCCGAGCGGCGCCGCTCGTGCGGGGATAGTCCGCGCACGAACCGCGGATGCGCCGCGAACACACGACGGACGACACCAGGACGATGTCGCAGGACGGTTCCACCAGCCATTTCACCTCCCTGCTGCCGGGCGACGACGATACGATCGTCGCTCTGGCCACGGCCCCGGGGCGGGGCGCGGTGGCGCTGATTCGACTCTCGGGGGCGCGGGCGGTGATCATCGCTCGCGCCCTTGGTGCATATGCGTCGGGCCAACCCGAGGCACGCCATGCCCTGCGCGCGATGCTGCACGATCCGCACACGCACGAGCCACTCGACGACGTGCTCGTCACCTGGTTCGCGCCGCCGCGCTCCTATACCGGCGAAGAGGTCGTGGAGATCACGACACATGGCGGCACCATCGCGCCCAGTCGTGTGCAGGCCGCGTGCATTGCCGCGGGGGCCCGTCCGGCACTGCCCGGGGAGTTCACGCGCCGTGCGGTGCTCAATGGACGTCTCGATCTACTGCAGGCCGAAGCCGTCGCCGACATCATCGATGCACGCACCTCGGCCATGCAGGAACAGGCGCTGGCACAACTCGATGGTGGACTCTCGCGGCGGCTGCTCGCACTGCGCGAGGACGTGGTGCATCTGGAAGCGCTGATCGCCTACGACATCGACTTCCCCGAAGAAGACGACGGACCGATCGCGCGATCGCGGGTCACCGATGCGGCCCGATCCCTGCGGGATGCACTCGATGCGCTGCTGCGCACGGCGCCAGGTGGCGCGCTGGTGCGGGACGGCGCGCTGGTGGTGCTCGCGGGCCCACCCAATGCCGGCAAGTCGTCGCTGTTCAATGCACTGCTGGGGCAATCGCGCGCCATCGTCACCGCGGTGCCCGGCACGACCCGTGATGCGATCGAAGCGCTGCTCGATCGCCGGCCCATGCCGCTCCGTCTCGTGGATACCGCGGGCTTGCGTGACACCGAGGATCCGGTCGAACGGCTCGGCATCGAGGTCAGCCACCGCTATCTGGCCGAAGCCCACGTGGTGCTGGCCTGTGGCGATCATCCGGACGACGTGATGCGCACGTTCGATGTCGTGCGGACGCGCACCACCGGCGCCGTGCTGGCCGTGCGGACCAAGTGGGATCTGCGGGAAGGCGACGGATGGGTGGGTCATCGCGACGCGCTGCGCGATGTGCTCTGCGTGAGCGCGGAAACGGGGGCTGGTCTTGCGGAACTGCTCGCGGCCATCGATCGCGCCATCCAGGATACGGCGCCGGTATCGACGACCGGCGACGTGGTGATCACCCGTGAGCGGCATCGTCATGGACTCACACGCGCCCGCGATGAGGTGACGGCGTTTCTCGAGGTGTGGTCCGCGCAGGCGTTGCCGGCTCCGGTTGCCGCGGTGCATCTTCTGAGCGCACGGGATGCCCTCGGTGAACTCATCGGCACGATCGACACTGAGGATGTGCTCGATCGGGTGTTCCGGGATTTTTGTATCGGGAAGTGACGCAGCGCATCTTGAGGAACGTCGTCCATGTCGCGCAAACAGCCAACGCCACGCTGACGATGCTGTATTGGCATGTCGGCCATCGTCTGCACGAGGAAGTTCTGAAAGACGGCAGGGCCGAGTACGGCGAGCAGATTTTGCCGACACTGTCGGCAAAATTGGTGCGGGACTACGGTCAGGGGTTCAGCGCCCGGAACCTGGCCCATATCCCCGATGTGAAGGTGTTACAAGCACAGCTGCATCGCGCCGTCGAATTGGCACGCGAACGGACAGCCGGACCAGCTTTGCCGCCTCCCGATGCACGCAACACCCCCCGACCGAAACCCGGGCGGAAAAAAGGGCGTGTCGATGACAACGAATGATCCAGGCGAAGAAGTGCAACCGCCGGCTGTACGAGCTGTGACTCAGCTCACCACCGTCAGCCGCGGTCGCTCCATCACCGGCTCCGCGGCGGCCAGCAATTCTTCCGCGCTGGCGCGCACCGACCAGGAGAATCCGCGCGCGTTGATGGCGGGTTCGACCATGCGCGCACCGAGGAAGTAGCCGGCGCGTTCGGGGAGCACCACCCGATCGACGGTGCGGGCTTCGTCGCTCATGCCGCCCGAGAGATACCGCAGACGGAGTCCGAGCGCGGCCCGATCGAAATCGCGGCTGGCGGCCCGCAGCAGCACGGGTTCGACTTCACGCGTGCGTGCGTACTGCCGGCGGGCAAAGCCGAAGTATTCCCACGTCGCATGACCGGGGCTCACGGCCCGCGAGACGTGCACGGCGAGACCCTCGTTCACGAGCAGTTCGCGCAGCGCGGCCTGACGCCCCGTCTCCCAGTACGAGTAATAACCGCCGGCGTCGTGCACGAGGTCGCGCATCGTGCTGCGGCTGGTGGGCGAGGTGTACCGCACGACGTGCGCGATTTCGTGCGCCAGCCACAGCGGGATCAGCTCGGGGTCGAGTCCCAGCCCCTGCGTGTCGGGGTTGGCCACACCGGTGAAGTGCTCGAGACACACGAAGGCCACGCCGCGGCCTTCCACGACCAGTTCACCCGCGTTGGCGGCGCCCACGCCCACCATGAGCACGATGTCGTAGCCCACGTCGATGTCGAGCAGCGTGCGGACTTTGTCTTCGGTGCCGCGGGCCAGCGCCACGATGTCCGTGGTGGCCAGCAGCGTGCGCAGATCGCTGCGGTCGGCGGCGATGGTGGCCCGCACCACTTCGTCGAAGTGGGGGCCCGACGGCTCGAGGACGTAGTTGTCCCAGTACGCCGTGAGCAGCGTGCGATGGCGCTCGAAATACGCGAGATACGCCGCGTGACGATCGTCGGCGTCGAGTACGGCGAGAAAATCGGGAACGAGATTGATCAACATCAACAACCCGGACTCGGGAAGCCGGCGCGATCGTGGAATACCGCGTACCACTCGCCGAACAGACGCGTGAAGAAGACGGGGCAAGATAGTCCGCAAAAGATGCCACAACAAGGCGCGGGTCCGATACCACGCGCATGGCCGGGGTTTCTACGGCGCTTTTGGGACACGGTGCGGTTCAACTTGCCCTCCGATCGTGCCGACACTCCACAACGAACCGGAAACCGTGCCGGTCGCCGCCGCGCCGGTACACACGCCAACGCGCAGTCGATCGCACCCACAGATCGCACCCGCAGATCGTACCGAATACGCTCCCGTCATGACGACTCTCGATCTCATTGACCTCACCTGCCCCGTCTGCGCGCGCGCGTTCCGCTCGCAAACGGTCGTGGCGACCAATGGACATGGCGGCAAGCGCACCGATTTCCACGAACGCGCCACGGGAATGCAACCGTTGCCGTATTTCGTCCATCTGTGCATCCAGTGCGGATATGCCGGCGTGACGCGCGATTTCAACGACGAGGTGGTGCTCAGCGATCTGCTGCGCGAATACGTCTGGGATGATCTCGCACCCGTGCTGCATCAGACGTTTCCGTCGGGCTCGCTCAAATACGAACATGCGGCCAAAGTGGCCGAATGGCAGGGGTATGAACCGCGTTATCTCGCCGATCTGTATCTGCGTGCGGCGTGGTGTTGCGTGGACGAGCAGGACACCGAGGCCGAGCGCTTCTTCCGTCGCAAAGCCGCCTGGCGCTTCATGGATGCCCTCGCTGCGTTCGACAATGTCGCGACGGACGAGCGGGCCGTGATCACGTATCTGGTGGGAGAACTCTGGCGCCGGATCGGCGACGAACGACAGGCCGCCGCATGGTTCGACCGCGTGATCACCGAAATCACCGATCCCGTCGAACAGAGCTGGGTGATGGCGACCGCGCACCAGCAGAAGACCGATCCGCGCGAATGGTTTTCCTGACCGGTCCGGACCGGCGCTGATCCGCGTGGTTCCTCGACGCGCCCGGATCAGTCCGTCGGGTTCAACCAGGTTCACCGCGTGCCGAACAACCGGTCGCCCGCGTCACCCAGACCGGGCAGGATGTACCCGTGTTCGTTGAGCTGGCGATCGAGCGAGGCGGCCAGAATGGGCACGTCGGGATGATCTTTCGACAACCGTGCCACACCTTCCCGTGCGGCCACGAGACAGAGAAACCGGATCCGCGACGCGCCCGCGCGCTTGAGTGAGGAAACGGCCGCCGAGGCACTGCCGCCGGTGGCGAGCATGGGATCGAGCAGCAGGAAATCCCGTTCGCTCACGTCGCCGGGCACCTTGAAGTAATAGTCCACCGGCTCGAGGGTGTCGTGATCGCGGTAGAGACCGATATGTCCCACGCGTGCCGACGGGATCAGGCGCAGAATGCCTTCCACCATGCCCAGTCCGGCACGCAGAATGGGCACCAGCGTGAGTTTCTTCCCGCGCACACTCCAGCCATTCGTGGTCTCGAGCGGTGTTTCCACCGGTATCGGTTCGAGCACCAGATCCCGGGTGGCTTCGTACGCCATCAGCATGGCGATCTCGTCCACGAGTTCCTTGAACTGCTTCGTGGGCGTGGCGCGGTCGCGCAGCAGCGTGAGCTTGTGACGCACCAGCGGGTGGTCTACGATGCTCAGCGTGGGAAAGTCGAGCGGGGAAGACATGAGGGGTGAAGGTAGCCCGTCCGATACGGTCCTCGCCATCGTGCATGCCGAGGGGCGCACCGCGACGGCTTTCCGCGCACTCGGCCGCGATATGACCGTGGTGTTCCCCGAACCGGGATCGTTCGTCGCCTATGCCGAGGTGCCCGGCGGGGTGGTGACCGCCGGAGAACCGGTGGGCCCACCGGAGCGGCTGGTGCCCGTCGTGGAGGCCTTCGCCGCGCAGTACACCCTGCAGGACATCGCGCGGCACACCGCACAGCACATCACGCAACACGCCGGCCTGCAACGCCGCCGCGTCACGTTCTTCGCCACCGAAGGACGACTCATGCAATCGCGCCGACTCGATCGCTGGTTGATCGGCGAGCAGCCGGTGTGGGATCCGCGGGAATGGGCGATGCATCTGCGCACCCATCGGTCGCTGCGCGAGCAGTTGCGTCGTGCGAAGGCCAAGGGCGTCGTCAGTCACCGGATCGACGCGGCGTGTGTGATGCAACCGGAATGGCGTGCGGCGTTCGACGCACTCATCCGACGCTGGCATGCCACGCGCAGCATGCCGGCCATGCGCTTTCTGGTAGACGTGGATCTGACGGCGGGTTGGCCGTGGCGCCGGACGTACGTGGCGATCCGTGACAATCGTCTGGCGGGGCTGCTGTCGATGGCACCCGTTCCGGCGCGCCGCGGATGGCTGCTGGAGCATCTGTTGCGCGATCCGGATGCGCCGAATGGCACGGCGGAGCTGCTGGTCGATCACGCCATGCGCGATCTGAGCGCCGAACATGCGCCGTGGGCGACACTGGGGCTCGCACCGTTGCACGGACCGATCGCGCCGTGGCTGACCACGGTACGTCGTCTGTCGCGCCCGCTGTTCAACTTCATGGGCCTCTCCGCCTTCAAACGCAAACTGCGGCCCACGTCGTGGGAACCGATCCTGATGGCCTGGCCCCGGGAGCAAGCCGGATGGCGGGCCCTGTGGGACAGTCTGCGGGCGTTTGCCGGTGGTCCGCTCTGGCGATTCGGCGTGCGCACGATCGGCCGCGGGCCCGCGCCATTGCTGCAGCTCCTGGAGTGGCTCCTCATTCCGTGGACGCTGTTGCTGGCGTTCGCGCCCACGTCACCGTGGTTTCCATCTCCGCACGTGCACGCAGCGTGGGTGGTGTTCGACGCGGCGCTGGTGCTGGCTCTGCGTCGCCTGCGTCTGGAGTCGTCGCGACGTGGCGTGGAGGCACGGCGCCGTGCGGCCCAGCTCGCCACCGGGCTCGCCCTGGCGGTGTCGGGCGACGCCATGCTCACCATGACGGAAGCGTTGGTGTGGAATGTGCCGCACCGGCTGGGGCCGGGAGGCTGGACCCTGCTGCTGGTGGCCTGTCTCGCGCCGGCGCTCACGGCGCCGGTGTTGTGGGGCGCGTCGCGCCGCCTGAGAATCCTGGCCACGATGCCGCCGACCTGTCCGGCGCCGGAGCCGACCCCGTAGCTTGCGGGGATGAGCACCAACGATCCCTCTCCGTCGTTCACCCCGCCGCGTCCCTTGCGGCGCATCGGCATCTACTGCGCGTCGAACGAAGGTGCGCGGCCCGTGTATGTGGACGCGGCACGACGAGTGGGTGCACTCGTGGCGCGCCGCGGACTCGGGATCGTGTATGGCGGAGGACGCACGGGACTCATGGGCGCGGTGGCCGATGCCGCGCTCGAGGCCGGTGGCGAGGTCATCGGTGTCATGCCCCATGGTCTCGTGGAGCGGGAAGTCGCGCACACCGGCCTCACCGCGCTGCGGGTGGTCGACTCGATGCATGAGCGCAAAGCCATGATGGCCGAACTGGCCGATGCGTTCCTGGTGCTTCCCGGCGGCATCGGCACGTTCGAAGAATTTTTCGAGACCTGGAGCTGGGCGCAGCTCGGCGTGCATCGCAAGCCCATCGGTCTCCTGGACGTGGAAGCGTTCTGGCATCCGCTGCAGGCGTTGCTCGACCAGGTGGAGCAGGAAGGATTTCTGCGCGGCACGCCCCGATACTGGCTGCAGCAGCATCACGATCCCGAAGCGTTGCTTTCGCTGCTGGAGACGTTCGAGGCGCCTGTCGCCCGTCGCTGGCTGCGGCTGGGCGAGACCTGAGAACGGCAGCCCGGGCTCCGGGTTCAAGGGGGAGCAGGGGGAGTGCGGCAGGCAGCCCCGGAATTTCCCGACGCGCCGAAAATTTATTTCACGGAACGGCCGGATTCATACGATGTGCGTATTGGTGCCGGCAATGAAACAGCATGTGTATGCAGTCCGGGGAAATCGTTTATGACGGTCCGTCCACGACAGTGACGGAGCCTACACTTCGCGCGCGGCTCATGCATGAAAGTCATGCCGACGGTGCGCTGTGTCACGGTACACAGGTTGTGTAACGGTTTATACTGCTCCTGTTCGAGGAAGCGCCGGCGAGGGCGCGTGAATTTTCGAAGGAGAGGGTACGATGACGGACATGGGCCGACGCGGGTTCATGCGGTGGTGGCAGGTCATAGCGACATGGTTTTCGGCGCATCGTGCCGAATCGATCGCGACATGGCCGCGCCAGCGCGATTGGTAAAAGAAGGCGGTGCACCGATCGACGTGGCCGTGTGTCACGACGAGCACGGGCATTACACCGTGACGTGATCGGGGTTGTGGGGTAGGATTTGGCATACCGCCGTTGGCGCGTGCCGGATCGTTTTCCCCAGCCATCGCTGTCCATGCACATTGAATTCTCGGGAGCCGCCCAGGAAGTCACCGGCTCCTGTCATATCCTCCGCGTCGGCCAGCGGACCGTCCTGTTGGACTGTGGCATGTTCCAGGGCAAGCGCAGCGAATCGCGCGCCAAGAACATGCGTCTGCCGCTCCCGGTCGAAGAGATCGACGCCATCGTGCTGTCGCACGCGCACATCGATCACGCCGGCCGCCTGCCCTACCTGGTCGCGCAGGGCTACAAGAACAGCATCTGGGCCACGTCGGCCACGCGCGATCTCTGCGCCATCATGCTCGCCGATTCGGCGCACATCCAGGAAAAGGACGCCGACTATCTCGCGCGCCACCGGGACGAGCACATCGAGCCGCTCTATCGCGTGGAAGACGCCACGCGCACGCTCGAACGCATGATCGGCATGCCGTACCACAAATGGTTCGATGTCACCGACGGTGTGCGAGCCATGTTCACCGATGCCGGCCACATCCTCGGCAGCGCTTCCGTCACGCTGGAACTGCGCGAAGGCGATACGTTCCGGCGCCTCGTGTTTTCGGGCGACATCGGCCGCAACGGGCTGGCCATCATCCGCGATCCCGAACCGCCGACCACGGGCGCGGATGTCGTCATCTGTGAAAGCACGTACGGCAACCGCGATCATGAATCCGTGGACGGGGCGAAGGAGCAACTGGCGCGGGTGGTGCGCGAAACGGCCGCGCGCGGCGGCCGGGTGCTCATTCCCGCGTTCGCCGTGGGGCGTACGCAGGAACTGGTGTACGATCTGCACAGTCTGCGTCGGGAGGGAAAGATCCCGGCCATTCCGATCTTCATCGATTCGCCGCTGGCCACCGATGCGACGTCGGTTTTTGCGATGCACCCCGAAGTGTTCGATCACAGCGAGGATCTCATCCGGCGCACGAGCGATCTCTTCGAATTCCCGATGGTGACGTTCACGCGCGATGTCGCCGAATCGAAGCGGCTGAACACGCTGCATGGACCGATGATCGTGATCGCGGCGTCGGGCATGGCCGAATCCGGACGCATTCTGCATCATCTGCAGTACGGCGCGAGCGATCCCCGCAACACCATTCTCATCGTCGGATTCCAGGCCGAACACACGCTCGGCCGGCGCATCGTGGAGCGTCGTGAGAACCTGCGCATCTTCGGTGAAGACGTGCCATTGGCCGCGCAGGTGGAAGTGTTGCTGGGCTACAGTGCACACGCCGATCGCGGCGAGCTGCTGCGCTGGGTGGAAGCGGTGCGCGCCGCGGGGAAAGCCGATGGCCGGAGCGATCCCGCGGTGTATCTGGTGCACGGGGAAACGGAGGCGCAGCAGGCGTTCGCCGAACGTCTGCGCGGGGACGGATTCCGTGTCGAGATCCCCGCACCAGGGACGATCGCTCCGCTCTGACGCACCACGTCGAGGTGGGATTTCACGTTTCCGAGAACGGCGTGGTGCCGCATGCCCCACGCCGTGCCGGCAGCTCCAGTACCGGAAGCGAGGGCATCGAATAGTTTCGCCTGATGGCCCGCGCGCGTCGCTTTTCCTATCGCCAACTCATCGCCAGCACGCTGGTCGGCGCCTTCATGGCGTGGCTGCTGTGTCTCGGGGCGATCGTGTACTGGTCGAGAGGATCGGCGGCAGGTCCCGCCGACGCCATCGTCGTGCTGGGCGCGGCGCAGTATGGCGGTCGCCCCTCACCCGTGCTGCGCGCGCGTCTCGATCATGCGCTGGAACTGTGGCGTGCCGACCGTGCCCCATGGATGGTGCTCACCGGTGGCCGGCGTCCGGGCGATCTGATCAGCGAAGCCGCGGCGGGCCGACGCTATCTCGTGCGTCGTGGTGTGCCCAATCAGACGATCATGCTCGAGCCGGCCGGCCGGACATCGTTGGCGTCGATGCAGGGCGCATCGGCGCTGCTGCTCGCGCTGCGGGATTCACTGACGTCGGCACCCCCGCCGAAGGGAAAACCCGCCCGCGCGCCACTCGCCGACCGTCCGCGGGTGCTGCTGGTGAGCGATCCGTTTCATATGCTGCGTCTCGATCTGCTGGCCCGCCTGCACGGGTTGCAG
Source organism: Gemmatimonas aurantiaca (assembly GCF_037190085.1). Lineage (NCBI taxonomy): Bacteria > Pseudomonadati > Gemmatimonadota > Gemmatimonadia > Gemmatimonadales > Gemmatimonadaceae > Gemmatimonas > Gemmatimonas aurantiaca. The sequence goes on from NZ_JBBCJO010000004.1 coordinate 242,747, forward strand.
CCGATGCCGTCACCGACGCGCACCAGTCCCATTTCGGCCAATCGCGCGGTGCTCGAATACATGGTGCGCGAGTCGATCGCGTTGCCGACCGATCTCGCGCTCATGTTGTGGCTCAAACTGACCGGTCGACAGATCGTCGACGGGTGACGCCGGGCACCGCCGACCTTCGACGATTGTCGGTGGGTTGTCAGTGGGTTGTCGGCAGGTTCAGCGACTGCGTGCCGCGGCCCGCACGAGTGTGCGGGCACCGCCGGGCGTGACCTCGTACAGCGGCAGGTCGGCGATGTCGTTGTGCAGGGTGGTCACCTCGCTCTCGATGTACGGAAATGCGTATCGCAGCTGTGCGGTGAGAGAGTACGGATCGGCCGCGTTCAGATTCACGGTGTAGCCGAGGTCCTGCAGGGAACCGATCGTGAGTCGACTGAGCGGATTGGTGACGTTGCGATTGAGGAAGCCGGTCATGAGCTCGCGCAGCAGGACCGTCTCCCGCCAGTGGCTGTCGCGCGTGCCGACACCACCGGAGTTTTCCACCGGGACGGGATTCCCGCTGTAGACGAGGGTGTTGATGGCCGCAAAACCGGCACGTCCGGCGGTGCCCTGGAAGTACGGGTCGGCGCCACCCTTACCCACGAGCAGGTTGCGGTCGTAATTCCAGAGCGTGCCGATGCCGAGCACGTGGCCCATCTCGTGCAGAATCACCTCGGTGAAACTGCCATTGGCGATGAGCATGGCCATATCGTCCTTGTCGAACTCCATGATCCCCACGGCCGACAGACGCGATCCCGAATTCAAATAACAGGGACCGGCCTGGCCGAGGATGTTGCCCGGACCATCGATGGTGTCGATGCGCGCGAAGATCACGACATCGTTGACGACCTCGTTCATGGCCGGCATCCAGTCGGTGCAGCTTCCGGCGGGAACATTCATGCGCGTGTTGTGCATGTCGCCGATGATGATGCTGCGCCACCGTTCGGCGGCCTTGCTGAAGGCTTCACGCACGATGGTGCTGCCACCTTCACCGACGAAACGCACATCGATGTCGAAGAGCGAATTCACGGCGCGCGCGGTGAACGTCACCGAGGCACTGGGCAGCATGGAACTGGTGGCCGTGAGGGTCTGTGTGGCCGCCGCCCCGATCGTCCAGCTGCCCACGAACGCCGACCCGGTGGCCAGATCGGTGGCGGTGGTGGCGCCTGTCACCGTTCCCGATGACGGCCCCGGCGTGAACGTCACCGGAACGTTGCCGACGGGATTGCCGAAGGCGTCGACGGCGCGCACGCCGGGCCTGACGGAGACGGCGGCGTTGGCCACCGCTTCCTGGTCATCTCCGGCGATCTTGGTGAGCGACGCGGCGGGGCCGGCGAGGGCGGTGGCACCGAAGACGATGTTTTCGATACCCGACGTGGATGCGGTGACGATTTGCTGACCGGCGGCGGTGCCCAGGCGCCAGGCGGCGACCGAGGCCACGCCCTGCGCGTTGGAGGTCGGCTGATTGCCGGTCAGCGTGCCACCGCCCAGTGTCACCGAGAACACGACGGACACGTTGGGAACCGGATTGCCGTACTGATCTTCGGTGCGCACCGAGGGAGGGGTCGCCACCGCCGTGTTCACTTCCGCGCTCTGCACGTCGGGGCTGACACGGGTGAACTTCGCCAGCGGACCGGGAGCGGCGGTCGCCGTGAACGTGACCGGTGTGATGCCGTCGGCGGACGCCTGCAGCGTCTGCTCACCGGACGTGGTGCCCAGTGTCCATCCACCCGACGAGGCTTCGCCCGATGCGGTGGTGCGGACGGAGTCGTTGACGACCTTGCCGCCACCGCTGGTGACCTTCCAGCGCACGAGCACGTTGCGGATGCCCTTGCCCTTGGCATCGGTGATGCGCACGGACGGTGCCGTGCCGACGGTGGTGGCCACCGTGGCGCCCACCGTCAGGTTGCCGACGGGCAGGGCATCGGTCGGGACCTGGGGATCGTCACCGCACGCGGCCAGTCCGGTGAGGAGCAACAGCGTGACACAGCGCATCCTGGAGCGCATCAAAAAATCGGAAAGAGGAGACCCGGGTTCCGTACGGGGTTTCTGTACGGGGTTCCGGGTTGCATGACCAACCCTGAATATTGACCCATGCACATCCCTGTCGAGAGCTATCGCCTCCCGAACGGCTTGCATGTGGTGCTCTCCGAGGACCATACCGCACCGATCGTCGCCGTCAATCTGTGGTATCACGTGGGCTCCGCCAACGAGCGGTTGGAGCGCACCGGGTTTGCCCATCTCTTCGAGCACATGCTGTTCCAGGGATCGGCCAACGTGGAAGCCAACGAACATTTTGAGCTGGTGCAGCGCGCCGGTGGCACGTTGAACGGCTCCACCTGGCTGGACCGGACGAACTACTACGAAACCCTGCCCTCGCATCAACTGGCGCTGGCGTTGTGGCTCGAAGCCGACCGCATGGGCCGCATGCTGCCGGCGATGACGCAGCAGAAGCTCGATACGCAACGGGATGTCGTGAAGAACGAACGACGCTGGACGGTGGACAATCAACCCTACGGCTCGTGGTGGGAACGTCTGCCGGCCCTCGCCTTTCCCGAGACGCATCCGTTCCATCATTCGCTCATCGGTTCGATGGAGCATCTCACCGATGCTTCCCTCGACGACGTCGCCGAGTTCTTCCGGACGTACTACACGCCGGACAACGCCGTGCTCACCGTGGCCGGCGATTTCGATCGGGCCGAAACGGTTCGCCTGATTGCCGAGTACTTCGGCCCGATTCCGCCCGGAAACAACCGGCCGCCGCTGCGCGACATGACGGTGCCGCCCGTGTTCGGAGACACGCGTCGTGAGGTGGTACCCGATGCGGTGGCCTTGCCGCGGCTGTTCGTGGCGTGCCGCACACCGGTGTTCGGCACCGATGGCTACTATGCTGCCAGTCTCGCGGCGGCCGTGCTCGGTCTCCGCACCGGCTGTCGCCTCGAACAGTCGCTCGTGCGTCGTCAGCGGGTGGCATCCCAGGCCAGCGCCTTCACCTATGATCTGGCCAAAGGCAGCGATCTGTTGGTGATCGACGCCACCGCGCACCCCGGTGTGTCACCGGAACAGCTCGAGGCTGCCGTTCTCGCGGAACTCGACCTCATGCACCGGGATGGCGTGCGGGAAGCCGAAGTGACCCGCGCGCGTGCGCTCATCGAAACCAGTTTCGTCACCAGCATGCAGTCGGCGGCCGAACGTGCTGACCAGCTCTCCCGTTTTGCCACCTATTTCGGTGATTCGACACTCGTGAACACGCAGGTTGCGCGCTATCGCGCCACATCGGCCGCCGACGTCTCCGCCCTGGCCCGCGAACGCCTGGGCCCCGACAATCGCGTCCTGCTGCTGTACGTCCCCGGCGAAACGGATGAGCAGGAAGCCGAAGTGCTCGCCGAGGCCTCGGCATGAGCGCGGATCTCGCCCCATCGCGTCCGGGACCGGGAGAACCGCGCCCGTATCGCTTTCCCGCCTTCGAAACGCGTGTGCTGCCCAATGGCCTGCGGGTGACCGTGGCGCCGGTGCATGCCTATCCGGTGGTGACCACCCTAGCGGTGATCGAGGCCGGGGCCACGCGCGATCCGCGTGACGACGAAGGCCTGGCCCGACTCGTGACCCGCGCGCTCACCGAAGGCACGCAGCACATGGACGCGCTGGCCCTGGCCACGCGACTCGAGATGCTCGGCACCACGCTCGATACCGGTGCCGACTGGGATTCGGCCATCGCGCAGCTCACCGCGCTGTCGTCACGTATCGACGATGCGATGGCGGTGCTGGCCGAGGTGCTGCGGAACCCGGCGTTTCCGGAGGAAGAGCTGGAACGGCTGCGGGCCGAGCGTCTGGCCGATCTCGCCCAGTTGCGGGCCGAACCGCGTGGACTGGCCGACGTGTTCTTCACGCGGTTGTTGTACGAGCCGGGTTCGCGGTTCGCGCGTCTCGCCGGTGGAGACGAGCGCAGCACCGCGCGGCTCACGCGCGAACGTGTGGACACGTTTCATGCCCGGTGTTACCGGCCCGATGCCACGGCCCTCATGATCGTGGGCGACATCGACGTGGAACACGCGGTGCAGTTGGCGACCACACATTTTGGCGACTGGACGGGCAGCGCTCCGCCATTGGCCGAACCCCTCAGTGGCCAGCGGCATCAGGAGCCGCATGTGCATCTGGTGCACAAGAGCGGCGCGCCGCAGTCGGAAGTGCGTGTCGGTCACGTGGCCATTCCGCGTCTGCACGAGGACTACTTCCCGGTGGTCGTGATGAATGCGATCCTCGGCGGTCTCTTCTCCTCGCGTCTCAACCTCAATCTGCGCGAGGAGCACGCGTACACCTACGGCGCCCATTCGGCGTTCGACTGGCGCCGTGCGGCGAGTCCGTTCGAGATCTCCACGGCGGTGGAGACGGCGGTCACGGCCGACGCGCTGCGCGAGATCGTGCATGAATTCACGCGCATCCGGGAAGCGCCGGTGTCCGACGCGGAGCTGTCGCTGGCGATCAGTTATCTGGTGGGGGTGTTCCCCATCCGTTTCGAAACGACCGCGGAAGTGGCCGGCGGATTGGCGAACGTGGAGATCTTCCGTCTGCCGCCCGACTATTTCGATACGTATCGCGACCGTGTGGCGGCCGTGACGGCCGCCGATGTGCTGCGTGTGGCCCGCGCGCATCTCGATCCATCGCGCCTGCAGGTCGTGGTGGTGGGTGATGCCGATGCCATCCGTGAGCCGATTGCCGCTCTGGGGCTCGGACCGATTAGTGTGTACGAGCCCAATGAAGACGACGAAGTCGTCGCCCCGGTCTGATCGATTCCGATCGACCGGGTCCACCGTCCTTCCGCAACCACCGTCGTGAGTCCAGCCAGGAAGTCCGTCGCCTCCGTGAAGCCTCCCAAGTCGCCGCTGTACGAGGTGCGCCGTTCGAAAATCCAGGGTCGTGGCGCCTTTGCGATCAAACCGATCCGGAAGGGTCAGCGCATCGACGAGTACTGGGGCGAAGCCATCACCCACGAGGAGGCGGACCGTCGGTACGACGACAACAATGGACGGCATCACACGTTCCTCTTCGTACTCGACGACGACACGGTGATCGATGCGCGCCGCAAGGGCACGGATGCGCGGTACATCAATCATTCGTGCGAACCGAATTGCGAAACGATCATCGAGGACGGCCACATCTACATCAAGGCGATCAAGGCGATCAAGCCGGATGAAGAGCTGGTGTACGACTATCGGTTCGAGTGGCAGGATGAGTACGAACCGGAAGACGTGCGCTACTACGGTTGCCGCTGCGGATCGAAGAAGTGTCGCGGGACGATTCTGCGGGTGCCGGTGTATCTGCGTCCCACCATCCGGGAGTGGCTCGCCGGCAACGATGTGAAGAAGCCGCGCAAGCCGGCGCGCAAGAAAGCGGCGAAGAAGGTCGCGAAGAAAGCTGTCAAGAAAGCTGCCAAGAAAACCGCGAAGAAGGCGGCCGGGCGTCATCCGCATGTCGCCGAACGGCATGCCACGCGCACGGTGAAGCGGTGAGCGACGAGCGCGATCCGGTCGGCGACGCCGTCGGCGCTGCCGTCGGCAAGGTCGACGGAACGCGGGTGTACAGCGGGCGGATCATTTCCGTCGATCTCGATCGGGTGCGCTTCCCGGATGGTTCGATCGGCTCCCTGGAGATGATCCGCCATCCGGGCGCCAGTGCGGTGGTTCCGGTCCTGGGGCCGATGCGTGCCGATCCGACGGTGCTGCTGATCCGGCAGTACCGGTATGCCGCCGAAGGGTATCTGTACGAAGTGCCGGCCGGTCGGCTCGATCCGGGGGAGTCGCCGGCGCAGTGTGCGCATCGCGAATTGCAGGAGGAAACCGGGTACACCGCGGCGCAGGTGGATCACCTGTTCACCATGTATACGACGCCCGGCTTCACGGACGAAAAGATCCACCTGTTTCTGGCCACCGGGCTGGAGGCGGGTGAGGCCCACCGGGAAGCGGATGAGTTCGTCGAACTGGCGCCCATGCCGCTGTCAGAAGCCCTGGCTCTCATCAAGAATGGGGAAATCCAGGACGCCAAAACGGCGCTGGCGCTGTTCTATGCGGCAGCATTTCGGATTTCCTGAGCCGAATTGACGCGCCGGGTGTCCACTTTATCGGACGTCCGGGCGGGAAATGGGGACGTTTTCGTCTGATCCGTCGATGTCGTGACGGCGGGCACAGATAGCCAAGTAATTGATATGCATAGTGTTGCGTCGGAATGTTCCCAAAAGTTCCCGACGGCACGCGCCATGCGATACCAGACCGTGCGCACCGACCGATGATCGGGATGTCCGCCCGCCAGGACGGTTGCGCCGCGAGCGCGCAGGACCTTTGGCTCGCGTCACCGCAGGAGGAGGGCTCGACTCATGGCTTTGGCCGCACTGACCCGCACGCAGCGGACCCCACAGCAGACCCAGACGGTGCCGGTGCGCGAACATCTGCGCACGCTCGATGATGGGGATGTGGTGTCGGCCTTCCTCGGTGGCGAGGAACGTGCGTTCGAGGAGCTCGTCGACCGGTACCAGGGGCGGCTCCTCAACTTCGTCTACCGCACCATCGGCGATCGGGACCGCGCCGAGGATCTGGTGCAGGAAGTCTTCATCCGGGTGTATCGCCACATCGCGCGCTTCGATCGCTCGAAGAAGTTCTCGACGTGGATCTACACCATCGCCTCGAATCTGGCCAAGAACGAGCTGCGCAACCGCTCGCGCAATCCGCTCGTGCTCTTCCAGACGATCAAGGCGAAGTTCGAGGACGAGGACCGTCCGCTCCAGTTCGAGGACGTGCATACCCGCCCGGACGATCTGTTCCGCAAGCGTCACCTGCGGGAGATGGTGGAGCAGTCGGTCGGCCAGCTGCCGTCGCATCACCGCGAGGTGTTCGTGCTGCGGGAGCTGGAAGGCAAGTCGTACGAGGAGATCGCCGAGATCACCGGCGTGAACCTCGGGACGGTGAAGTCGCGTCTCAACCGGGCGCGGACGGCATTCGCCGAGATCATTGCCCCGTTGGTAAGGTAGAACAACTGATATCAGGAGGGGGCAGGGAGGAGTCTCCAGGAAGGAGATCGATAGCAAAAGCCTATAGATCTCCTCCCTGACCAGCTCCCTCCTGCCCCCTTTTGAAATAAAATCCAAGTCCATATTCCCCTCCTGTGGGTATTTTCCCGGAACCGCCCCCAAAGCGCCGGGTATGCTGGCTTGCACCCACCCTTCCCGTGGGTGTTGCCGGTTTCCGCAGGACTCCGATCCGTACCGATGGACTGCAAGCAATTCCGCAAACAGCACCTCGCCTATCTCGACAACACCCTGTCGGGCGAGGCGACCGCCGCCGCACAGCATCATGTGATGACCTGTGATCCGTGCGCGGCCCACGATGCGCTGGTGCGCCGTTCTCTCATGGTCGCCAGAAGTCTTCCGACACTGGAACCCAGCAGTGAATTCCAGGCGCGATTGCGGCAGCGATTGGCGACCTGTCGATCGGAGGACGGTCGATACCCGGCGGGAGATGAGCTCGGCCTTCCCCGCCACCGATCGTCCAAAGCCCTTCTCGCCGTGGCGGCGAGTGCGATGCTGGGAGTGTTTGCCGTCCGCGCATTCCAGCATGACCGTCCCTCGACAATGTCCATGCAGCCGGTGATTGCTTCCCAGTCTTCCTTGCGTGCGCCCCGCGCCATGTCCGCGCCACCACCGGTCCGTGCGGTTCCCATGCCGGTGCTCATGCCGACCGACGCCGCGTCGGCGATGCCGGTGTACGTGACACCCGCACTGCTGCAGGCGATGGCCACCGGGAATCCCGTCTGGCCCGCCGCCATGATCGTGGAAGACGCGCCCATGCAACTCGTCAGCGCGCACTATTCCTTCGAGGTACGCTGAGTCGACGCTCCGGTGGGATCGGCGATCCGTTTAGATTGACAGGATGCCACCGAAAGCCGCCGCCCCCAGCAAGGAAGTGTCACCCCTGCGCACGGTGCAGGCGGCGGTGCAGTCGCATCAGTTCGATCCCGTGTACTATCTGCACGGCGACGATGATTACCTGAAGGACGGCGCGATCCGGGATCTGCTGAACGCCGCCATCGATCCCGGCACGCGTGATTTCAATTGCGAGATCCGCCGGGCGGCCGATCTCGATGCGGAAACGTTGGGCAGTCTGCTCAACACCCCGCCCATGCTCGCCGAACGCCGTGCCGTGGTGCTGCGGGATGTCACCGCGCTCAAGAAGGCGCCGCGCACGCAGCTCGATCGGTATCTCGCACGACCGGCCTCCGACACCCTGCTGCTGCTCGTGAGCCCCGCCGGCACCAAGGTCGATGCCGCACTCGTGGGTGCGTCCACCTCGCTGGCCTTCAACCCCCTCACACCCGAACGGGTGCGGCGGTGGATCGCGCATCATGCCGGGACCGCACTGAACGTGGACATCGCGGAGGATGCCGCCGATCTGCTGCAGCAGGCGGTCGGCAACGATCTGCATCTTCTGGCCGCGGAACTCGACAAATGCGCCAGCTATGTGCTGGGCTTGCGCGGTGCTCACGAACAGCACAGCGGTGAGGACACGACCGGCGGTGACGCGCGTGCGATGATCGATGCGGACGCCGTATCCGCGGTGGTCGGCGTCCGGCGCGGAGAAACCGTCGCCGATCTGCTCGACGCGGTCGCCCGTCAGGACACGGCCACGGCGATCACGCTGGTGGGTCATGTGCTCGGCCAGCCCAAAGTGACGGCCGTGCAGATCGTGATTCTGTTGAGCACCCAGGCCTTTGCGCTCGCGTTCGGGCGAGCGCGGCGCGACGCCGGCGTGCCCACCAATCGACTGCCGCAGGAGTTCTTCGCCTTTCTCAAGGAAACGGGCGGATATCCCGGACGCCCATGGGGCGAGGCGGCGTCGGCATGGACGAAGGTGACGGATCGATGGACCCGCGAGAGCTGCGAACATGCGCTCACGCTGTTGCTGGAGGCGGACATGGCCCTCAAGGAAACCACGGTATCCAATGCGGAGCAGATTCTGATGTCGCTCATTCTCGCCTTGTGCGCGACCCGGACATCCAGGCGGAGTGCGGCATGACGATCACCAGGATGATTCCGATCATTCCTCGGATGATCGTCACGTCGACGACGCGGACGATGAAGAAACAGGCGGCTCTGGTGGTCGGGGTGTCGTGCCTGGCGGCCTCGATGCTTTCGGCGCAGACCACGTCGCTCGGCACAGGTTCTGCCGGCAGCAACGCCGTGTCGCCCGCGCTTTCGCAGGAAGTGGCACGCGCACGGGGACTCATCGAGCGCGGCGATGGAGCCGAAGCGCGCACGGTGCTGGATTCGCTGGTGTCGGCCGCCCCACTGGCCAGCCTCGATCTGGCGGAGGCGTTGTACTGGCGCGCGGTGCTCGCCGAACGGATCTCCGACGCGGAACGCGACTGGAAACGCCTGGTGATCGAAGCGCCGCTCTCGCCGCGTACGCCGGATGCGTTGTTGCGGCTGGGAGAGCTGGACATGTTGCGTGGTCATCCGGCCGACGCGCGTCCATACTTCGAACGTGTGGTACGGGAATTTCCCGACAGCACGCGCATCGCGCGTGGCACGATATGGCTGGTGCGCAGCTACTTCGACGAGCGTGATCTGCCGCGTGGATGCCAGACGTTGAGCACCTTGCCCCCCACGCAGGTGCCCGAAGGCGAATTGCGGTTGCAGGCGGACGAACTCCGCCGCCGCTGCACCTCGGTGGTCACGAGTGCGGGCACGGGAGGGAGCGCGGCGAACATGCCGGTGCCTCCAGCGGCCACGAGTGCGGCCGCCAATACCGCCACGAACGCGGCGCCTCCGGCAGTGCCTCCCGCCGCACCGGCGGAGTCCACGGCGAACAAAGCACCGGCCAAGGCGGCCGCGAAGGAGAGCGGACGTTTCAGCGTGCAGCTCGCCGCGTTTGGCACGCGCAAGGAGGCTGACGCATCGGTGGCGGGGCTCAAGCGCCGGGGCATCGATGCCCGTGTGGACGGGACCAGCAAGCCATTCCGCGTGCGCGTGGGCCGCTATGAAACGCGCGCCGAGGCAACGGCGGCACTGGCAAGACTCAAGAAGGCGGGACAGACGGGCTTCGTGGCGGAGATCACCCCGTGAGTGGGTCCGCCTCATCGGCCACGCCGCTGATGCAGCAGTATCGGGAAATCAAAGCGCGTCATCAGAACGCGATTCTGTTTTTCCGGATGGGCGACTTCTACGAGATGTTCTACGAAGACGCCGAGATCGCGTCCCGCGCCATCGGGCTGACACTCACGTCGCGCAACAACGGCGGCGCGGCCGAAGTTCCCCTGGCCGGCATTCCGGTCAAGGCGGCCGCGGAGTATCTGCGCCGTCTCGTGAGTCAGGGCCATCGGGTGGCGATCTGCGAGCAGGTGGAAGACCCCAAGCTCGCCAAGGGCATCGTGAAGCGCGAAGTGATCGAAACGATCACACCGGGCGCGGTGTTTGCCGACGATCTGCTGGACGGTGCGCGGGCGAACTATGTGTGCGCATTGGCCATGGTGCGCGATGTGTCACGTGATGCATCGCGTGACGCCGTTCCGGTGGGCATTGCCGCGGCCGATCTGAGCACGGGGGAGTTGCGTCTCTTCGGCGCCACGGTGAGCGACGCCTCTGCGGTGCTGGCGCGTCTCGCGCCACGGGAACTGTTGCTGGTGAAGAACAGTGCCCACGCGGAGCTCACCGCGGCGTTGCAGGTGGCCGAGCAGGCGCTCGTGAGCATGCGCGAAGGGTGGGAGTTCGACGCGCAACTCGCGGCCGACGAACTGGCCCGTCAGTTCCAGGTGCAGAGTCTCGAGGGATTCGGACTCGGTGCCGACGATGCCGCCGCCGTGGGTGCCGCCGGCGCGTTGCTGCGGTATCTGCGTGAATTGCAGCCGGGTGGGCTGCCGCATCTCGCGCGTCCCACGTTCGAGCGCACCGGTGGCGTGATGCCACTGGACGAAATGACGCGTCGCAATCTCGAGCTGGTGGAATCGCTGCGCGGCGATCAGGGGCGCGATGCGAACGGCACGCTGCTGTCGGTGCTCGATCGTACCACCACCCCGATGGGGCACCGTCTGTTGCGGCAGTGGTTGCTGGCGCCGCTGCTGGAGCAGACCGCCATCACCTCGCGTCTGGATGCGGTGACGGCACTCGTGCGCGATCCGGTGGGCCGGGCGGCTCTGCGTGACGCGCTCGATGGTGTGCGCGATGTGGAGCGCCTGGCGAGCAAGGCCGCGGCTGGCCGGGCCACGCCGCGCGAATTGCGCGCATTGGGTGATTCGCTGGCGCGGCTGCCGCTGGTGGCCAAAGCGGTGCGTGAAGTGCTGGCCCATCCCAATCAGGACGGCGCCCGCGATGGTGTCGCTGATGGTGTCGCTGATGGTGCCGCGGGTGGTGTCCTGCGTGCGATGCTGAACGAATGGGACGATGGCACCGACTGCGCGAGTCGACTCGTCACGATGCTCGTGGCGCGACCACCGCTCGCCATCGGCGAGGAAGACACGATCGCTCCCGGCGTGGATGCCGAGCTCGACGAACTGCGCGCGCTGCGTGACGGCGGTCGGGACGCCATCGCCACCATCCAGCAGCAGGAGCGCGCGCGGACGGGCATCGCCTCGCTCAAGGTGGGCTACAACAAGGTGTTCGGGTACTTCCTCGAAATCTCGAACGCCAACCGTCACCTCGTGCCCGACGACTATCAGCGCCGGCAGACGCTGACGGGCGCCGAACGGTATGTCACACCGGCGCTCAAGGAGTACGAGGAGAAGGTGTTGAACGCCGCCGAACGGATCGAAGCCCGCGAGCGCGAGCTGTTCGAAGGATTGCGCCGCGCGGCCGGTGCGGACATCACGCGGTGGCAGCAGGTGGCGCGCCGTGTGGCGACCATCGACGTCCTCGCGAGTTTTGCCGACGTGGCGGAGCGTGAGCAGTACGTGCGACCCGTGCTGCACGATGGTTTCCAGCTCGATATCCACGCCGGTCGTCATCCGGTGGTCGAGCGCATGATGCCGCGGGAGAAGTTCATTCCCAACGATCTGCACTTCACCGACGACGCGCAGCTCATCGTGCTCACCGGGCCGAACATGGCCGGCAAGAGCACGATCCTGCGGCAGATCGGTCTGATTCAGCTGATGGCGCAGGTGGGGATGTACGTGCCCGCCCGCGAGGCGTATCTGCCCATCGTGGACCGGTTGTTCACCCGCGTGGGCGCGAGCGACAATCTGGTGCGTGGGCAGAGCACGTTCATGGTGGAGATGAGCGAAACGAGCGCCATTCTCCACACCGCCACGAAGCGGTCACTGGTGCTGCTCGATGAGATCGGTCGCGGCACGAGCACGTACGACGGCGTTTCGATCGCGTGGAGCGTGAGCGAACATCTGCACGATGCGATCGGATGCAAGACGGTGTTCGCGACCCACTATCACGAACTCACGCAGTTGGCGAACGAGTTGAGCGGCGTGCGCAATTTCACCGTGGCCGTGCGCGAGGTGGGTGATCAGGTGCTGTTCCTGCACCGGCTCATTCCGGGCGGCGCCGATCGTTCGTATGGCATCGAGGTGGGACGTCTGGCCGGACTGCCGGCTCCGGTCATCACGCGGGCCAAGGAAGTGCTGGCGTTGCTCGAGGGGGAAGGGGAACAGATGGCGGCCCGCCTCACGGCCGACGGCATGCAGGCCCCCTCCAGCACGAAGCGTCGTGGTCCGCGTCTCAAGCATCAGATGCATGCCGATCAACTGGGTTTCTTCGGAGACGCCACACCCGCGGTGGATCCCGCGCTCACCCGTCTGGCCGATGCCGTCGGTGCGCTCGAGCCGGAGCAGATGACGCCGCTGCAGGCGCTCACCACCCTGGCGTCGCTCAAGGAGTCGATGAAAGAATCGATGAAGGAGTCGATGAAGGACGCCGGGACAGGCGCGTCGCGCCGGGTGACGGCGTCGTGAACGGGGGGCACCACAAACCCACCAGAGTCGAGCTTGCGGCTGCCGTCGACAAAACCGTTCCGGACCTCATCGCGCCCGATCTCCGGGTGTTGTTCTGCGGGATCAATCCCGGGCTGTATACCGCGGCCGTGGGTCATCATTTCGCGCGGCCCGGCAACCGGTTCTGGCCGGCACTGCATGGCGCGGGTTTCACACCGCGGTTGTTTTCCCCCTGGGACGAGCGCGAGCTCCTGCCGCTGGGGTACGGCATCACCAACATGGTTCCGCGCACCACGGCGGCGGCGGCGGAGCTCTCGCCCGAGGAGTATGTGGCGGGTGGTGCCCGGTTGCGTCGGCTCGTGAAAAAATACCGACCGCGTGTGGTGGCGTTCATGGGTATCGGCGCCTATCGCAGTGCGTTCGGTCGCCCGAAGGCCGCGCTCGGGTTGCAGCCGGACACCCTCGGATCGACGGCCCTCTGGGCGCTTCCCAGTCCGAGCGGGCTCAATGCCAATCATCAGCTGGGCGATCTGATCGTCCTGTTGCGCGAACTCCGCCTGTGGGTGGAATCTTCCCCGTCTTCCACATCGTCAGCATCTTCGTCAGCATCTTCAGCCTGACGTTCACCGTTCCGACCATGCCGATACTCTCCGCTCTCCGTCGCTCCCGCGCCGCGTCCGTGATGATTCTTCTCGCCACGGTCGGGCTGGTGGGCACGGCCGGCGCATTCGGCGCGTGCAGTGAAGGCAACACGGGGGGCGCCACCGACAGCGATGGGGCGGCCTCGGTCACCCCACGCACGCCCACGTACACGTTCGATGTCGTGAACATCTATCCCCACGATGCGGGGGCGTTCACGCAGGGCCTGCAGTGGCACGACAACCGGCTCTTCGAGAGCACGGGCCAGGTGGGAACCTCGGGACTCCGCGAAGTGGATCTCGTCAGCGGACGTGTGGTCCGTCAGCAGCCCCTCGAAGCGCCGCATTTCGGGGAAGGCATGGTCATTCTGGGGGACAAGCTCTACCAGCTCACCTGGCAGAGCGGCAAGGCGTTCACCTACGACTGGAAGACGTTCACGCGCAACGGATCGTTCTCGTACGACGGCGAAGGCTGGGGCCTCACGACCGACGGCACGGCGCTCATCATGAGCAACGGTTCGTCGAGTCTGGTGTGGCGCGATCCGAAGACGTTCGAAGTCATCAAGACCCTCGCCGTCACCGATCGTGGCACACCGGTGGCCGCGCTGAACGAACTGGAATGGGTGAAGGGTGAGATCTGGGCCAACGTGTGGCAGAGCGATTCCATCGCCCGCATCGACCCGAACACCGGCGCCGTCCTCGGCTGGATCGATCTGTCGAATCTCCTGCCGAAGATCGATCGCACGGGCCACGAAGACGTCCTCAACGGCATCGCGTACGACGCGGCGAAGGACCGGATCTTCGTGACCGGAAAGCTGTGGCCGAAACTCTACGAGATCACGCTCAAGACGCGCTGATCAGCGTACCCGAGTGTACCGGAGCGCACCCGATGGCGGTTGTCGTCGAGTGACTACCGCAACCGGACCAGCGCGTACCGCAACGTGGACGGTGGGGCGGCGCCGTTGCGGGAGATCGTGATGAGTGCCCGGCCGTTGCCCGGGATGCTGAACCGCAGATAGCTGCTGGTGCCACCGGCCAGCGCCACACGCTGCGGCGTGTTGTTGCGCAGCGCGCGCGCGCCGATGGGATACACGCCCAGCGCCGATCCGCCGCCGAATCGCAGCCCCGGAAAGATGCTGCGGAAATTCCACGCCGGGTTCGTGTACGTCGCACCCAAGGCGGTGGTTGTCGCGGCCGTGTAGTCGTCGGCGATCAATGACACGGTCCAGTCCCGCAGATAGTCGCCGAAGACCGGACCGGCGAGCACCGACTGCAGATTGTTCACGCCGGTGGTCGTGGAGTTCACCAGTGCGTGGAAGAACGCCGCTTCACCATCCGCGCCCCGACGGCCGGCGGCATAACGCAGGAAATTCCAGATCGCCCCGCGGGTGGGCAGCGAATCGTTGGGGGCATAGGGCGAGTTGACTTCGGGCGCGATGAGAAAGTTGTAGAAGCGCGAGAAGTTCTGTGAAGCGTAGTTGCGGAACTGATCGGAACGCGCCGTGTTGGCACCCACATCCGTGATCGTGAGATTCTGACGCGATGAGAAACCGCCGATGCGGAAGTACAGCATCTCCTCGGCGACATGCGACAGTCCCTCGTCGAGCCATGTCTCCTCGTTCAGGGCCGCGCCGGTGTTCACGTAGAGCCGGCGCGATGCATTGATGAGGTGCTGCAGCTCGTGCGCGATGGTGGAGAGGTTGAGCGTGGTGACCTCGTCCTTCGAGCGCCGGTTGCCGTTGATCGTGCCGCTGGGATCGGGCACGAGCAGATAGAACATCTCGTTTTCATTCGACGCCGCGCAGACCTGCAGGCCGTTGCGGGCCGTTTTGGGATAGAGATCGCGCGCGAAGAAAAATCCGCCGATGGTGTACCCCGCACTCGAGGGGGTGAGGGCGTTCACCGCGCGGGTGTAGAAGAGGATGATCTTGCCGTACCGGCTGATGTTGCTGGGCGCACCGAACGCCGAGGTGTCCATGGGAAACACGAGCGTATCGAATGTGGCCGCGATGCCGGCGAACTCCGCGTCGGTGTAACCCCCGGCGGGGTTCTCGTTGTCGGTCACGACCATCACCCGATTGCCCACCGCGGCCACCCGCCCGCTGCGCGTATCGGGGGCACTGCAGGCGAGACTGGCGTTGGCATTGAGTTTGATGGCGTCACCCACGGCAACACCTGCCACCTGCGAACGCAGCAGACTGCCGGTCACCTGGGCCTGCCAGTCGCGCGCGTCGGCCGCCAGCGGTGTGAGTTCCCGTCGCTCGATCAGGCGACGCTGCTCTTCGAATGCCGCATTGGCATCGATGGTCGCGGTGGCGCTGCTGCCGAGGTTGCCGAGATCGCCGCGCGCGAGGCCTGTCGGTGTGTCGTCAGGCGCCGTCAGTGCGGCGAATACCGGTGTGTTGGTGCCGATGCCCACCACGTCGATGGTGGTGGCCACACCAAAATTCGTCGTCGTGGAAATGAGCGTGAGTGCGTATTCGGTGTTCGTGAGACCCTGCGCCGAGAGGCAGGCCGTGACGTTCGAGGTACCGGCCGACGGAATGAACACCTCACCCACACCGAGCACGCGGGGTGTCACGGAACCACACCCAGCCGAGCCGGCCGGCCCCACGACCACGGGTACGGTATCGGCGCGTCCGGCACTCGTGGCCACGATACGCGCCGATCCGGTGGCCCGGGCGGCGACGAGTCCCACATTGCTCACCGAGGCAATGGACGGCTCGAGCGACGAGAATTCGATGGCCTGATTGGTCAGTTCGTTGGCATGCTGATCCCGCACGCCGGCACGCACACGGAGCGTGTCGCCCACTTCGAGAAAGGCGGCATCGGGGAGGGCGACGACGCTGGCTGCCGCGCCAGGCAGCACCGTGGCGGTGAAGGTGACCGGATTGAGTCCCGTCACCTGCGCCGTCACCCGCGCCGTGCCTGCGGTGGTCCCCAGCGTCCACATGGTGGTGGCCACCCCGCTGCTGTTGGTCGGAGAGGATGCCGGCGACACCGAGCCAGACCCCGCACCCACGTTCCACTCCACGCGCCGGTTCGTCACCGGCTTGTTGTCCTTGTCGGTCACCACGACGGACAACGCCGTGGTCAATGCGACGCCGGCCACGCCGGTCTGCTGATTTCCCGTTTCGGCACGAATGACAGTCGGCACGGGACCGGGGCCGGCGTCCCCGTTGCCCGATCCGCACGCGGCGAGGAACAGCGGTATCAGCGTGGACGAGGTGCGGAGGAACTGGCGAATGCGCATGCGGAGAAAGATGGACGATGGCGCCGTGGACGCGAGAGCGATGGTGATGATCCGAGGCGGTGTGGCGGGGTGATAGATTGTGGCAGCGCGCGCGGAACCACGCCCGCCTTCCTTTCCGTTTCGTGACCAATTCCTGCCATGGCCACCACGCTTTCCGTTGCGTCCTCCTCGTCTTCCGAAGAACACGTGCGGCATCGTCGCCCCTACGACAACGTGCTGGAGACCATCGGTTGGACGCCGCTCATCCATCTGGCGCGGGTCGCCAGGGGTATCCGGACGCCCCTGCTCGGCAAGGCCGACTTCTTCAACCCCGGCGGGAGCGTAAAGGATCGTATCGGGCTGCCCATGATCGAAGCGCATGAGGCCGCCGGTACGCTCAAGCCCGGTGGGACGATCGTCGAGGCCACCAGCGGCAACACCGGGGTCGGGCTCGCCATCGCGGCCGCACTCAAGGGTTATCGCTGCATCTTCACGATGCCGGACAAGATGTCGCAGGAAAAAGTGCGGCTGCTGAAAGCGTTCGGTGCCGAAGTGATCATCACGCCCACCGCCGTGCCGCCGGATCATCCGCAGAACTACGTGCAGATGGCCAAGCGCATCGTGAAGGAAACACCGGGCGCCATCCTCGCCGGTCAGTTCGAGAATCCGGCCAATCCGGCGGCGCATGTGGCCACGACGGGCCCCGAGATCTGGGAGCAGACGCAGGGACGCATCACGCATTTCGTGGCGTCGGCGGGCACGGGCGGCACGATCAGCGGGGTGGGGCGCTATCTCAAGAGCCGGAATCCGAACATCAAGATCATCGCCGCCGATCCCATGGGATCGGTGCTGGCCGAGATGTGGCGAAGCAAGGGCGAAGGCCATCCGACCGGTGCGCCGTACAAGGTGGAAGGGGTGGGACAGGACTGCGTGCCCGCCACGCTCGACATGGATGTGATCGACGAATTCATCTCGGTGAGCGACAAGGACGCGTTCAGCATGGCGCGCCGTCTCACACGGGAGGAAGGCATCTTCGTGGGCGGCTCGGCGGGCCTCATTGCCCATGCCGCGCTCACGGTCGCGCGTCGTCTGGATGATCCCGATGCGATGGTGGTGACGTTCCTCTGCGACACGGGCGAGCGCTATCTCAGCAAGGTCTACAACGACGAGTGGATGCGCGAGAACCAGTTGCTCGACGCGCCGCAGACATCGATTGCGGCGGTGCTGGGCAACAAGGACACGAGCGCGCCGGCCATCGTGAGCGTGGCCCCGGGTACGACGGTGCGTCAGGCCATCCGCCTCATGGCCCTGCACAATGTGTCGCAGGTGCCGGTCATGGACGGGACGGTGTGTGTGGGCAGCGCGGCCGAATCGCAGCTCACGTCGCAGTCACTGGCCGACCCCAAGGTGCTCGACCAGACCGTGAGCGACGTGATGGATCAGCCGTTCCCGATCGTCGAAGCCGATCAGCCGGTGGAAAGTGTGGCCAAGCTGCTGTCGAAATCGAACCGTGCGGTACTCATGCGCAAGGATGGGGTGATTCAGGGGATCGTCACCCGGTTCGACGTGCTGGAGTATCTGATGCATCGGTAGGGGCGCCGGAGGGCGCCCGATCGGGCGCCCTCACAGCTTGTGCGTCGACAGCAGCAGATTGGTTTCCGAATTGACAATGCCTTTGACGTTCCGGATGCGCTGCAGGACACGGTCGAAGTCTTCGAGCGTGTCGGTGGCGAGTTCCGCCACCAGATCCCACCGGCCGTTGGTGGTGTGCAGCGCGTGCACTTCGGGATATCCCCGCAGCGTGCGGAGCACGGTCTCGGCGTGATCGCCCTCGACCGCCACCATCATCGTGGCCCGCACCTGATGTCGGGCCGCTTCGGGTGTAGTGCGCACGGTAAAGCCCAGCAGCACCCGTTGCTGGAGCAGCCGGTCGATGCGGTTCTGCACGGTGGCGCGGGAGACGCCAAGCTGGAGCGCGAGTTTGGCCACCGGCGTCCGCGCGTTCTCCCGCAGCAGGGCGATGAGACGGCGATCGGTATCGTCCATGGGATCCCTCCAAAAGCGGCGGCCCTGTGAGTGCTGGCGAAGTGTCAATATGGGATAGCAGAATGTACAACTCACTATGAAATATGCGCATTTTGTTGGCTTGTTGATAACACGAAAGAGGGGAGATTTTGATGCATGACTCCCGCATCCTGGCGTTCCGAATGGCGCTCCGATCGGGGAGATGGTCCAGCCATCGACCTCGACACCGATCCTGGCGCCGATACCCACGATACCCATCAGAGCCCCGCGTTCGAAGCGAGCCGGGATGTCCGTACCATCCGACTCCTCGGCGTGCCCATGGATCTCGGGGCGAGCCGGCGCGGTGTGGACATGGGCCCCAGCGCGATGCGTCTGGCCGACGTGGCTGGCGCGCTGCGTACCCTGGGCATTCCCGTGGTCGACGGCGGCAATGTGCCGGTCCCCGACCGGGACGAACTGCCACCGGCGCCGCTCAGTCGCCTGGAAGCCATCTCGCATGTGGCGCGCGACATCGCCGAACGGACGGCGGAGGCCATTCGCTGCAACGAACGTCCGCTCGTGATCGGTGGGGATCATTCCCTGTCCACCGGATCCGTGGCGGGCAGTGCCACCGCGCTGGCCGAACGGGGAGAACGGGTCGGGCTGATCTGGCTCGATGCGCACTCGGACATCAACACGCCGCGCACCAGTCTCACCGGCAACGTGCACGGCATGCCGGTGGCGCATCTGCTGGGTCTGGGCGATGCGCGCCTGTCGCAGATCGCGTCGGTGATGCCGGTGGTGCTCCCCGAACATTTCGTGTACGTGGGACTGCGCGACGTGGACGATGCGGAGAAACACACCATCGCCCGGCTGGGCATCCGGGCGTTCACCATGCGCGATATCGACGAACGGGGCATGCGGGCCGTGATGGACGACGCCGTGCGCATCACGACACGTGGCACGGCCGGTGTGCACGTGTCGCTCGACGCCGACTTCGTCGATCCCCGGGAGGCCCCGGGCGTGGGCACTCCGGTCCGCGGCGGCGTCAGCGTGCGCGAGGCCCATCTCGCCATGGAGATCCTCAGCGATTCGGGTGCGATGGTGGCGATGGATCTGGTGGAGATCAATCCGATTCTCGATCGCGCCAACGGCACCGCGGAGCTGGCGGTGGATCTCGTGGCCAGCGCCTTCGGTCGGCGCATTCTCTGAGTACTGGAGGGACCGATGACACCGATCACACAGTCCATGACGTCCAGCGCGACCCTCGACACCACCGACGCGTTCATCGCGCGGGAGGAGGCCTGGGGCGCCCACAACTATCGTCCGCTCGATCTGGTGATCGAATCCGCCGAAGGCGCGTGGGTGACCGATGTCGACGGCAAGCGGTATCTCGACTGCCTGAGCGCCTACTCGGCAGTCAATCACGGCCACTGTCATCCACGCATTCTCGAAACGATGATCGAGCAGGCGTCGCGGGTGACGCTCACGTCGCGCGCGTTCCGCAACGATCAGCTGGGCGCGTTCTGTGAAGAGGTGGCGGGTGTGTGCGGGATGGAGATGGTGCTGCCCATGAACACGGGCGCGGAGGCGGTGGAGACCGCCATCAAGGCCGCGCGTCGGTGGGGCTATCGCACCAAGGGCATTCCCGACGGACAGGCCACGATCATCGCGTTCACCAACAATTTCCACGGCCGCACCACGACCATCGTGGGGTTTTCATCGGAGCCGTCGTATCGCGACGGATTCGGTCCGTTCGCTCCCGGATTCGTGCTCGCGCCCTTCGGCGACATCGACGCCGTACGCGCACTGATGCATCGTCATGTGTGCGCGGTGCTGGTGGAGCCCATTCAGTGCGAAGCCGGTGTGCTCATTCCGCCACCGGGCTTTCTACGCGCGCTCGCCGATCTGTGTCGTGAACACGACGTGCTGCTCATCGCCGATGAAATCCAGACCGGTCTGGGGCGCACGGGCGCGATGTTCGCATGCGATCACGAGGGCGTGAAGCCCGATGTGTTCGTGCTGGGCAAAGCCCTCTCGGGCGGCTTCTATCCGGTCTCGGCGGTGGTCTCGCGGCGCGACGTGCTCGGTGTGTTCGAACCCGGCTCTCATGGCAGCACGTTCGGTGGCAATCCCCTGGGATGTGCGGTGGCCCGCACGGCGTTGCGGGTGCTGCAGGACGAACATCTGGTGGAGCGCAGCGCGCGACTCGGGGCGTGGTTTCTCGCGCAGGTGCAATCGCTGGTTGGTCCATCCTCGCATCCCGACATCGTGGACGTGCGCGGCCGAGGCCTGTTGGTGGCCATCGAACTGCGTGGACCCGCGCGCCCGTGGTGCGAAGCGCTCAAGGCGCGCGGGGTGTTGTGCAAGGAGACGCACGATCACGTGATCCGTCTGTCACCGCCGTTGGTGGTGAGCGAAGACGATCTGACGTGGGCCGTGCAGCAACTGCGGGCGGTATTCTCGGCGTAGGCGGCTTCGAAAGCGGCTTCGAACCGGAGGGCTACGAATTCCTCAGCAGCGATCCGTGCCGATATGATACTTGCTGATCTCGCCGATCGCGCTGTCGCCCGCCACGAAATGATCCAATACGAAGAGCGTGTCGGCAACGAACGCCACACGCGGGATCGCCGTGGAATCATGTGCCGGCACCAGGAGGTCGACGCAGCGAGAGGCCCGCATTGGGGATACGACCGTCATGAACACCCGCCCGATGATGATGCGGTTGTCGACCACGCTCGCATCGAGATGAAAGACCGCGTATCGGTTGCCGGAGAGAATGCGCAACCCGAAAGGTGTCGATAGCTGATTGCCAACGTCATAGATGTTCCGCCCGTTGCCGACGGTGTAGTCGATCTCGCGGGGAATGCCCCGCCGCGCCGCGCGAGGAATCGAGAGCGAATCGCGGGGTTGCCACTGGCTGTCGGCGATGATCACGTACTCTGAGCGTCCGCCGAAGTAGAGGATGCTGTCTCCCGAGACGGCAACCGAGACGGTTCCCCAGATGGACCAGAACAGGTCGCGATACACGTCCATCACCCGCCCGAGGCGTTCGGGCTCGAGCCCGGGTGCGCGCCAGCGAATGCCGGCGGTGCCATGCTCCACATCCGCGGCAGAGACGTACAGCGCGTCTCCGGACTGCACGACCCCCGAAGTCAGTCCGGGCAGCGCCAGGCGCGTTCGCGCTCTTCGCGATGGCAGATCCCAGAGCACGACCTGTCGGCGCAGCAGATCGACGATGGCGAGGGTGGAGTCATCCAGTGGCGTCAGCAGGTACGGCGCTTCGAATTCGTTCGGTCCTCCACCGTGGCGGCCGATCGTTTCCACGAACCTGCCCGTCGCATCGAACCGGAGCACCCGACGGCTCGGTATGTCGGTGACGAAAAACTCACCTCGCGGCGAAACAGCCAGCGCGTTCGGCTTGCCGATGTATGCCGTGTCGCGGTCTTTCAGACGGACCGTGGCGAAGGGCGTCAACGTCACGCCGCTGGCGGGTGATCCCGGTGTTGCATGCTTCGGTCCTTCACAGCCTGCCAGGAAAGCCGTCAACGCCAACAAAACGGCCTTTGTGTTGTCACGGCGCATTGCCACTCCAGCAGAATCCAGGATTCATCTCGTACACACCGAGATCATGCATCCGTTGGATCCATCTCGCCACCTGGACGGGCCTACCCGGCCAGAGCCTCCTCGAACTGCGAGTGGTACAGACGCCAGTAGCGTCCCCGCCGCGCGATCAGCGCGTCATGGCTGCCACGCTCGACCATCGTGCCATTCTCCATGTAGATGATGGTGTCGGCGTCGCGGATGGTGGAGAGCCGGTGGGCGATGACAAAACTCGTGCGATCGGCGCGGAGCGTGGCCATGGCCCGCTGCACCAGCAGTTCGGTGCGTGTGTCGACGGAACTGGTGGCTTCGTCGAGCAGCAGCACGGCCGGGCGCGCGAGGAAGGCCCGGGCGATGGTCAGCAGCTGCCGCTGACCGGTGCTGAGTCCACTGCCGTTTTCATCGATCCGGGTGTCGTATCCGTTGGGCAGCGTGCGCACGAATTCGTCCACGTGGCAGGCGCGCGCGGCATCGAGAATCTCCTGTTCGGACGCCCCTTCGCGTCCATAGGCGATGTTCTCGCGGATGGTGCCGGCAAAGAGCCAGGTCTCCTGCAGCACGAGACCAAAATGGCGCCGCAGTTCGTCGCGCCTCATGCGGCGGGTGTCGATGCCGTCGAGCAGAATGCGGCCGCCGTCGATCTCGTAGAACCGCAGCAGAAGATTGATGAGCGTGGTTTTTCCCGCACCCGTCGGACCCACGATCGCCATGGTCTGCCCCGGGAGAGCCTCGAAGCTCACGTCTTCGAAGAGCGGACGCGCCGGATCGTACCGGAACGTGACATGTTCGAACGCGATATGACCGCGGGGCTGCGTGAGGACGGCGGGTGCGTCGGGATCCGCGTCCATCTCGGGCGCATCGAGCAGTTCAAAGACGCGTTCCGCCGAAGCGGCCGCCGACTGCAGGACGG
The DNA here is from genome assembly GCF_037190085.1 of Gemmatimonas aurantiaca. NCBI lineage: Bacteria > Pseudomonadati > Gemmatimonadota > Gemmatimonadia > Gemmatimonadales > Gemmatimonadaceae > Gemmatimonas > Gemmatimonas aurantiaca. The sequence goes on from NZ_JBBCJO010000004.1 coordinate 266,079, forward strand.
AGGCGACGCTGGCGATCTGGCCGATGGGCTGATTCGTCTGACGGATGTACTGAATGAACGATTGCAGCAATCCGACGGTCATGGCGCCCGACAGCACACGAAGCGCGCCAACCGTGACCACGGTGATGAGCGCCAGATTGCCCACGAACATCATCACCGGCTGGATGATGCCGGACACGAACTGGGCGCGGAACACACTGCGCCGCAGCGCGGTGTTGTCGGCTTCGAATCGCGCGCGGGCCTGCGCCCGGTGCCCGAAGACCTTCATGAGCGCGTGTCCGGTGTAGTTCTCCTCCACCGTGCCGTTCAGGGTGCCCACCCATCGCCATTGCGCGGTGAAATGCGGGCGTGCGCGGGCCGCAAGCCAGCGCGCCGTCGTCACCGAAACGAACAGACTGGCCACCGCCACCAGCGCGAGTGTGGGCGACAACCACACCATCATGGCGATGACGCCGGTGAGCTGCAGCGTGGACATGAGCAACTGGCTCAGCAGCTGTTGCAGACTCTGTCCCACGTTGTCGATGTCGTTGCTGATGCGGCTGAGCACCTCGCCGTGGGGCTGTCGATCGAACCAGGGCAGCGGCAGACGGAACAACTTGTCTTCGGCCTGCTGGCGGAAGGTGCGACTCATGCCCTGCACGAGATCGGTGGTGAGCCAGGCCTGTCGCCAGTTGAGCAGCATGGCGCCCAGTTGGAGCGCGGCCGTCACGAGCAGCAAATGCGCCAGCGCCGTGAAGTCGACGGCGTGGCCGGCCGACACGGCGTCGACCACGCTGTTGGTGGCGCGTCCCAGTTGCCAGGGCACCAACACACTCAGCAGCACGCTGCCCGCCGTGCAGAGCACGATGGTGACGACGCTGCCTTTACGGGCGCCGAACAATGCCGCCAGTCGGCGCAGGGTGCCGCCAAGATCCCTGGCGCGCGCTCCCGAGGCCATGCCGGCCGCTCCCATGCGCGGTCCCGACATCTGCGGGCCCCCACGCTGACCCTGTGGCGGCGATGTGGAGAGATCCGACGACTTCTCCTCCTGGGGCTTCCCGCCGGGGAACGTCATATCGTGAGCTCCGGTGAATCGTCACCTGCGTCCTGTGAGGCCACGATCTCCCGATAACCGGCGCTCTCCCGCATGAGGTGTTCATGCGTGCCTGCCGCCACGATGACGCCTTCTTCGATCAGCAGAATGGTGTCGGCATGACGCAGCGAGCTGACACGCTGTCCCACGATCAGCACGGCCGCGTCGCGCAGTGCGCCACGCAGCGCCGAACGCAGGCGGGCATCGGTGACGTAATCGAGTGCGGAAAAGCTGTCGTCGAGCAGATAGATGGGCGCCTGACGCACGAGGGCACGCGCAATGGTGAGCCGCTGCCGCTGACCGCCGGAAAATCCCGTGCCGCCCTGGGCCACGGGCGCCTGCAGTTGCCCGGGCAGCGCGGCGACGAAGTCCCGCGCCTGCGCGATGTCGAGCGCCTGCCACAACGCGTCGTCACTCGCATCGGCGCGCCCGTACCGCAGGTTGTCACTCACCGTGCCGGAGAAGAGAAACGCTTCCTGTGGCACGAGTCCGAGCAGCGACCAGAGATCCTCGAGATGGAACTCCCGGATGTCCACGTCGTTGATGAGAATGGCGCCATCGGTGACGTCGAAGAGCCGGGCGATCAGCTGCACGATGGTGCTCTTGCCGGAACCGGTCGCGCCGATCACGGCCACGGTGTGACCGGGTTCGATGGTGAAGCTGACATGCCGCAGCACCGCGCGTTCGGCACCCGGATAGGCGAACGAGACGTTGCGGAATTCGACCCGCGCCCGTGTGGTGGTGCCCGGCGGCAGTGGACGGGCATGCGCCGGGTCGGCCACCGAGGCCTGTGTCTCCAGCACTTCGCGCACGCGCCGCGCGCTGACGAGCGCCCGCGGGGCCATCACGAACAGCATCGACGCGATCATCACCGCGATGAGGATCTGCATGATGTAGGAGAGGAACGCCACGAGGATCCCCACCTGGAGCTCTCCCGCCGCGATGCGTTCCGCGGCGAGCCATACGACGGCGACCGCCGACAGCTGCATGATCAGGTGTGCCGTCGGCATGTTCAGCGACATGAGCCGTCCGACGCGCCGAGCCGTATCGGTCAGGCCCTCGTTGACGGAGGCGAACCGGTCCTCTTCATGCGTGTCACGGACGAATGCGCGGATCACCCGCTGTCCGGTGATCTGTTCGCGCAGCACCAGCGTGATGCGATCGATCTGATCCTGCATCCGCGCAAAGAGCGGCAGCGCGCGGGTCAGCAGCACACCGACCAGCGTGGCCAGCAGTGGCACGCTGACGGCCAGCAGCATGGACAACCCCACATCCAGCCGCAGCGCCATCACCACGCCCCCGACGCCCATGATGGGAGCCATGACGATCATCGTCAGCACCATCACGAAGAAGTTCTGGACCTGCTGCACGTCGTTCGTGGTGCGCGTGATGAGCGAGGGTGTGCCGAACCGGCTCAGCTCGTGCATCGAAAATGTCTGGATGCGCGCGAACACCGCCGACCGCAGATCGGCACCGATGCCGATGGCCACCCGCGCGCCCAGCCACGCGGCGCCGATGGAAAAGAGCACCTGGATCAGACCGATGCCCACCATTTCGGCGCCTCCGCGCAGCACGTACGAGCGATCGTGCTGCAGAATGCCCAGATCCACGACCCGCGCCGTGATGGCGGGCAACGTCAACGAGGCCACGGCTTGACCCGCCTGACACAGCAGCAGCAATGCCACCGCGGATCGCCAGGGATACCAGAAGCGTCCCCACAGGGCCAGGCGCTGGCGAAGCGTGGTCACCATGACGGCCGCCATTCCCGGGGTATCCCCATCACCGCCCCGATCATGGTCATGGTCATGATCACGGCACCACCACCAATCCGACGCGGGTACCGAAGTCGTCTTCCACCGGCACCAATCCCAGTGGCGCGCGCCACATGCCTCCGTTGATGCGCACGGCGATGCGATGCGTGCCACTCGGCAGCGTGAGTCGATGCACGAAGGTGTCCCCCTCGCGCGTCAGGCGCACGATGCTCCAGTCGGTCGTGCTGCTCATCACCTCCACCACGGCGTCGGCGGTCGCGGCGATGCGCAACTCGATGACCCCACCACGCTCGCCCCGTGTGACGAGGATTTCGGGGCCGCGCTGCTCCCGTGTCGATGCCGATGCCGCCGATGGCATGGATGAAACCGGCGCGCGGCGCATCCACCGGGCACGAAACGGCGTCCAGCGAATGACGCCGGCAGCATAGCGCGCCTGTGGCACCCCGCGCACCACATCGGCCATCTGCTCGCCCGCCTGTGCGATGAGCAGCAACGAGGGCGTTGCCTGCCATCCGGCGCTGAACAGCGAGCTCTTCGCCGAACCCTGTGTCGCGTCGACGCCGTCGCGACGACCCAGGCCGGCCGCCACGAACCAGCGTGCCGAACGCCATGAGACATCGCCGGTCAGGTCGTGCAGCGTGTAATGCATGGCCTGCCGCCACAGGGTGATCCCCGACGCTTCCATGAGCTGGTAGTCGTCGGTGTACGCCCGCTGCAGGGTCACGCCGGCGTGCAGACCCCGGACGTCGAGCGTCAGGCCGCCACTGTACGCATGCCCCTTGCTGTCGAGCGACAGGCGCGACGTGCGGCCGGTGCCACCTCCACCGGTGAGCCCGATCGGCCCCAGTTGCACGAACTGTCGCGCACTGACGCTGCGGTTGCCATTGTGGCCCGGCATCACCAGGCCGATGGTCGTGGCACTGAGGTCGACCTCCGTGCGGGACCAGCGCAGCCACGATGTCGATGGCATGAGCGCGGTGCGCAACACCCACTGGGCCGCGGCCGAACTGTCGTCGGCGAAGGTGACGGCACCATCGCCGCCCAGCCCCAGCACGCCCAAACGATGCCAGAGCCCGGCGCCCAGGGAGCCGGCCGGTCGTTGTGTGCTGTTCGGCTGCTCGATGAGCGAGCCGCCCACATCGACCCACACCAATGGGCCTGCCTGCGCCCGCGCCGCATGGGGCGCGAGACCGGCGAGGGACAGCTCCACCACGAATAGCGAGGCGGCGCTGCACACACCGAAGGTGCGCAGCGCCGCCGCCATCCAGGAGATCAGCGCGGAACGCTTACTTCTTGCCTGGAGGGGCTGCCGGGCCGGGCCGGATGGGCGTGGTAGGTGCTGGTGCGGACGGCCCCAGCATGGTGTTGGTGGGCTGGGACTGATAGTGCAGGAGGGAGATGACACCCTTGGAGCGTAGCTCCATGGCCGCATCCGGCGCGAGCCCCGACGCGATGTCATTTCGCACTTCGCTGCCCAGTGACGCGAACTGGGCCGACGTGGCGCCCTTGATCAGCAGGTCCCGGACGCGGCGGGTGGCCACCGACTGGGAGACCCCGCTGGCCATGAGCTCCGACAGCACCCCCAGGGGCACGGTCAGCGGCTTGTCGGGCCAGAGTTTCCGCATGTCACGCAGCGTGGTCACGGAGATCCCCGCCTGCAGGGCATCCGCACCGGCCGCCAGCTCTTCGGGCGACCGCGACGGCGCCAGTGCATCCGACGCCCTGGCCAGTCGTTCGGCCAGCAACGACGTAGCGTTGCGGATGCGATCGGGCGTCGCCCGCTTGGCGATTCCCTCCCGCACCTTGGTGACGAGCGGGGACGTGGGCAGCCCGCGGGCGGCCGCGTCGGCGATCACCGTGCGGATGGCGGTCCGCGCACTCGCATCGTCGATGGCTTCGTACGGCGCGGCGGCGTCCTGCGCGTGCAGGGAGGCCGGCAGCGCGGCCGACGCGCCCAGAGCGCCCAGCAGCAGTGCGGTCCGGAAAGTCCCGGCGCGCACGGTCGTCGACCATGTCGTGTTCATCGGTTTCATGGCGCGTCTCCTCACGGGGTCCGGACCAGGATCACCGATCCCGGACGGCCAAAATCGGCATCGGGAGCCTGCGGCGCGCGCGGATCGGCGATCCACCGCTTCCCGTTGATGACGAAGGCGTACACATGGCGTCCGGGCGGCAGCGGCAGCGTGGTGCTCCATACGCCGCCCTCGAGCGAGAGCGGGGTGGCCGTGACATCCCAGTCGTTGAAATCGCCCACCAGGCTCACGCCGGTGCCGCCGGCGACATCGCGGGCATCGAGGACGAACTGCACGGGAACGGGCAGTGTGGAGGCATCGGCCGTGCCTTCGACAGCCTGGAACGAACCCGGCGATGCGGCCGGAGAGACCGTGGACGGTGCCGCGGGGGCGGTGGCTGGGGCGGGAGCCGGGGCGCTCTGCGTGGCGACCAGGCTCCCGCCGTGTCCATCGACCGGCAGGCCGGGACGCATGACATACCCCCGCGCCACGAAGCCCACCGTCACGGCCAGGGCGGCCATGGCGCCCGCGCGGGCCAGGGGCGGCGTGGAGAACTGCCACCACTCGCGCAGACCTTCCAGGCGACCGGCCGCGCGTTGCCACGGCGTCCGCTTGCGGTCGGCCACGGCCGACAGGATCTGCGCGATGGCCCGGCGATCGACCGGGGGCATGGGGGTCAGCGCCGCCCGGACCTGCCGCAGCAGGCGATCGTCCTCGGCGTCGTGGAAATCGGAGGACGGCGCACCGCCCTCGGGGGTGGAACGGAGTCGGTCATTCATGGATCGCACCCTCCCGCAGCACGACACGCAGGGTGTCGATGGCGCGTTTCACGCGCATGCGGAGTGTGGAACCCTTCGCTCCGGTCACGATCGTCATCTCTTCGTAGTCCATGTCGTTCACATGACGGAGCAGAAAGGCTTCGCGTTGTTCTGATGGCAGCTGAGCGAGCGCGCGATGCACGTCGCGGATGAACCCTTCGTCGGGTATGTCGTTCTCGGCGTCACTGGCGGCATCCACCGGCACGTCGCCGTATTCGAAAGTCTCATGATGACGCTTGCGCTTCGCCATGAGCGTGCGGCAACGGTTCCCGAGAATGCGGAAGAACCACGGATCGAACGGTGCATCCTCGCGGAACCGCGCCAGATTGTCGTGAACACGGAGGAACGCGTCCTGCACGGCTTCCTCGGCGTCTTCACGGTGATGCAGCATCTGCAGGGCGAAGCGCAGCGCGCGCGGGTAATAGTGCTCCACCAGCCTGGCGAAGCTTGCGCGATCGCCATGCCGAGCCTGTTGCAGCACGAGGTGGAGCGTTCCTGCGTCGAGCGGTTGCACGTCCCGTGGTACCCTGATCAGATGCGGTCGGACAATGAAAGTGTCATGTGGTCGTGTCGGACGATCACAGCGTCACGCGTTTGGACTGCGGATCTCCGTCGACACGCAGCGTGCCGTCGGGAGCGCGCCGCAGTGTCCACCACACGATACGGACGTTCTTCGTTGCGTCGGAATATCCGGCGATGGTCGTGTACGGCACCGTCGCCGACGCACCCTGGACAATCTGTGGACACCGGGTGTCACAGGGAGCCATGAGCGCGAGGGCCAGCAGATTTTCGTCGATCATCTGGTACGCGACGATCGTTTCGGTGGTGTTGCGGAGAATCAGGTTCGGACGGTTCGCCGTGACGTCGAGCGTGCCGGAGACAATCTGCGACGCGTTCACGGATCCATCAGCGATATCATCGACCGCGCTCGGTGTAGCCGAGCAGGCCAGCAACGCGGCCATCACGAGCGGAAGTGACAGGGGTAACCGGGGGTGTTTCATGACGTTCCGGGCTGAGGGGGTTTCGATCCGTCAGCCCACCATACCCGGGGCCTCTTGTCCGTGTCACGGCGACAAAATCGTTCGGAACCGGCATGCCGCCGGGGATACTGCCGTGGCGTACCCGGCTGGCAGCCGTTGCCCGGCTGTTACTTCGGTCCCGGTTCCGAGTCTCCAGAACACCACCGGTCCCTGACGATGCCGTCCGTGCCGGTTGCCGTCCCGCTCCGAATTTCATGATCCGCGCCATCGATCAGTTCACCGATGCCCTGGGCGAGCCGCTCCGCGAATACAGTCGTGGGCGTCTGGCCGCCCTGTTTGCCGACCCTCGCCCCTCGACGTGGGAAGACGCGCATGGGGTGGTGGTCAATGTCCGGGGGCTGACGCTGTGGCAGGCCTGGATCGCCGTCGACTCCGCCGCGCCGCTCACCGGCCGACATGTCACGCTCGACCCCTTCGACCGGGTGGTGATTCTGCGCGAGTGGGATCGGGTGCCGGATGTGGCCATGCTGGAGCGCATCGTCCGGTTCGCGCTGGAAGACGCGCTGGAACTGGATCGGCGCTGACGGCGTCGCGCTGATGCCGTCGCGCTGATCGTCTGGCGCCGATCGTCCTGCGCCGGAGGGGACCACGCCCGGGCGACCGCGTCCTGCGACGCGGATCACGGAAGTCCGCATAGTGGTTTGGCCCGATCGCGGTAGCTTTGTGGAATGGCCCAGCCTCTCCGCATCACCGTATTGCTCGGCGGTGTCTCCGCCGAACGTGACGTGTCTCTCTCGTCGGGACTGCGCATCGCCGTGGCGTTGCGGGAGAAAGGACACGACGTCATCTGTCTCGACCCCGCCGAGGGTGTGCTCACGAGGGAGACCGAGCGTACACTGCTCGCGAATGGCGTGGGCAGCGCGCCGCCTTCGCTGGAGGCGTTGGCCGGTCTCGAGGCGCGCTCGTTGTCGCCGGTGCTGGGCACCATGCCCGAGGTGACCGATGCCGACTGCGTGTTTCTGGCGCTGCATGGTGGACAGGGAGAGGACGGCACGGTGCAGGCCTTGCTGGACATGGTCGGCGTGCCGTACACGGGCAGCGGTCATCTGGCGAGCGCCCTGGCGATGGACAAACATCTCTCGAAAGTGGTGCTGCGTTCGGCGGGCGTGGCCACGGCGAACTGGATCATGGCGCCGGCCCCCGGCTCACCCGATGGGCTGGATGCCCCCGAGGTGGGCCGTCATCTCGACTGGCCGGTGGTGGTGAAGCCGTCCAAGCAGGGGAGCACGGTGGGCCTGTCGATCGTGCGGGCGCCGGATGAGCTGGCGGCGGCAGTGACCGAGGCGTTCCGCTACGACGACGAGGTGATGATCGAGCGGTTCGTGCCCGGCCAGGAGCTGACCGTGGGCATTCTGGGCGACGTGGTCCTGCCCACCATCGAGATCCAGCCGGTGAAGGAGCTCTACGACTACGAGTGCAAGTACACGCCGGGGATGGCGAAAGAGTTCGTGGCCGAACTGTCTCCGGAGATCCAATCGAAGCTGGCCGATCAGGCCCGGCGGGCTTTCCATGCGCTCAAACTGCGGGGGTACGCCCGCATCGATTTCCGGCTGGACCCTCAGGGGCAGCCGTGGTGTCTGGAAGCCAACACGTTGCCGGGCATGACGCCGACCAGTCTCATCCCGCAGGCGGCCGCGGCAGCGGGTGTCTTGTTTCCCGATCTCTGTGAGCGCATCGTCCTTCTGGCGCTCGCCGACCGACAGCGCTGACCCCCAACGGTTTCCCGCGACCTCGTCCACTCCCATGGCGTACGCGACTTACGACGAATTCGAACCCACCCGCACACCGAGCGCCGTGTACTGGCTGATCGGACTGTGCGTGGGTGTGTATTTCGTTCAGGCGACGTTGGTGGGTGATGCGAACATGGCGCGCTGGTTCGGCTATTCCGCCGGCGATCTGGCGTCGCGTTCGTTGTGGACCGTGGTGACGTACATGTTCGTGCACGGGGGCCTGATGCACCTGGCGCTGAACATGTGGACGCTCTGGCTCTTCGGTCCGCGCGTGGAGCGTGCCTGGGGCGCCAGCACGTTCACCTGGTACTACCTGTGGTGCGGACTCGGCGGATGGGCATTCCACTACATGTTCCAGAGCAGCGGCGGGACATTGGTGGGCGCGTCGGCGGCCGTGCTCGGGGTGGCTGTGGCGTATGCCTCACGCTGGCCCGATGACGAGGTGCTCTTCTTCGGTGTGGTGCCGATGAAGGTGCGGTGGCTGGTGGTGTTCATGGCGCTGATCAACATCACGATGGCCGTGGTGGATTTTGGCAGTCTGGGCGGCACGGCGTACGCGGCGCACATCGGCGGCATGGTGGCGGGATGGATCTATCTGCGCGCGCCGAGCGCGGGGAGTCTCGATCGGTTCCGCCGCGGTATCGCGCCGGCGCCGGATTATGGCGACGAGCCGCCGCGTGCGGTGCCCAAGTCCGGCAACCGTTCACGTGATCGGGAACGTGATCGCGACATCGACGACATCGTGGCGCAGAGCAAGGCCGCCGTCGCGCGTGTGCGACCGGCCGCTCCGTCGCGTCCCGCGCCGGCGGTCGTCGCGCCGCCCTCCGCGCAGACGGCGTTCGACGCCGTGCTCGACAAGATCGCGGCCGAGGGCATGGACAGTCTCACCGCGGACGAGCGGTTGTTGCTGGACGAGTGGTCCAGGAAGCTGCGCGGCGACTGAACCGCGTCAGAGGTCAGACGTGAGAGGTCTGATATCAGAGTTCCGAGGTCAGACGGAGATAGGAAGCAGGGTGCAGTGATCAGAGTTCAGAATTCTGAGCGCTGACGGCGACGGCGCGACGTGTGCGCCACGGGCTTTGCGCCCCGGCTGACGCGGGGCGTTGGTGCATGCTGCTGGTGCATGCTTCCTGCACCCTGCTGGGTTAAGACCTCTCGCGTCAGAAACCCGGCTGCCGGCGAAGTGCTCGGATCTCTGACCTCTGACCACTGCACCCTGCTTCCTATCTCCGTCCGATTTCTGATTTCAGACGTCTGATCGACCTCTGGGCAGTGTAAATTGCGGCATGCCCAAGCCCGAACTGCTGGAAACCTTCCCGAATCCCTATCCGGATCGGGCGTATGAAATTTACATGGAGACCGACGAGTTCACGTCGCTCTGTCCACTCGGCGGCGTCGAGACCGACGCGATCGAACTCAAGTTGCTCGAAGGTGGTGCGCCCGACTTCGCGACCATCCGCGTGACGTACACGCCCGCGGCGAAGTGCGTCGAACTGAAGAGCCTCAAGCTGTATTTCTGGAGCTTCCGCAACGACGGCATCTTTTACGAACGGGTCGTCAATCGCATTCTCGACGATCTCGTGGCCGCGACGGAACCGGCCGCGTTGACGGTCGTCGGTGACTTCAAGGTGCGCGGTGGTCTCAAGAGCATCATCACGGCGAAGTACGTGGCGGGTCGGCCCACCGCGTAATGCCTGAGGATACGCGCGGACTGCGCTATGTCGAGACGCCGCCCGGCGCCGACGCGCAGTCCGTGGCCGCGGCCTATTGGGCGTTCGATGTGTTCGAACTGCCCACCGATCCTTTTGTGCATCGGGTGTGGCCGCACGGCTGCGTGACGCTGGTGTTCGTGTGTCTGGGAACGACCCTGATCACCACGCGCGTGCATGGCGCGATGCTCGAGCCCTACGATGTGCCGCTGCGTCTGGGCGTGCGTACCCGCGGCATTCGCTTCCGTCCAGAGAGTGGTGCCGCGTTCCTCGATATTGCGCCGGCGCGGGTATGCGATCGCCTCGTCGATGCCTGCGAGGTGTTGGGCGATGCGGCGTGGGCACTCGGTGAACAGGTGGCGGCATGCGTCGATGATGCGGCGGTGCATCGCTGCTACGACGCCTGGATTGCCCGACGTCTCGCCGAGCGTCGTGCCCGTGAGGCAGACGTGTTGCGCACCTCGATGGCGCACGCCGTGCGGCAGGCCGTGGATCTGCTCATCGCCAGCAACGGCCAGCAACGCATGACCGAAGTCGCGGCAGCCGTGGGTGTGCATCCGCGCACCCTGCAGCGGCATTTTGTGTCCCTGGTGGGCATCACGCCCAAACAGTTTGCGCAGGTGCGACGCGGGCGTGGCATGTTGCGCCGCGTGGTGGAGGAGCAACTCACCGAACGCATGGGATGGTCAGGGGTGGCCGCGGAGTCGGGGTACAGCGATCAGGCCCATCTGACGCGGGAGGTGACACGCTTCACGCACTTCTCACCGACGCGTCTCAAGGATCGCCTGGACATCATCGAACACGGCGGACTGGTGGATTGACCACCGCGTCGGCATCGGGCCGACGTTCGCGGACGGATGTTGGCGTCGGATGTTGGCGTCGGACTGTCGGACTGCCGGATGGGCGCTGTCGATTGCGCCGATTGCCGGCCCTGGCTGTCGGATTTCTACAAGACGCCGGTCGGGCCCCGTGCGAGCGTTGTGGTGTCCCGCGCGTCCATTGCGACGCCATGCGCCTCCCCTCACCGCGAGCGTTCCGTGAGCCTGTTTTCCGCGATTTCTGGAGTTTCCCACCGAACGGTCGTGCTGGCCGGCGGTGTATTGCTGGCGGCGGCGGTGTCCGCGCCTCGGACCGTGCGTGCGCAGACGCCCGAACAGCGGGCGGCCACGCTGCGCACCGCGCAGGAAGCCATGGCCCGCTTCGCCTGGCTCGAAGGGGAGTGGGAAGGGCCTGCGAAGGCGATCAACGGCGGCCGCACATTCAATCTCACGCAGCGCGAATCCGTGCAACGCGCGGCCATGAACACGGCGCTGATCGTGCAGGGGCGCGGTTCGATGAAGATGGCGCCCGATCAACCCGAGCGGCTGGTGTTCAATGCCGCCGGCATGCTCGCGTACGATGGCATCAGCGGCCGTTTCGTCTTCTTCTCGTCGAGCGGCTCGGGTCAGGCGCAGCAGTTCACCGCCGAACCGACGGGTGCAGAAGGCTTTGTGTGGGGGTATGCCGATGGCGAGGGCCATCGCACGCGGTACACCATCACGCGCACGGCCAGAGGGGAGTGGCATGAGCTCGGCGAAACGTCCACCGATGACGGGAAGAGCTGGACCCGGATGTTCGAGATGACGCTGACGCGGAAGCCCTGAGCGGTGATCATGTGGCATGCCGACACATCAACCGCCGTATAAACGCCCATGTGGGAAGCGTACACCGCGCGAAGATGCCCTGACGATCGGGACGGGTGCTCGGTGGACGGGTTCCCTTTGGGAGGCGCTGGGATATATTCCGAGGCTCCCGGCGGCCGGACAGCAACGAGGCCGGCCGGGTTGGGATTCGGCTAGGTAGCTCAGTTGGTAGAGCAGCGGACTGAAAATCCGCGTGTCGGCGGTTCGATTCCGTCCCTAGCCACTCTGTAGGCGATCCTCCGACGGGGATATAAGCCGACTATAAAAGCGACTATAAACGGTGGGGGAGACGATTGTCTCCCCCTCTGTCGTTTCAGCCAGCTAGCCCCGTATAGTCGTGGTGTCACTACACACACCACGAGGAAAACACGGTGAGTCAGTCAGCTAAGAAGACCGAAGTTCAAGCCATTGTTATGCGAGTGCTCGATGAACTCTCAGAGAAGTATTTCATCCATCGGCCACCAACTATTCGGAAGTCGGACAACCTGACTCTCGGTTGGGGCAACAAGCGGAAGACCTCTATCAACTTCGGGTTCATCACGGAGAAGTCGAACCGGAAGGAAGTCGAAACAGAGGTCAAACTGATCCTTGAAGGACTGTTGTAGGCCCCTCTGGCTGACTGCCTGGCAAGACAAAAGCCCGTCCCCATGTCGTGATAGGGATACGGGCTTCTTTACTTGTCTCGAAGGTCTTTGAGTTCGTCACGGAGTAACCGGAGTTCTCCCCGGATACCGTTGGAACCATCGTGACCGAACAGAGCAACCTTCACCTCAGCTTGGTTCAGTCGAACAGCATCGACAGTGGTTCGGAGTTCAGCCAACAACTCCTTTACCTCTGACCAATGTTCCTGCGAACGGATGTTCTCTAACTGAACCTTAGTCTTCATCTCAGTTACATCGTTCGACAAGTCACCCACTTTGTCTTCGGTGGGTTTGATGTGGGACCGTAGGTAGCCCTGAGTCTTCACGACGGTGGTCACTACGGTTGCAATACTCCCGAATACCCATAGGGTCGGGCCTAATTCATGTACTGTCATTGCGTCTCTCAAACTGAAATTGAATGCAATCGTTATAACCTCGGGAACCTCCGGTGGCTGGTGTCTCCGTACGATGTTCGGCATTCGTTCGGGCAGCAGAACGACAGTTGGGGCTTCCGGGGTCGGTTTCGAAGAAAGTGGGAGGCCCCTCTTGCATTCTGGAGTCAGTTGACATAAGCCTAAATTAGCCACTGGCTCGGCCACACAACAATACAAAAACGGAGAATAGGCTATTACTTAAGGACTCTCGACCGAAGGTTCACGTAGTGCAACAATCTTTCCCCGGTCTGCGATTCGCAGTTGGGGATTTCGTGTTTTCTGGAATCAGAATTCACGAAAAGACAATTCAATTAGAACCCCAGTTATATGGTACAAATTCTATTACATCTGATCCACTCAATACTCCTAGTCTACGATCTCGCTGATCTCCTGATAGCAATATTCATTTGTTCTCAGCACATCCTAGCCCGCTTCGGAAGGGGCAAGTATCGCCGTATTCTGTTGATACGAACGACTATGTAGTGAGCGGTAAGACGAAGCCCTCCATGCAAAGCACTAGCTGGAGGGCTTTGTTGTATCCGGCACCTACTTCGTCTTCAGTCTGGCTTTCAGCCGTCTTTCAGCTAACACGAGTTCTATCATCATCTGTTGGTACGTAGCAGCATCTATCTCATCCTGTTCTAACCAGAGCTGTCTTTTGTACCATCGAATTTCCTTTAATGTCATTTTCAATTCCTTCCCTATTTCACATTGTATTGAACCTTCTCATACTGACTTCCAAACAGAAACAACAAGAAACCCCTCGGACATGTAGAGGGTCTAGTTGCTCATCGCCCACAAGCCTACTCAAAAGAAGAAGAAAGAGAAAAGTCTGATTGCCGGGTTTGCACCGACAACACCGCTTGAACGGATATCAAATGAAATGCTGATTGTGTTGTGTTGCTGCTCTTTCAGAATGCAATGGGCTAGTTAGACCCTTCATTGCTCTATCGCGTCTTCGTTACTCATCTCATCGAATGGATGCGGTATCGGTGCCCTTCGTCCTGTCTTGGGCTCCTCGTGGTATCACTGGCCTTTGTACCGGTGTAGGGGTTCCAGAACCACCGGACAGCTATCTGCTCAACCGAGCCAGGCTAAACCACGATGCGGCAAATTTGTCATCATCTGTCAGTGCCGATTGAAGATTGCACAGAAGCGCCGATTGAAATTGCACACTCGGGACGCCTCCTGAGCGTCTGACGGTCGACGCTCCTCTGTCAGATCTTGGCCTTCTGCCCTTGAGGGAGGAGGCCGGTGTACAGTCGGGATACCCTGGTGTTACTCAAGCACTTACTGGAGTCCGGGCAGCCGAAGGCGGCCATTGCTCGGGAGTTGGGGATCAGTCGCCGCCTCGTGTATCACCTCATCGAGACCGGCCAGGTCGAGCGCGATCTGTCGGCCGAGTCGCCACGGACGCGGGCGGCGCGGCCGGCCAAGCTGGAGCCGTTCAAGCCGTTGATTCACGAGCGGCTGACGGCGTTTCCGGCGCTGTCGTCGGTGCGCCTGCTCGCGGAGTGCCGCGCCGCCGGCTATGCCGGGGGCTACTCGCAATTGACCGAGTACGTGCGGCGCGTGCGACCGCGACCCACGTCGGAGCCCGTGGTACGCTTCGAGACGCCGGCGGGTCAGCAGGCGCAGTTCGACTTTGCCGAGTTTCGCTTTCCGTGGGGCAAGCGCTACGCCGTCCTGACCGTGCTGGGCTACTCGCGCTTCCTGCACGTCGATTGGGTCCCGCGGCAGACCGCGCTGACCGTCATGCAGGCGCTGGAGCGCGCCTTCATGGCCTTCGGGGGCGTCCCGCAGGAGTTGCTCTTCGACCAGATGAAATCCGTGATCGTCGAGGATCATCGCGGCACGGGCGGGCGGCTCCTCGAGAATGCCGAGTTCGCACGCTTTGCCGCGCACTGGGCGTTTCGCATTCGCGCGTGCCGCCCGTATCGCGCGAAGACGAAAGGGAAGGTCGAGCGGCCCGTGCACTACCTGCGCGACAATTTCGTCTACGGCCGCACCTTTCTCGGGGATGGCGACCTCGCCGCGCAGACGGCGCTGTGGCTGGACACCGTCGCCAATGTCCGCGTGCATGGCACGACGCGCGAGCGCCCGGTGGTGCGCCTCGAGCGCGACGAGGCGACCGTGCTGCAGCCGCTCGCCGCGCGGCCCTATCGCTCGCTGGTCTTGGAGCCGACGCCGGTCACCCGCAGCACGACGATGGTGGCCGGTCCCGTGGCGGTGGAGCGGCGTCGCCTGAGCGCCTATGCCGACCTCGTGGCCGAGGCCGTCTGATGGCCGCGACCGTGCCCCTCTCCCTGCGCGACCGCCTGCGGACGCAGCTCGCCGATCTCAAGATGCCAGGCGCGCTCGAGGCGCTCGACGAGATCCTCCGCCAAGTCGATGGCGGTCAGCTCGCCGCCGGCGAAGCGATTCATGCGGTGCTCCATTCGCAAATTCGCCTGCGCAATCAGCGCCGCCTGCAAACAGCGATGCGGAGCGCGCGCTTACCCGCCGTGAAAACGCTCAGCGATTTCGATTTCACCTTCCAGCCCACCATCAAGCGCGAGCAGCTCGACAGTCTGCACACGCTGAGCTTTCTGGACCGCAAAGAGAATGTGGTCTTCCTCGGGCCCCCCGGCGTCGGCAAGACGCATCTGGCCATCAGTCTCGCGATTGCGGCCGCCGAGTACGGCCGGCGCGTGTACTATGCGACGCTGGCCGATCTCATCACCTCGCTCGAAGAGGCGCAGCAAGCCGGACATCTCACCCGTCGGCTCCGCACGCTCGTCTTCCCGAGCCTCATGGTCATCGACGAGATCGGCTACCTGCCCATCTCACGCACCGGCGCGCAGCTCTTCTTCCAGCTCATGAGCCGCCGTTACGAACACGCCTCGACGGTGCTCACCAGCAACAAGGGCTTCGAGGAGTGGGGTGAGGTCTTCGGCGATGAGACCATGGCCGCCGCACTCATCGACCGGCTGCTCCACCACTGCCACATCGTGAACATCCGCGGCAACAGCTACCGGATGCGGCAGCACCGGGATCTGGCCCTCCGCCGCTCTGATCCGGACCCTGAACCCGCCCGGCGTCCCCGTCGGCAGGAGCGCTGACCGCCCCCCCCTGGGCTGGCCCCCCGCCGAGTGTGCAATTTCAATCAGCAGAAGTGTGCAATTTCAATCGGCGTTGACATCATCCCATATACATATGTGGGGTACAGTCCAAAACACTGAATTCAGGGGAGAAATGTTCATGCAATTCAATTCCCCGGAATCGTGGTGTTTGAAGTACCAACACCGGACTCGCGGTATCGAACTCTGTACCACACAAAAACACCGTTTCCGTGGAATTTGACTCATAGAAACGGAAGAACCCCGACTTCCAGTATCGTGTCAGCTCATTGAGTTCAGATACCGAAAGCCGGGGTTTTGCCAGCCGTCGTCATAAATACCCGTTAAGAAGGGTCTCGTCGTCGAAATTGCTACAAGCCAACAAACATTAGTTCTTCAATTCGAACAGTGATGTAAGGCTACGAAAGAATGCATATCGCTGTTCATGGGTCATGTGCTGGTACTTTAGCACACCGTTTTCATCTGTCTCAGACAGTGAGAGGAAAAGTCCATCTAGACCCATCTTGTTGTACTGAGAGACCCTGACTTCTTCTTCGTTCAGTGGTGCAAACATTGTTTCTCCGAGGAGAGCTGTGAAGTACCGCCGTGAGTTGGCAGTATGGCAAAATTCCTGAGGAAAAGTCAAGAAATTGACTTCGGCTCGAATGAGGCGATATCGCACGAGTGACAGCAAGCCGCTTGCCTCATGCCGAACTCCGAGCGTTTCCGCTCGCAGTCGAATACATATGTGTAGATCATATGGAGAGGACAATGAACGACTACACACCAATACCAATTGAAGTAACCAATCAGTACGGCAGGACCGAACGATATCGAAGCAAGTTCTTGACCTGCAAAGCCTGCGACATCGTCATGAGAACGTTGCAGGAGTTCTTACGAAGACCCCAAGGAATTGTCTACAAGGGTCGCTACCGTGGATGGCAGTTCCGTGTGGTTGAGTAAGGCTCTGTTAGCACTGCCGACGACGAAGCTTCGAGTGCTCTTAGGTATCGTGCTGAACGTCTGGACAGCCTATCATGTGCTCGAACAAGGCCCGAACGTCTCAACGGAATGGCTGGTGTACCTCGCAGCCTCCAACGGAATCGACATCAGTCAGTACGCAATCAACAAGCAAATGAAACGGTCAACAGAGACCACCAATGACACTTGAGAACCCAATAAAAACACTATTGAACTGGACGGAATTGTATCTATGATATTGCTAGTAAAGCAGCTCGTTGTTGCTGCTACCTCATTGCTGTTTGCCTAACTGTAGCCTGTACTGCCGGCACATCGTTCGAGCCCGACTCCACCTACCGAGCCGTGCACCGTGAGGTCTACCGGTCAGACTACCAATGGTCTTGGACCCACTGTGCTTCAAGGGTGAGAGCCAAGCCACACTTACGGTTCGACCAACTCAGTCTGTGGGTGCTGGACGGCTACACGTTCAACTACGGGTCAGTACCAGTCCTCGGGGTGTGGGCTGGACAGAACATCTACCTATCCGAGTTCGGGCTAGAACAGGAGTGGGTACGACGACACGAGTTCTTACACTCCCAACTCGGGGTAGGGGGACACCCACAGGTCTTTAGGGACTGCAAGCTGATGACGGACCAATAGTAGACAAGAAAGCCCCGGACTCAACCTCCGGGGCTTCTATCGTTCTACGGGGCTTTGTGGAACAGGCTCTTAAGTCGAAGGAACGTGGCAAAGGAGTTCACGTATGCCAAGCTATCTCGTTCGAGGTCACCGCTGGTATAGAAGGGGATCAAACCGGACTCGATAAGTCCTTCGTTGTCTCCCCCCAGTGATGGAGCATACAACGTCCATGACAGCCATACATCGTCGGTTAGATCATCACCAGAGTCCGATCTGAAGTATGGAGTGAACGTTAAGCGGGTATCGTCAGGTAGTGAGCGGTCGTGGTCGTCAGACTCAACACGCAGCCACAAGCGATCCTTCTCAAAATCCCAAGCCATGTAGAACGTCACCGGCTTCACACCCATGTAGGATGGAGTCCAGTTGTTCGGCATTTCCTGTTCAGTCTCGATGTATCGAGCCAGTGTGTAGATGTAAGCCTCAGAAGGGCGGTAGTCATCTTCGCTCTTCAATGGCTTCCCATGTCCCAGCTTGGTGAACGTAGTCTGGATGGACTGAACACACTGCCAAAAGGCTACGGCATCTGCGTCAATGTTCCCGGTATGCTTGAATGGAAAGACGGCTCTAGCCATGGGCTCATCTCCGTTACCCTCAAGAGCCCAAGCAAAGAGAGTCGTACCTTCTGCTACATACAACGAGAAGGTCAGCGCCTGTCTATTCTCCAGCGTAGTGACAGCTGCTTTGGTGAATTCATTGTGAAACAGGTGCTTGCTACCAGACAAATTGCTCAACTCAACAGACTTCACCACCACGTCGATAAGGTAGTCATCAAGCGACAGCATTAGCGGTTGTGGGTTAAGGTTTTTTGGGAACAGCCAATGACTTTGCCTTGATGTTGGTAAAGATCGCCCTGCTAAAGTGCTGTACCTCTCGAATCAAAGCGAATGAGAGTGCGGAGGTGACGTTGAAGGAGCGTCGAACTAGGTTCTCCAACTTAGTTTCTGGCCCTTCGGCTTCGTAGTACGGAAAGATCGGTTTAGTAAAGGAATGAAAGGCCCTCAAGTCGTTGTCTAGCGGGAGATCATCTCTAGGGTCTTTCTCCACTTCGGGATCATACAGAGCTTCAAAATCGTTAGCAGTCGGCGGCTGAGTCGGTTTGTCTGGCTTACTGCGACTAAGCAACGTGTGCCATATAGCCAGTGAATCGACAAACGTATAGTGTGCATCAAACCGACTGATTCCAGTGTGATGCAGGAAGGTGACTGATCCACCCTCAAAACCCGACAAGTCCTGCACAAAAACAGGCAATGCATGGAAGCCAATATCGTTTCTAACCCGAGCTAGATATCCGCTGAAAGTTACCTTGGTGACCTTGTGTGACAGCAGATCAAGCAAGGGTTTGTAGTCTGCCTTGTAGTCTTCGTGGTCGAAGAAGTGTCTTTGCGCTGCCTTCAAAGTCTTGATGGATTCGTACAGGGTAGACATAAGAAGAATGCTACCAGTCATCCTTACGAGGTTATGGCGGGTGTGTTCACTCTCGTTGTCTCCTCGGACGATGGTGGCCAGAAGAAACGTAAGATTGTTCATTTGTCGAAGTACTTTCATCCAATCAAGAAAGTTCTCCTGACCCATCTTCTCTGAAACTTCTTGATAGTCGGCAACGATGTAATAGTCTGTTGCCTCTTGCCGAACGAGCTGGCGTTCTCTGAAAGCACCTACAACATCGTCGTTGTCGGCTGGTTTCGGTGGGCTTTTGGAGGAAAGTCTTTGTGCTCGACGAAGGTTCCTGGCCCGCCGTTTATTATTTGGTCTGTTGGACATAGCGGACTCTATTCTTTGCTTTGTGGTGAGTAGATAGGTGGAGGCCCTGGCTTCGCAGGAGCACCCATCGATTTATGAACAGCTCTCGTGAGTCTCTGAACGGCTGGAATGAGAGAAGTACATAGAAGACTGGTCGACAACATTGCACGTCTTGTTCTGTCACGCATCTCGGAATCGTTGGGAGATGATTTCCAGTAAGGAGCTGGCCGTTCCAACTTGGAGTGAAACGCTAGCAACAACTCGTCACTCGGAAGTTCCACCCGCAACGAGAAGAAGAAGGCCGTGATATCGACGAAGGTGTAGTGATTCGCATGGGCATCCCATTTGGTATTGTGTTCGAACAATACGGTTGCGTCTGAATCATTGAGCCCACCGATTCGTTCTCCTTCTTTCAAGCCCTCTGTAAAGAACTCAGGGTCCGCATGAAAGCCGATCTGGTTGCGAACTAGACGGATATAGGGCTTGGCGGCAGTAAGCAAAGGATCATTCAAGAACACTTCAAGATCGGCAAATGCTGCATCGTCCTTGTAGTGTTCTTGAATGGTCTCAACCCGTTTGACTGCCTCAGCGAGTGTCGCAGTGAGCAATAGACTGCCACTCACCCGATCCATCACATTTTGACTGGTATTCGAGTCAAGGTCGCTGTCTCGAATGGTACGATACAGAAAGCTGAGACTGTTCATCAACTTCATTAGCCTGGCCAGTTCAACGTAGGCTTCTTCACGCATAGCCTGTTTAACGCTCTGATAGTCAGTCGCCATGTGAAATTCTTCTCTGAACTGCTTCCTGCGAAGAAAGTCACGAGCCTCTGGAGTCAGACCATCATCTCGAACAGGTGTCACTTTTGACTTGTCGCTCTTCCTTGCCTTTTTCTCTCGCCGTTTCTTGTTTGGCTTCATCTGCTAAACCGGTGGAGTGGTGTTCCGCTTCTTACCTTTTGCAGCCCGACGGTCACCTGCGACAACAGTCGCTCCCATCTCCACATGAACAGCGTGGACGAGCTCACGAATTGCTCGAATGAGAACTACTGCCAAAGTGGTGGTCGCAACCATTGACCGTTCCAACTTGTCAGGCAAGTCGCTTTCAGTGATGCCGCTAGTGAGAGCCGGGAACGGCATGCCATGTCTTCTGCAGAAGTCTCCGATTTCCTCAGCATTGGGAAGGGGCTTCTGAAGTGCGAATGTGATGGCAAAAATGTCAACGGCATGGAAATGATGATCCATGAGGTGACCTGTGGAGTTGTCCTCCAGCACTATATCTGGTTCTTTTTCATAGTTGAATCGGGCGTCTGCTGAGAAGATTGCTAGGCTATCGGTGATCAGTCGAGCGTCAGCATGCACACCCGCCTTATTTCTCGCATGCCGGAGAAAGGGCTTCATCTTCTCATAGACAGGTTCTGCAAGGAAAGCCCCGAGCAGATTCCATGCTTGGTGATGTCGATAGTATTTCCCGAGAGGGCCCAGCATGCCGACCATCTCGTGCAACGTCGACATCACGAGCAGGAGGCCACTGCGAGCAGCCAGAGTTTGTCGACTCCTAGACTGTCCTCTTGCGTCTCTGCCTGAACCGACTAGAAAGGTGAGGTTGTTTGCAAGACGACACACCCGTAGTAGATGCTGGTATTGATCGCTTTCGAGGTGAGGCCTCAGTGTTTCAAAAGAAGCCTTGACGTGAAAACCTTGAATGTCAGTTGGTTCGGACTGGTCCACGATGACACGAGGGCTAAAGATTGGTCTACTTCAACTTCGAAAGAATCTTTGAAAGCGAGTCCGTATCGGGATGACTGTAGATACGGGTGATTTCCGCGGATGAATGACCAACGATCCACCCAATTTGGTCGGACGACAACCCACTATTGACCAAGAACGAAATGAAACCGTGTCTGACCCCGTGTGACGAAAACTCTTTGGTCACCTTGGCTCGCTTGAGTCGAGACCGAAACGACCGGCTGAACTGAGAAATGTTCAACGGCTTTCTTGTCCGGGGAGACGGGAACACCCAACCTTCTTCGGCTCCGTTCTGGATGCTATTGAAGAACTTCTTCAGTCCTCCGAGCTTCGCAATAGGAACGACTCGTTCCCGGCGTTTGCAGTAGATACGAAGCTTCGAGTTGCCTTGCTCGAGGACACTCCACTGGTCACCACTACCGGATACGTCGGTGTCCTCGCGACTCCATTTGAGCTTCAGCACTTCACTGATACGACAGCCGGCTTCTATCTGAACAAAGATGATGTTCTCGGTCAGGTTGATTTCACCCTTCTCGACCTGGCTGCGAAGATAGGTCCTCAGCTTCAACCAACTGGCTTGGTCAGGGAGAACGGTTCGTTCTTGAGCTCGGGGAAGCTGGAACTCTGCTATCGGGCTCTGGCTCAACACCCGGTGTGGGGGTCGAACGTAGAAGGTGAACATGATCGACAAATGACGGAGGTCGCGACGAATCGTGTTCGGGGAGACCTTCTGCTCACGTCGATAGTCCACGAAGCCCTGCAAAAGTTCTAGGGACCGGTCAGAGTCGTCGAACTCGTTCAGGTGGACCAGCTTCGGGAGAGTCTCTAGGTACTTCTCAAACTCCTTCAGCGAACCCTTATCACTCCGGACGGTGTGGGAACTGAGCTGACCGTTGTCAGCCAGCTTGGTCCGGTGAGCCAGGTACTCCTTAACGGAGTCCTTGTACTTCTGACGGCTGGAAAACTGTATCTGCTCCCGAAGCAGCTTGTTGTCGAATTCCTTCTGACGACGGAGGGCAACCGACCGGCCCTTAGTCCGAAGGGACCGTTGGACCTTCTTCTTCCCGGTGGTCGTCGGGACGTAGGTCTGGTAGTACCAGAAGTCATTGCAGAGGTAGATGGAACTCATCAGTCGGGGACTGGTGTGGACTAAACACAACTATAGTCCTGACCATAAACCCGGCTGGTCCTCTCGGCAACGTCGTAAGTCTATGTGGAATAACTACTTGCCGAACGCAATAACATGACTCAGGTGCTGAAAATCCGCGTGTCGGCGGTTCGATTCCGTCCCTGTCATCAGTTGCCGTCGATCGCCGCCGATTGCCGGCGCGAAACAATGGTCACCCCACCAATGAATCGAACGCCCGAGAATGACGGGCGAATGACACCGGACCGCCATGCTGAGCGCGCACGATCACGGCACGCGCCGGCGCTTCCCCCCATCAGCGACGGCAATGCGTGCTCACCATGTCCAGTCCAAGAGAAGGAGCACTCATGACCGATACACTCATTCGCGCCTGGAAAGACCAGGATTTCCGGGCCACGCTCGATGGTGACGCCCAGGCGGCCCTCTCCCCCAATCCGGCGGGGCTCGTGGAAGACCCGTCCGATGCCCTCCAACAGATCGCAGGCGGGGAGTCCTCCGAGTGGCTGCTGAGCCTGGGTTGTTGCCAGGGGTTCACGAACGCCTGCTGGGGACTGACACAAGGGCCCGGGGGATGCACGGGTGGCTGCATCAGCGTCTGGATGACAACCCGTTCCGTCTGCGGCGATCCCACGTGATCGCCTGCTGAGGTGTGCGGGCACCCCCTCCCGCACACCTCAGCGCGATCGACCATCTCCACGAGCCCTCCCATGTTCAGTCCGACACTGAGCCAGTCCGCGTATGCACGCGCGCTCACCTTGCGCGAGCGAGGCCGCCTGCTGCGATCCATGGCGCACGCCGTCGATACATCGCACCTCGTCGATCGGTCGTCGGCATCCATGCCTTCGCCGGCATCGGTACGTCGTCGGGAGACACGATGGCGGGAGCGTTGCGCATCGGCCAACCCCGCGCGTTTCGCCCAGCGACTCGCCACCGATGGTCTCACACCGGACGATCTGACTCGGCTCCTCGATGCCACGGGCGCGTGGACGTCCGACATCCCGGCAACTCGACCCTCATGGTGCGAACTCGCATCCACAGGCGGGGGCCAAGCAGGCCAAGCGGACGAAGCACGAGAAGACCACGATGCATCGCAGGGTGCACTCCACCCTTCACCATTCCAGGGATTTCTCGCCATCGCCTGGCCGCAACTGCTCGAAGCGCAGACGCAACTGTCGCTGCATCTCGATCGGATCCCCGGCCTCGCATCGATCTGCGGTTCGACACAAAGCTTCGTGCAACTCACCACCCCCGCACTCGCCAATACGTTCGCGGAAAATGTGGCCAGAGTGCTCGTGCTCGAGCTGAATGTCATGCGCCTGCGCGGTCAACTGACCGGCACCACCGCCGAAGAGCGTTTCCAGGACTTCGTTCGCAAACTCGGCACTTCTCAGATACGGGAAGCACTCTTCGACGAGTACCCGGTGCTGCTCCGCACGCTCCGACAGGCGGCCGATCAATGGGTCCGGCATTGGTCCGAAGTCGCGGAGCGACTGGTCGCCGACCAGCCGGTCATCGAACAGGTCGTGCTGTGCGGACGTCCGCTGGGAATGCTGCGGGAGATTCGGCCCAGTGCGGGAGACAGACATCGCGAAGGGCGACACGTCACCATACTCGGCTTCGACACGGGGCACCGCGTCGTCTACAAGCCCAGAGCGATTGCCGTGGACATCGCCTACCAGCAGCTGCTCACATGGCTGGCCGACGGGCTCGGCGATCGGACCATGACGACGCCTTCACACCTGGCGCGCGACACTCATGGATGGAGCGCCTACATCGAACATGAACCCTGCATGTCACAGGACGACGTGGCGCTGTTCTATCGACGTCTGGGCATGCAGCTCGCGCTGCTGTATGCACTCGATGCCACCGACATGCACCTCGAGAACCTCATCGCCAGCGGCAGCACGCCGGTGCTGGTCGATCTCGAAGCACTCTTTCATCCCCGCGCCGGTGCAGACACCGACTCCGCGGCTTCTCCCCAAAGCGGTTCAACCGGCGCCTGGGGACCCTACTACGAATCGGTCATGCGGGTCGGTCTCCTGCCAAGCTGGAGCTATCCCAATGCCGATGGAGACGCCATCGAACTGAGCGGTGTCGGGGGAATGGCGGACCAACTGCTGCCGGACGAGCAGCCCGTGTTTTCGGAGATCGGGCAGGACACCATGCACATCGCCCGTGCGCGGGTCAGAATGCCCGCGGCAAAGAACCAGCCACGTATGACGGATGCTCCGGTCGATCCGGCAGCGTTCACCGAACACCTCGTGCAAGGGTTCGAAACGGCCTATCGATACATCGCCGAACATCGCGAATGGCTGCTGCAACCCCACGGCTTGCTGGCGGCGTTCAAAGACGTCGACGTACGGGCGGTACTGCGGCACACGAAAGTGTATGCCACACTGCTGCGTGATTCCTTTCATCCGGATCTCCTCCGGGACGCCGCCGATCGGGACATCCACTTCGAGACGCTCTGGCGCGTGCTCGAAACGAGACCCTGGTACTCCCGCATCGTGCGCCATGAACTCGAGGATCTCTGGCGTGGTGATGTTCCGCACTTCACCACCCGCCCGGGCTCCACGTCCCTGTGGACTTCCGATGGCCAGGAGATCCCGGCGTTCTTCGCCCAGTGTGCCTATACGAACGTGGAGCGACGCATCGCGTCGCTGAACCAGACCGATTGTGAGCGGCAGAGCTGGTTCATCCGTGCGTCGCTGGCCACACTCGATGTGGAGACACACACCGCGCCGGCGCGGGCAGAGATCGATGCCATGGTATCCCGGGGCATCGACGACGATGGTGCTCTACGCATTGTGTCGGAGGCTCCGATCCCGCCGATGACGATCGTCCATCGATCGCGGGATTCGCGCAACCGGGCACGCCGGTACGCACGCCACATGGCCGATCGCCTGGCATCGCTGGCTATCGAACAGGGCACCGACGTGAACTGGCTCGGCGTCTCTCTGCTCCGCGAAAAGCATTGGTCGCTGCAACCCCTTGGAGACGATCTCTACAACGGTCGATTGGGGGTCGCACTTTTTCTTCTGGAGATCGATCGGACGCTTGGCCATTCCCGCGCCGGCGCGCTCGCCCGGGCGGTGCTCGATGCCTGCCTGCGTCGGTACACCGGCATGCTCGAACACGAAATGGCTGCACACACCAACCGCACGATAGCCCCGTCGTTCATGGGAGGGGCGTTTCATGCGCTGAGTGGTGGAGCCTTCGTGCTCGCTCACGCTGCGGAAGTCCTGCAGGAGCCCCGATATGCGCAGATGACCACCCGGCTGCTCCAGCGGGCGGCCGACAACATCGCACAGGACGATCAGCTCGACGTCATTGCCGGTGTCGCAGGATTTGTACTCGTGGGAACCACGCTGCTTCAGCGCGCGCCACACACGGCGGATGCCACCCTCACCCACAACCTGCAGGCTGCCTGCGATCATCTGATTGCCAAAGCCGTTCCGCAGCGCTCGGGCATCGGCTGGAATACACGCGTCGACGCCACGCAGCCGCTCACCGGTTTTTCGCATGGCGCATCCGGAATGGCGCTCGCCCTGCACCGGGCAGGTCAGCTCCTGGATCGGCCCGACTACATCGCCTGTGCCGAACAGGCCATGAACTACGAACGCGATGGTCGCGAACGGACGGGTGGATACTGGCCGGACTATCGAACGATTGCCACGCGCACGCCGGAGGGGCTCCCGCCCACCATGCACGCCTGGTGCCACGGCGCGCCCGGCATCGGATTGGCCCGCCTTCGGATTCTCGGAAGCCCATGCGACGAACGGCTGGCTGAGCAGGTGAGGCCCGACCTCCAGCATGCGCTGCAGGACACGTGTGCACATGGATTCACCGGCAACCACTCCCTGTGCCACGGCATGCTGGGAAACTTCGCGCTCGTCGAACAGACCAGGCGCGCAGGCATCGTTCACGAGGGTTCACACACACACCATCGTCTCGCCGAATGGATTCTCGATTCGATGGAGCAGGCCGGTGCACTCTGCGGCATTCCCAAGGGCATCGAAACACCGGGGTTGATGACCGGTCTGGCCGGCATCGGGTTGGGACTGCTGCAACTGGCCGGCGAAGAGGTGGTCGATGTGCTGACGCTCACACTGCCTGACAGGAGGGCATGATGAGACGAACCCGACGCATCGCGCCCGTCCGACAGCTTTCCGATGTCGAATGTGGACCGGCCTGCCTGGCCATGCTGCTCGCACACTACGGGCGACACACCACACTGCGTCAACTGCGCGAGCGGATCGTGGCGGGTCGCGATGGCGTCTCTCTGACCGCGTTGCTTCGTCTGGCCGAAGAGGAGGGACTGAAGCATCGGGTGCATCGGATTGTAGCATCCGAACTCCCACAGATTCATCTTCCGGCGCTGTTGCACTGGCGCGATCGACACTTTGTCGTGCTGGAAGCGATGTCGGCGACACAGGCCACCATTCTCGATCCGGCGTTTGGCCGCCGCACGCTCTCGCCCGACGACATGGCGCGTGACTTTTCCGGCACCGCCGTCGAGTTCGAACCTGATGCGGTCTTCCAGCCCGGTCCGCGCACACCGGAACGTCACCTGCTCCGGTATCTCCAGTGGCTCTTCACCCCTGCCACCGCTCGGCGGTATCTGGGGGCCGCCACCTTCGCATCGTTGATCCTGCAACTGTTCGGCCTCGTCGTGCCGGCCACGACGGCTCTCCTGGTCGATTCCACGGTCACGTGGAAAGCCTACGGCCTGACGACGATCGCCGCTGCGCTGATGTCGGTGACCGTCGCACGGGTGGGACTGGCGTGGTTGCGGGGAAACTTCATTGCCCGATTGCAACGCCTGGTCGATCGGCATGTCTCCACGGGCTTCTTCGATCACCTCCTGAGACTGCCGCATCGATTCTTTCTTCAGCGGACCACGGGCGATCTGCTGGTGCGTCTGAACAGCAACGCCGCCATCAGGGATCTCTTCACCACCCAGTTGATCACGGCCAGCCTCGATGCTCCGATGGCCCTGGGGTATCTCGGGCTCCTGATCGTCGTCGCACCACCGCTTGCCGTGCTCGCCGGCATCTCCGCACTGCTGCAGACGGGAATGATCTGGTTCGCGATGCACCGGCAACGGGAGCTGGCGTCCCGTGCACTCTCGGCGAAAGCCGAAGAACATGGTCGTGCCGTCGAAACACTGGCTGGCATCACCTACGTCAAAGCGGTCGCGGCGGAAGCTTCACTGCTCGCCCGCTGGCGGTCCGCATTCATTCATCACCAGGACGTGGCCTTCGAAACGACCATGCTCAACACGACGGTCGAAGCCATACTCGGCGGCGTGCGGCTGGCGACTCCCATCGCCGCGCTGCTGGTGGGCATGCATCGGGTCGACACGGGTGCCATGTCACTGGGCGAAATGCTCGCCGCGGTCACGCTCGTGACGTCCTTCGTGCAACCGGTGCTCACGTTGCTGCAATCCGCCCAGCAACTGCATCTCGCAGGCGCGTACATGGAACGCATCATGGATGTCCTCGACTCGAAGCCGGAGGTGGACGCGTTCGAGGAACAGGCCGTCGTCGGAGTCATCGGCTCGAAAGCCGGCCGCTCCGAAACCGGACGTCGTGTCGAATGTCGCAGCGTGGAATTCCGGTTCGGTACGTCCGCGCCATTGGTGCTGCACGGGATCGACTGTGTCATCCCCGCCGGCGGAACACTGGGACTCATCGGCGCGACAGGATCGGGAAAGAGCACGCTTGCGAAGATCCTGCTCGGCTTGTGGACGCCAACGGCTGGCCAGGTGCTGCACGACGGCCAGCCTCTCGATGGAAACACCGTTCGCCATTTCCGGAAACGCACCGGTGCCGTTCTGCAGGAGCTCGATGTGTTCAGTGGCACCATCCTCGAAAGCATCACGCTCGGCATACCCCACGCGACGCTCGACGAGGCGCGTGCGGCCGCGTCCCTGGCCTGTCTGGATCAGGAGATCAGAGCCATGCCGCTCGGATATCACACACATATCGGCGATCGGGGCATTTCCCTGTCCGGAGGGCAACGACAGCGACTCGCTCTCGCGCGCGCTTTGCTGCATCGACCGGATTTTCTCGTGCTCGATGAAGCCACCAGCCAACTCGATGTCAAAACCGAGCGGAATGTGAACCGGTGCATCCAGGAACTCGGATGCACGCGTCTCATCGTTTCTCATCGTCTCTCGGCGGTCGAAGAGGCCGACTGGGTTCTCGCGATGAGCGACGGGCGTCTCGTGGCGGAAGGTCGACCTCAGGACGTGCTGCGCGGACGCGCACTCCCGGACGACATCGCGCGACGGGCCGGATGAAGCGATGCAGAGCCGAAACAAACCCCAGCAGACTCCAGGCAAACCCCAAGCGGCCTGGAAGGCACGATCAGGATCACACGATGCCGCAACGAACCCGGGAGCCGGCTTCCCGTCGTAGTCCCCGCTGCGTGCCGGCATATCCAACGCAGCGCCAATTCCACCGGAGGTACCTATGTCGTCCGATATCACCGTACGGGCCTGGAAAGACCCGCACTTTCGCGAAGAACTCAGCGCGGATATCCGCGCTTCCCTGCCCACTCACCCCGCCGGCGTCATGAACCCCGCCGAAGACATGGAGCCGCACGGAGGGGAAGGAATGCTCACCGAGAGAGGGTGTTTCGATGCCCTGACCAAGATGTTCAGCTGCATGGGGTGCGAACACACGCTGTGGCATGGGTCCTGTTGGGCATCGACCATCGGCTGCTGCCCGGCAATGACCTGACAGCCAGGTACCGCATCACCGATGACCGGTCATCGGTGATGCCATCCGGCTCCGGCCGCCGATCCGTTCACCATCTCCATCCGGTCAACCCCATCATGCCTACCCATCACGCGGCTCATGACGAGGCGCGCACCAGCGCTGTCGCTGAACGAACCCTCGCCCGTAGCGTGGATGCGACCATCGATGTGCTCGTGAGCCCACGCGCGGGATTCGAGGCCATCGCCAGGGGCATCCATCTCTGGATTCCGCTGCTGTGTATAGCAGCATGTCGGACGTGCTGGCTGATCGCACAGTATCCCGCCGCGCGAAGGCTCGACCGGATCGTGATCAACCTCGGGGTGCAATCGCTGATCGTGGCAGTGCTCTATGCCGTCATCGCGCTCTCCATCATGGGCGCGTTGTGGATGAGAGGAGGACGCTTTCGTCCACGATCGGTGCTTGCCGTCGTGCTGTGCGTCGGCTTCGTGACGGAACTCGGCGCGCTCCTGGTCGCACTGCTGAGCGATGCGTTGCTCGATATGAACGTCGAGCCCGCCAGTCAGACATTGACCAATTTTGCCGGATTCGTCCCGGAAACGAGCAATCGTCCTCTGCATCACATCCTCTTGCAGCTCGATGCGATCAAGCTGTATGGAGTGGGGCTCGTGGCGTATGGCACCGGCATGATGGTCCGGGAAATC
Organism: Gemmatimonas aurantiaca; assembly: GCF_037190085.1. NCBI lineage: Bacteria > Pseudomonadati > Gemmatimonadota > Gemmatimonadia > Gemmatimonadales > Gemmatimonadaceae > Gemmatimonas > Gemmatimonas aurantiaca. Next base: position 295,807 of record NZ_JBBCJO010000004.1, read on the forward strand.
ACGCGCAGGCAGGTGATGTGGACGGTGTTGATCCTGTGGGGCGTATGGCTGTTCATCACCACACTGATCAAATGGTACGTCAGTTGAAGGCGGGATCAAAAGACCGACATGCAGGTCCGCGCAGGTCCATGCAAAGACCATGTACGGACACCCAGGAACACCCAAGAACACCCAAGGACACATCGATCCGACGTTCACCATCCCGAGGAACCCACCCATGACGACAGACATCCCTGCCTACGGGCAGACCGCCCATCCCCGCCCCGACTATGTCTCACGCGCCGCGATCGCCACGGTGGGTGTGGGCATCGGCCTCACGGTGTCGGCGATTCACGCATTGCGGATCATTCCCGGCACACCCAATGGCGATCTGGTCGTTCCGGGCATTCTGCTGCTGCTCACCATTACGATGGGCGTCTGGGGGCAATCGCAGCTGCAACGGGCCGCCGAGTTTCCGTCGGTTGTTCCCGCACCCTCATTGCAGGCCAGACGCCGCCGGTTGCTGACGCGTGCGTTGTGGGCGGTGGTGTTGGTGGGAAACCCGCTCGCCGTGTTTCAGGGAAAGATCGCCGGTGCCGCTCTGCTGGCATTCGGCCTGTACGCCATCTGGCACGGCGTGAGCGAAAGGCGTCGTCGCTGATCGGATCGATCTGGTTTTCCGTTGCCTGAACACAGCGGTCGATCAATCACCGGCAATCCCCGCCGATCACCGCACCGGTGTGTGCTTCCAGACGACACGCGCTCCTGTTGCCGGATCGAGCCCCGGAACGAGGATGCTCGATGCCGTTGCCGTCGTCACCGTGACCTCCCGGCCGAGGTCGGTGAGATAGCGCGCCGACGCGAGGTCGGAGACCGCCGCCACGCTGGGTTCGGCACTCGTGATACGCACCGGTCCTTTGGCGGGAAGCGCGACCTGCATCCACGTCTTGGTGCGGTCCACGATCTGCCGCACCGCCGGCGCATTCCCAGCCGACGCACCACTTCCCGCACCACCCGACGTACCAGACGAAGACACATACGCCGCATCACCGCCAAAAACGATGGCGTTGGCCCGTGTTGCCCGTGGAATCACCCAGCCTTCGTGCGTGCCATCCGCGAGTGTCAACGGAATCACCGTGAAGGGACGCTTGAGCCGGTTCCAGGCAGGTGTGACCGCGCGGTTCACATCACGTGCGAGGCGGGCGCGTTGCAGGATCTGGGCGGTATCGAGCGGAGACAGGTATTTGGGGCGATCTCCATCGAGGCGTACGGCAGTCAGTCGTCGGGGTGTGCGGAACGCGCTGTCCACATCGAACACGCCGCCGACAGGCACACCGTCGGCATCGCGTTCACAGAAAATCAGACGCGGCGCGGACGCCGCGGCTCCGAAGCGGCCTGCGGCCCGAAGGCGCGCAACCGTGGGGACACACTGCTGATGGAACGCGATCGCCCGTGCCCGGAAATCGGCGGCGCCGAATGCGTCGGCAAACCCCGGAGGCATTCCATCGCTCACGGTTGGAGCCGGTGTTTCGGGTGGCGCCACCTGCACCGGCGTGGACTCGGGTTGTGGTGCGGGAGTGGAAGCACAGCCGGTGCCCAGCAGCGCGAGCGCCGTCATGGCAATGGCAGCGATGGCCAACCGCAGGTGGCGTTCGGTGAGAAACGATGAGGAGGCTACGGCTCTTTGCATAGTGACCGGATGGCGTTTTCGACGGCAACGCGCATCGCCTCGTAGGCGGCGCTGATTTCCGCGGCGTTGGCCCCTTCTCCGAGCCCGCGGGCAATCGCGTCGGCACTGAGCTGGAGTGTCTCTTCGGATGATCGCACATCGACACAGGTCCGGGAACGGCTGGCCGTCACCAATTGGGCACGGGACGCCTGCAACGCTGCCGCCGCCAGATAGGACCGGGTGTCTTCCCGCGAGGCGATGCTGTCGGCCAGTACCAGCATGCGGACGGCCGTCTGCTGCAGTGCCGGCGCGGAATCACTGGCCGTTCGCAGCAACGTGACGCCCCGGGCCACCACGTAGCCCCGGAGTATTTCCGCCTGGTCGCCATGGCGTGGTGCCAGCAGGAGCGTCACGAATGCGCTGTCGGGTTGCTGCTGCTCGAAAAAGGCATCGGCAAGCTGGAGATACTGCGGGGTCAGCGACGAGTCCTTCCGGATGGCTTCCTGCGTGGCGCGTATGGCCGCGGTGCGGTTGCCGGAGCGTCTGGCGGCACTGGCGGCCATCACATTCAACGTGGACACGTCGGGAAACCGTTCGAGACCGCGCTGCAGGGCCACGCCGTTCTCGATGCCCAGCAACTGCAGATACTGCAGGTAGAGCCGCGAATCACCGGGGAAACGTCGCACGTTGCGGACGACGAGTTCGAGCGCGCCCAGCGAATCGCCCGATTGACGCAGTGCCTCCACGAACCGGGTGGCGTAGTTGGAATCGGCGCGGAAGGTGCTGTCGGCCAGTTCGAGCGAATCGCCAAGCACGGCGGCGTCGTGCCACTGCGCGAGGGCGGTCTGTGCACGGAACACCAGGCGTTGCAGTTCGGCGTTGTTGCCGAAGCGTTCGGCCAGGGCGCGGGCATTGTGCATCGCATCGTCGGGGCGCTGCAGACGGAGCTGGGCTTCCACGACGACCGTGGCCAGCGACAGCGAATCGTCGTGCGCGGCGTAGATGCGACTCCATTGCGCCAAGGCCTCCGCGCGCCGTGAAAGGGCTTCGAGCGCATTGGCTCGCGCGACCGCCGCGTAGGTGTTGGTACTGTCGATGTGGAGCGCGTCGTTGGCGACGGTGAGAATCGAATCGGCGCCGGTCTGTCCGTCGAACAACGCGGACAGCAGGCAATCGCGGGCGATCACGGCCTGCGGATAGGCCTGGATGGCGCGGGTGGCTTCCCGTGCCGCCATGGCCTTGTCGCGCTTCTCGAGCGCGTTTTCGCACCGGCGCAGTCCCTGCAACTGGGCCCGGGCCTTCACCACTTCGTCCGCGAGTCGCTCCGCCACCTGTGCCACGGTGGTGCCGCGCACCACGGGCAGCGGTTGCTGCATCTCCCAGTTGCGCAGTCGGGCCATCCGTCCCGCGACCACGTAGGTATTGCCCTGCCGCATGACCCGACCGAAGACCACTTCATCGGCGCGCACCTTTCGCGCCATCAGGCGCAATTCCACATCGCCGAGGATCGCGTTGCGGGGGTATCCCGACTCGAGCAGGATATTCCGCAGGTGATACGACTCGAGCAGCTGTGTTTCGCGGCCATCGATGCGCTTGCCGAGTCGATCCCGCAGGACGTCGGACAGGTCTCGTGAGACGTTGGCCAACCCTGCGGGTGTGCTGTCGGGCCGGAATGGCGCCACCAGGAGTGCCTGGCGCACGAATTCCGGCGAGGCGGTGGACGCGGGGGCGGGGGCGACCCGGACCCCGGTGGGCTGGGCGGAGGCCGGACTGGTGGCGCACAGCAGAAGCAGTCCGGGGGCCAGTGGAGCGAGGTGCCGACGGGAGCGCAGAGCGATGGGCAAGAACGGCTTGATGCGGGTCGACACCAAGGATACCCGACTGCGGCGGGGAACCGCTAGAATTGGCGGATGACCGCCCCGCTCGAGATCTGCGAGATCTACAAGGAATTCACCATCGAAGCCGCTCACCGGCTCCCCCAGGTACCGCCCGGTCACAAATGCGCGCGTCTGCACGGGCATTCGTTCCGTATCGAACTGCGGGTGCGCGGACCACTCGACCCCACATTGGGCTGGGTGATGGACTTTGCGGACATCAAGCGGGCGTTCGCGCCGATCTACGACCGGCTCGACCACCACTATCTCAATGACATTCCGGGGCTGGAGAATCCCACCAGCGAGCGACTGGCCGTCTGGATCTGGGAGCAGCTCACGCCGGCGCTGCCAGCGCTCTCGGCCGTGATCGTGCGGGAGACGTGTACGTCGGGGTGTGAGTATCGGGGGCCGTCCGCCGGGCAGTGAACGCGCGGTGAACCCGAGCGAACGTGAGCAGCTCGGCGGACGGCGCTGGCGTCATCCGCCCACCATCACGGTGGGGGCACCCGACACGATCGTACCACCATGTGCGGTGTTGTCACCGAGTCGCGCGGCAGGCTTGCTGCACATGAGTACGGTGGCGGAGCCTTTGATGACGCTGGACGGAGGTCCGACGCAGACGCACATGCTGCCAATGGTTGCGGCCGGCAGTGCGGCGACCAGCACCGTGGGAGCGCCTGGCACGACGATGGGGCCGCCCACGTGCGGAATCGGTGGAACGCCGGGCGTCTGCATGGGGCAGACGTGCATGTCGGTCACACGTGCGGCGGGAGGCATGGATCACCTCGTGGGGGCAGGGGTCGTGGCACGGGTGTACTCGTGCTGCAGACGTTGGTGGGTGTCGTAGGCGAGCTGCAGTGCCGGATCCCAGCCGCCGAGTCGCTTGATGATCTCCAAGCCCTGCGCCGCGAACGCCGACATGGTCGGGACGATCTGCTCCGGCTTCTGCACGGAGGCGGCGGACAGCAGGATGGCGCCGGCCACGAGCGGCATGGCGGCGCCCGGTGGTGGCGGTACCGGGGCCATGTTGGCGGGAGCCACCGACGTGCCGCTCAGAAACACGGCGGCGGCGATCATGCCCACCGGCGTGTCCATACCAGCGGCCGTACCGGCATCCCACGCGGCGCGGCGGGCATCGTCTTCCGGGCGGACGATCCACTGTTCGATGGCACTGAGAGTCTTGTGCACATCGGCCGTGGCGGGCGTGCCCCCTTCGGCCTGGGTGACATACCGCGCCGACACCCAGGCCCACCACACACTCTCGCGTGATGGCAGAACCCCGACGATGAGCCGGAGGGCGCTGGGAAACAGCGATTGTGCGGTCCACGCGCCGTAGAGCGCGTCGAGCGAATGATGGGGATCGAGCAGGGCGATGGCATCGTCGTCGGGCGCCGCGCGCTCGAGGAGCCAGCGCACGGGCGCCGGATAGGCGGCGAACGGATCGGGAGCGATCACGGGAGGCGTCGTCATCGGCGTCTCAGTTGATCATGGTGATGCCGCCCTTCACCATCACCATCGCGTCACCGTTGACCTGCGTCATCGGCGCCTTCATCTGTGCCATCGCGGAACCTTCCACCTTCACCATGATGCCCTTGATGGTGACGCCGGTCTGATCGATGACGATGGAGTTGGCTCCCACCTTCAGTTCGATCTTCTGCATCGCTTCGAGCGTGATTTTCCCGAGCGCGGCTTTGGAGGAGATGTTCCCGAGATCCGCCTTGGTGTCGATGTTGCCCATCTTCACCGTGAGCGTCTGATTGCCCTGCTCCACCGTGATGGCTTCGTTGCCCGTGATGGTGATGGTCTGCTTCCCCTTCACCGAGACCGTGTCGTCGCCGGAAATCGCGTGTGACTGATTGCCCTTCACCGTGAGATCACGGTTGCCCTTCACCGTGATGGCTTCGTTGCCGTTCACCGTGACGGTGTGATCCTTCTCGACGTGTAGCGTCCGGTTGTTGTCAAGCACCTTGATGACCTGTTCGCCCTTCTCGATGGTCGTGTGCTCGTATCCTTCCTTGACCGTCTTCGTTTCGTTGTTCTTGATGGTCGTGGTGCGATCGTGCTGGACGTTGCGGGTCTCGTCGTTCTTGACGAGGGTGTCGAGATTCTTCTCCGCCTGCACGTTGATCTGCTCGCTGCCTTTCTTGTCCTCGAAGCGCAGCTCGTTGTAGTTGTCCGCACCACCCTGCAGGGTGCTCTTGGTGCGCACACCGCTCTGCGTCTTGTTGGTCGGCAAGGGCCACGGCGGCAGATTGGCGCTGTTGTACAGACTGCCCACCACCACCGGATTGTCCGGATTGCCGTCGAGAAAATCGACGATCACCTCGTGGCCGATGCGGGGCAGGAACACCATGCCGAACTGCTGGCCCGCGAACGACTGGGCCACGCGGATCCAGCACGATCGTTCGAGTTTGGTGGAGTTCTCGATGTCCCACTTGAACACCACCTGCACGCGACCGTGTTTGTCGGTGAAGATCTCCTCGCCTTGCGGCCCCACCACGGTTCCCACGTGCGCCCCCGACACACGCGGCCACGGCGTGCGACGGGGCGGCCGGTAGGGTGTGGATCCGGGAATGGCTTCGAAGCTGTTCTCGTATGAGGACTGCGCACCATCGGTGTGATAGGCGCCGTTCGATCCACTGTGCTGCACGCGGGTGATGAAGACCGCGCCGTTGAATGCCGTGTCGGCACGTCCCTTGATCGTCGCCTTGGCGCCCACTTCGAGTCCCACATAGCGCGAACGTCCCAGATAGCGCACCGCCTCCGCTTCCGACCGTTCCTGTCCGATGCGGGAGTAGGTCTTGGTATCGGGCTGGAACTTGCTGACATCACTGGGTGTTTCGCCGCCCGAGTGATTGATGCCGGTGTGATGGGCCGTCAACTGCTGATCGAAATCGTACCAGAGCAGATCGGCGGGTGGGGAGAACACGCTCGAAGCGCCTCCCGTTTCACCCAGCAGGTTGTTGCCCGTCAGGAATTCGCTGGCCCCCCGGATCTGCGTCTTGGCCGTGTAGGGGTAGGCCTCGGAGTTGAGCTCGGTGACATACGGACTGCTGAAATCGCCTCCGACCACGTCGGGATGATACTGCAGATCCGTGACGCCCCATGCCTCCTGGGCCGACGCCGTGTTGTCGCCGAGTACCAGTTTGGCCTCGCCACCCTTGTGATCGAAGCGATACCAGATGCCTTCCTGCTCCAGCAGGCGCGAGACACACGTCCAACGGCTCTCGCGATAGCGGAAGCAGTAGGGGCGTGGGTCGAGGGTGCGGACGAGCTTCCACTCGTGGGGCGTGCCCTTGAGCAGATCGTCGCAGACATCGCGCGCCGTCTTGTTCTGAAAGATGTCGAAGCTGTTGTCGAGCGTGAGCGCCCAGTGCGGCGGCACGATCTCCAGCAGGTACGACATGTGGCCCTCGGCCACGATGCCACCGCGGACGAATCGACTGACCACGCCACAGATCTTGCGATCCGAACCGTCGGGCAACTTCAGATCCAGCGAGACCCCTTTCAACAGCAGGTCTTTCGGCTGGATGTCCGTCTTCTTGCTCCAGGCGATGACGGTGAAGCGGAAGAGTGAGGAGATCGCCTCCTCACCCTCCCACGACACCAGGAGCAGGACGTCGGTGCCCAGCGGCGTATTGAGACGGAACGGACGGTTGGCCTGGGACCATTCCATTCAGCGCATCCTCGGTGAGAGTCCAGACAGTGGTCAGCGCCTCACGCGGAGGCGCTGCTCACCGCTTCGTACGTGAAGTCCCCGTCTTCGGCCACGCCCACGCGGAGCGCCGAAGGACGTGCACCTTCCGCCATCGATGCCAGCAGTAGGCGGGAGATCTCGGGGAGCAGGGTGTTGCTGAGGATGTTGTCCACGTTGCGGGCGCCGCTTTCCACTTCCGTGCAGCGTGCCGCCACCTGATTGATGAGCGTCTCGTCGTGCTGCAGTTCGAGCTTGTGCGTTTCGCGCAGTCGGCGGGCGATCTTGCCCACCTTGAGGCGCACGATCTGCTTGAGATTCTCGTCGCGCACCGGATAGTACGGTACGATGACCATGCGGCCGAGGAAGGCCGGCTTGAACACCCCGTCGAGTTCCGGCTTGAGCGCCTTGGCCATCGCATCCGGGAACGGCAGCGTTTCCGGATCGGCCGTGAGCTTCATGATCGTGTCGGTGCCGGCGTTCGTGGTCAGGATGATGATCGTGTTCTTGAAGTCGATCTGTCGGCCTTCCCCGTCTTCCATCACGCCCTTGTCGAACACCTGGAAGAAGAGCTCGAGCACGTCGGGGTGCGCCTTCTCCACTTCGTCCAGCAGGACGACACTGTACGGGCGGCGACGCACGGCTTCGGTGAGCACACCGCCTTCGCCGTACCCCACGTACCCCGGGGGGGAACCCTTGAGCGTGGACACCGTGTGCGCTTCCTGGAACTCCGACATGTTGATGGTGATGATGTTGCGCTCACCACCGAAGAGCATGTCGGACAGCGCAAGCGCCGTTTCCGTCTTGCCCACACCCGACGGGCCGACGAGCATGAACACGCCCTTGGGCTTGTTGGGATCCTCGATGCCGGCCTTGCTGGTGCGCACGCGACGGGAGATGTCCACGAGCGCGTGATCCTGACCGATGACCCGCGCGCCCAGGTGCTTCTCGAGTTCGAGCATGGTGCCGAGTTCGTCGCTCATCATCTTGCCGACGGGGATGCCGGTCCAGCCGGAGATCACCTCACCCACGATGGAGGCATCGACGAACGGCCGCACCAGCGGGTTCTCGCCCTGCAGCGTTTCCAGCTCGGCTACGGCCTGCGTGTACTCGGTGCGCAGCGCATCGGCCGCCGTCTGATCGGCGTTGCCCGCTTCGGCCACGAGCTTGCCGCGGATGTCGAGGATCTTCGCCACGACATCCTTCTCTTTCAGCCACCGCGACTCGAGTTCCGCCAGCTGCGCTTCCACCTGCGTGCGCTTCTCGGCGATGCTGGCCAGACGTTCACGATGATCGGCACCGGCCGTCTGTTCCCGTGTGAGCACCCGATCCTGCAGGGCGAGATCGTCGAGGATGCGCTTGCAGTCCTCGACCGGGCCGGGTGTGGCACTCTGACCGAGCGCGAGGCGCGCGCAGGCGGTGTCGAGCACACTGACCGCCTTGTCGGGCAGCTGGCGATCGGCGAGGTAGCGATGCGACAGACGCACGGCCGCTTCCATGCCGCTGTCGAGAATGTGCACCGTGTGGTGCTTCTCGAGCGAGGGCACGACGGCGCGCATCATGATGCAGCACACGTCTTCCGTGGGCTCTTCCACCTTCACGAGCTGGAAACGCCGCGAGAGCGCCGGATCCTTCTCGAAGAACTTCTTGTATTCGCTCCACGTGGTGGCGGCGATGGTGCGCAATTCACCACGCGCCAGCGCCGGCTTGAGCAGATTGGCGGCGTCGTTCTGACCGGCCTGTCCGCCCGCCCCGATCATCGTGTGCGCTTCGTCGATGAAGAGAATGATGGGGGTGGGCGAGTTCTTCACCTCTTCGATGAGACCCTTGAGGCGGTTCTCGAATTCGCCCTTCACCCCCGCCCCGGCCTGCAGCATGGCCAGGTCGAGCGACAGCAGCCGCACGTTGCGGAGCGGCGGCGGCACGTCCCCATCGACGATCCGGCGGGCGAAGCCCTCCACCACCGCGGTCTTGCCGACACCGGCCTCACCCACGAGGATGGGATTGTTCTGCCGGCGCCGCGTGAGGATGTCGACCACCTGCCGCACTTCGAAGTCGCGCCCGAGCACCTGATCGATCTTGCCGCTCTTCGCGTTGGCCGTGAGATCGACGCAGTACTGATCGAGGTTGGGGGTGCGTCCACCGGCGCCGGGCTTCGGGGTTCCGCTGCCGCCGGAGGCGCTCGCGCCGGCCGCCACCGAATCGATGCTGCCGATCTCCGCCGTCGCCTCCGCCGACGAAGCGGTGATGGTGACGAAGTCCTTCTTCAGCACATCGGCCGGGATCTTCTCGAATTCCTTCGTGAAGTCCACCGCGCGCAGCAGTTCGGGCACCGACAGCAGGGCCAGCAGCACGTGTCCGGTGCGCACGCGCGGGGCGCCGTATTCCACCGAACCCAGCACCCAGGCTTCCCGCAGCATGTTCACCAGCGACGGGCTCAGCGTGGGCGTGCGGGCATTGCCCGTCTTCAGACGATCGAGCGCGCGGGCGAGATCGTCGGCCAGCCGCGACCGGTTGACGCCGAAGTGTTTGAGAATGGCCGCCAGATCACTGTCGGTGGAATCGAGCAGCTTCACGAAGAAGTGCTCGATCTCGACGTCGTAATTGGTACGCGAGAGGCACAGCCCGGCTGCGCCTTCGACCGCACTGCGGGTCGGTGCGTTGAGCTTGGCAATCAGGCCGCGAAGATTCACCGACATGACGACTCCATCAGCAGAAGGTCGGGGAGGGGATGCAACACGAGGAACGACAACACCGGCACTATCACATCTGCACTACCAGGGACCGAGCGGTCCTAACACAACTGCAGCAGCACATCGTCGGGATCCCGGGCCGGTGTGCGATTGCGCAACCAGGTGCCGAATCCTAGGCGGGGCGCCGATGGGAGGCCCAGCGCCGCGGTGGGGGTTTCCTCGCGAGCGAGGACCAACTGCGCATCGACGCCCACCTCGTCGTCGGCGTAAAATCGCGCCAGCGATCGCAGCAGGGCGTGATTGTTGCCTTGTGGAAGAAAGGCGTCGAACTGCGCGCGCGACAGCGGGCCCAGGCGCAGCCTGATACGCGCGTGCGGGTCGTACACGGCATTGCCGATCACGGCCTGTCCGAGACGGCCGTCCGCATCGTCGTCGCCGAGGCACACCTGACCCCCATCGGGCAGGGTGCGCCATTCGCCCACGAACTGTTCGACGGTGGCGGCGACATCGAAATAGTCCGCGACGAGCTGGGCGAGGCCGAGTGCGGGACGCGAACGCAACGAGAGCAGACCGGCGTAGTACGCGAGCGTGTCGCGATGCAGGATGCTCTGGCGTTGTCCCACCGGGTTGCCCGCTCCGATGAGATCGAGCAGGTGCGAGTGGATGCGATCTTCGTCGCCCCGCTCCGTGGCCACCGCCGTGTGATGGCGTTCCCATGCCCGGTAGAAGAGCGAGAGAATCCGGTGGTGGAAGAGATCGATGAAATCGCGGAATGCCGTATCGCGCACGCGGGCGCGCGCGGCCGCGTACTCGGTGTAGCCATGCGGCAGAACGCCCTGGGGCCCTGTGAGGCCCAGGAAACGCACGCCGACATGGGCCGGACTGCGTTCGTCCTTCTTGCGCCGCGCCGCGGCCGGTGTGAGCTCGACGGCAGAGATCTCGCTGGGCGGAAACGAGAGGGTCGGCGGCACGTGCATGCGCGCCACCTCACCACGCGGGTCCGACCAGCCGCCCACCGCATCGCGATCCGGATACATGCGCTGCAGCAACCGGATCAACTGGAAGAACTCGAAGCTGCTGCCTTCCCGTTCGATCACGGCCTCGAGACGCCGCCGGGTCTGTTCACGTGCCGGGGTCTCCAGATACGTCGTCGTATACGACAGGCCCTCGGGGCCGTCGTCCGACGTCAGGTCCGCGACATCCATGTGGTCGATCACAACAGGGTCCGCGATCCGGCGCGGGCCGGCCATTCGACGACCTGACGCCGCCGCTGCTTCGAACGCACCGCCACCTGCGTGAAGCTGTTCATCGACGCGTACAGCGCGAAGAACCGCTCGAGCACACTGGCCATGAGGAACATGCCGCCGCCCGGGAACTGCTCTTCGTCGAATTCGAGATCGAGGCGGCGTCCGCGCGCGAACGTCATGCCGTGCGCCACGGTCACGCGGGCGAACGCCGGTTCGGTGCGCAGGCCGATCAGGCCATCGATCTGCCGTTCCGCGCTCAGACTGTTGGTCGTGTTGTGCAGACGCAGCAGCTCCCGCAGTGCGTCTCCGCTCGTGTCGGCAAGCGACAGATGGTTGAGGGACAGCGTCGAGATGAGCCGCCACAGCAACGCCTTGCCGAGGATGGGCTGCACCGCCCGCGTGGGATTCACGACGGCCGAGATGCGCTGGATGGGGCCGCCGCTCACCAGTTCGAAGTCGCCGCGTTCGTCGGCACCGAATGGCAGACGGCTGGGCATGTCGCCGTTCGAACAGGTGACGTGCACCGACGCCACGTCCTGGTCGGGAATCCGCAACTGTCCCGAGAGATCGGAGAAGCTGAGGTACACATCGGTGCCCCGGTCGGTACGCCACCCAGAGCTGCGCCTGACACAATGCCAGAACAGATCGCCGCTCTCGGTCCCATCGGCTCCCCGGTCGTGGCGATGGGAGTACAACGGCGAGACCGTGCGTGTGGTGCGGGCGGCGTGTTCGATGAGACGCACATCGTCCACCGACCAGACTTCCACCTCGAGGCGCCGACGGGCGTCGGGCACCACCAGATGTTCGTAGCTGCGTTCGGTGAGCAGGATCGGCTCGGCCGACTGCGAGAACAGATTGACCGTCGGCGTGCATCCCAGACGGAACGTGCGCGAGGAGACACCGAGCTCCAGCGCCTGCCGTCGTTCGGTGCGCTCGAAGCTGCCGATGAGCAGACCCACTTCGGCGCGATCGGTGGCGCCCAGTGTGCGCAGGGCATCACCGAGCCCGACGATGTCGAGGAAGTGGAACTTCTCGGGAAACGCGAACAGCTCCTGCAGCAGCGAGAAGCCGGCGAAGCTGCGATTGGATTGCGGTAACATCGCTTCATCGGGATCGAATCCCACCGGCTGCATGGCGCGCGGTCCGAGCAGCACCGGCGGCGCCGATGGACGATCCGGATTGCGCACCACCACCTGCACACAGTTGTTCGCCAGCAACTCGTACAGCGTATCGGCGACATTGCTGTCGGCGGCGAGGTGGATGCGCATCGCCTTCATGGTCAGCGCATCGAGGGAGACGCCGTTGAAGGCCTGCAGGCTGAGGCGGATGGCTGCCACCGCTTCGCGTCCGTGCGCACCGGCGCCGGCACGATCGGGCGTGGTCCACTCCGCGCCCGCGATGCGTAGCGGGTAGAGCGTCGTGTCGTAGGTGGTGCGGAAGACACACGGCACGCCGCCCACCGGTTTGGTGTGCAGCACACTGCCCCGCGGCACATGGAATCCCTCGGGGGCACGTCCCTGCGCCGGATCGAGCGCCACCTCCACGATGGACATCGCCGGAAGCGGGCGCACGATCTGCGGATGCAGCATCTCCAGCAACGACTCGCTGACTTCCGGGAAATCGTCGTCGAGTCGCCGGTGCACACGCGCCGTGAGAAACGCGAACCCCTCGAGCAGCCGCTCGACGTGCGGGTCCTCGCAGCGCGTGGCTTCGAGCTGCAGACGCGAGGCGACTTTCGGGTATTGCTGCGCGAATTCGGCTCCGAGTTTCCGGAGATACGTGAGCTCGCGCTCGTAGTAGAGCAGCAGGTCGTCCTGCATCACAGCCTGTCCATCACGGTGTATTCATGGCGACGCCGGGACCTACGGCTTGTCCTGGATGTCGATGACCCCGGTGGGGACGTCGAGCACCGTGTCGAACACGATCTGTTCCGGTGTGGGATCCATGCGCAGCGTGCCTTCCACCACGAAGCGGACCTGCGGGGTCTTCACCTGATCGCTCTCGGTGAGGCGGACGTTCACGTTGGTGAGGCGGGGTTCGAAGCGCAGAATGGTGTCGCGGACGTCGTCGGTGAGGCGCTGCCGTCCCTCGGCGGTGCCGGGCGCCGTGCCGGTGGTGTCGGGGAGACCGTATTCGTGCACCGAATCGAGCACGGCGGCGAACATGGGGTCCACCGCGACGATGGTGCGACGCGTGTTGAGCAATTGCTCCACGTCCCGCTGTACCGACATGCGGAAGCGGCGCGCGGATTCCTCGCGGGTCAGGGGGACGTCGGCGGCATCGCGCGGCGACTCGTCGGTGAGACGGTCGAGGAGCGATGGCAGGACGTTGCGATCGAGTTCGGTGCGGGCCATGGCGCTGGAGTGGCGATGCGGGCGACCGATGCCCGTCAGGGCGCCGGCAGCGTCATGGCCTGCAACGGATCGAGACGGCAGATCCGCAGATAGAGCTGGTACCGCTCGCTGTCATCACCGCCAGTGTGACCGAGTACGCGATAGAGCAGTGCGATCGGCTGTGCCACCAGCGGTCCCGATTCCCACTGATCGAGCGTGCGTTCGTCGATGGTCTCGACGAGTTTCTGCAGGATCGGCTGGGCGACGGCGTGCAGACCGGCTTCCACCATGATGTAGGCGATCTGCGTCTGGCGCACGAAACGTCCCCGGGGCGACGGATCGCGCGCCAGTTCGGCCGTGAGCAGCTCGATGGCCCGATTGGGGCGCCCCAACGCGAGTTCGTTGCGGGCGAGATCGAACGGATCGCGGGCCCGTGGGGCGCGGGCGCGGCGCGCGGGACGCGCGAACCCACCCTGCTGGGAGGTGCTCTGATCGTCCTCGATGGCGTCGGACAGGGTGTCGGTGCCGTCGGACAGCGGCGTGTCTTCGCCCTCCTGGCCTTCGGCGACGATGGTATCCTCGGCATCGGCCGGTGCCTCGTCGGCGAGGGCATCACCCTCGAGCCAGGCGCGGGTCTCGTCGTTGGCAGTCGGCGTATCGTCCATGAGCGTCATCCGGGGGAGCGTCGGCGCGGCCGCGAGCAGGGCGCGCAGTTCGCTGCGAATGGCCGCAGCCACTCCATCATAGCTGCCGCCAAGATTGGCGCAGGCCGTCAGTACGTAACGCTGCAGGTCGAGCCATCCGCGACCGGAGGGCGTGGCCATGAGCGCTTCCGACTGCTCGAGGAGATCGGGCCATTTGCCGTCGAGCAGCAGCGTCTTGAGACGCGAGCGGATGGTGGTGACCGGTGCTTCGAGCAGTTTGGGGTCGATATCGGGTGCCGACGCGCGCAGTTCGCCCCAGCGGAAGCCGCGCACCATGGCGTAGGGCGCGGGATTCGTGGGGTCCTGCTGGCGGAACCAGCGGGCCACGACGGCGATACGCTGCGAGGCATCCTGCCGGTTGACCGGCTCGGGCGTCTGCGGCCCATCGGCATCGGCGGCGAGGGCGGCACCCTCTCCTTCCTCGGCCATGACATCGACCGGATCCGGATCGGCTTCGAGCTTGCGGGCCAGGGTGCTGGCCGTGAAGCGCCGCAACTCGTCGAGCCCACCGCGCATGCTCGTGAACGCGGGGGCATCGCGTCCGAAACGCTCGTCGGCGGTTTTCTCCAGTGCGGCCAGTGCGGCCAGTGCGGCATCGATGTCGGCGAGCAGCGGCTTGAAGAACACCTTCGTGGTGTTCTCGAGCGCCGCGTCCACGTCCTCCGGCATCATCTTGCCGAAGGTCAGGGCCTCCTCACGGGCGGCGCGCAGCCCCTTCTGATCGTCGTACGAGGCTTCGGCGATCGCGCTTTCGAGCGGAATGGGACGGGACTGCGTGTAGTCGAGATAGGTGACGCCGCCCGACGCGACGACCACCTGCTGGATGCCGAGCGTGAGCTTGCTGCCCACCCACTCGAGGGGACCGAGACGCAGCTCGAGATCGTCGTCCTCGATCTCGGGATAGAGCGTGTCCCAGAACTGTTCGAGCAGACCGCGGAGTGTCTCCAGACCGGTGATGAGACCGCTCACGCCATTGCGGCGGAGCAGCGCTTCGGTCATCCACGCGCCAAGCTGCAGATCCTTGGTCTGCTTGCCGAGCAGATCGGTGCCCAGCGCGATGACCCGATTCCAGTCGGCCACCTTCCGACTGCCGTCGTCGCTGCCGGGGATCGCGAGGTCTTCGCGGCGCTCTTCCTTGAACGCATCGTACGCCGGGTCGTAGCGCAGATCGCGCCCCGAAGGGTTGTCACCCGGAATGGGTGTGAGCAGCGTCGCGAGCAGTTCGGAATTGACAGGCATGCCGTGGAAAAATGGGGCGAAGACTGCGGGACGCGGCGATCGGCATCAGGCGGCGGAGCGATCTCCGCGAACGGCGTGTGCCGTCGGTGTATGCCATGAGCGTCTGCCGGGGCATACGCCAACGGCAGACGTCGGGCGACTCAGGTATCGATGAGGAGTTCCCGCACCTCGAGGAGCGGCACGAGCCGATCGTCGATGCGCAGCATCTTCTGCCCGATGGGCGCGAAGTCACCGGAGGGGAGCTCTTCCCAGTCGGCGGCGCGACCGAGCCGCAGCTCGTCATCGCTCAGTCGTCCCGCACCCGGCGTGATGGCCGGAAGGAGGACTTCGCCGAGTTCGAGATCACGCACCGAGGGGCCGGTGCGCAGTTGGGCGGGGGCCCAATGCAGATCGCGGAGCCGGGTCGGCGGCTGCATGCCGATGCTCGCGATGTGCGCGAAGGGGATCCAGAGGTAGCGGCCACCCGCGATCACCTCGAGACGGGCGCCGATGCGGGGATCGGCGTCTTCGATGGAGGTGAAGCGTTCCCCATTGTACGTCCCGGTCACCGGCGAGGGTGCCGCGTCGGTGGGGAAGTCGCCGCTGTCGAACATGTGTTCCCGCACGCGTTCGGCCGTGATGGCCGAGCGGTAGAGCATGGTGCCCGCTTCGGCCATGTGGCCGTTTTTCGCGAGCACGTCGAGTTGCTTCTCGGCGCGGCTCCAGTCGCCGGCAAAGGTGAGCAGCTCGAAGAGGAAGGTCCGCCGCTGGGCGTCGGCCGGATGGTTCCGGAGTTCGACGCCCAGCGTGTCGATTGCCGCGCCGAGCTGGCCGGCCGCGTAGAGGGCTTGTGCGTTGGCCATGGGCGCGGCGCCTGCTCAGGCCTTGACCTTGGTGATATCCCAGGCGGCCTGACCGGCCACGGCGAGCTTGCCGTCCTTGCCCTGGTTCTTGTACTCGATCTCGACCTTCGCGAAGCACAGCGACACCGATTCGGTCGGCGTGTCGTCACCGCCGCTCGAACCCGACCACTGGATGCTCTCCACCATCACGTCGGTGAACTTGTACGTGAGGTAGACACCCTGGCCGCCTTCACCGGTGGCCTTGCGCAGGCTGACGAGGGCCGAGGTGAAATGATCACCCTTGCAGCAGGCCGCGAAGAGACGGGCGGACGACTTCTCGGTCTTCTTCATGATGTTGAAGCTCGAGATGCTGACCTTGCCGGCCGACAGGCCCGACGAGCCGGAGCCGATCGTCGTGGGGTTCGACGCGCCCCAGCTGAACGAATAGATCTCGATCTGCTTCTCGAAGCCATCGGCGGTGGCTTCGCCTTCAACGCCTTCAATCTTGATATAGGTATCGAACGCCATCTGTGCTTCTCCCTGGGTATTGAACGGTGATGGACGGAACTACGGCACTGCGGTGAGTGAGCAGTTACTTGGCGGGCTGCGGGAGGTCCGCCACCAGCCGCATGGACACGGCGAGTTCGTCGAGCTGGTAGTGCGGCTTCATGAAGGCCACCGCACGATAGGCACCCGGCTTGCCCGGGATTTCGACGACGTCGACGCGTGCTTCCGACAACGGCTTGCGGGCCTTGATGGATGCGGTGGCGTCTTCGACGGCGACGTAGTTCTGGATCCAGCGGTTGAGGAAGGCGTCGATCTCGTTGCGCGAGGTGTAGCCACCGATCTTGTCGCGCATCATCACCTTGAGGTAATGCGCGAACCGCGACGTGGCGAAGATGTACGGCAACTGCGCCGAGAGGCGCGCGGCGGCCGTGGCCTTCGGATCGTCGTACGTCTTGGGCTTCTGCGCCGACTGCACCGAGAAGAAGGCCGCGTTGGCGGTGCCCTTCTGGTGCACGAGCGGGGCGAAGCCGAGATCGGCCAGTTCCTTCTCGCGGCGATCGGTGATCTGCACTTCCGTCGGGCACTTCATGGCGATCTCGCCCGATTCGGTGCGGAAGTTGTGCACGGGCAGGCCTTCGACGAGGCCGCCGCTCTCCACGCCGCGGATGGAGGCACACCAGCCGTAGAACGCGAACGCCTTGTTGATGTTCGCGGCCATCGCGTAGGCCGCGTTGCCCCAGCAATAGTGGTCGTGGTTGGTGCCGTCGACGCGTTCCTCGTAATTGAACTCTTCCACCGGCACCGTCGCGGCCCCGTACGGCTCACGCACCAGGATGCGCGGCGCGGTGAGCGCCACATAGCGCGAGTCCTCGCTGGAGCGGAAGCTCTTCCAGCGGGCGTACTCCGTGCTGTCGAAGACCTTGGCGAGATCGCGCGGCGTATCGAGGTCGGCCCAGCTCTCGAGGTTGAACATGTCGTTCGACGCGGCGCTGATGAACGGCGCGTGCGCGGCGGCGGCCACGTTGGACACCTTCTCGAGCAGTTCGATGTCCTGGCCGCTCTTGTCGAAGTAGTAGTCGCCGACGATCGCGCCGAAGGGCGTACCGCCGAAGACGCCGTACTCCTCTTCGTACACCTTCTTGAACAGCGCGCTCTGATCGAACTCGGGCGCTCGCTGCAGGTCGCGCAGCAGATCCTTCTTGGAGACGTTGAGCACCTTCACCTTCAGCATGGTGCCCGTCTCGGAATTCTTGATCAGATACTGCAGCCCGCGCCACGACGCCTCGAGGCGCTGGAAGTCGGGGTGATGCAGGATCTCGTTGAGCTGCAACGACAGGAGATGATCGATCTGCGCGATGCGCGCATTGATCATCGTTTCGGTGTCGCGATTGATGGTGATGGATCCCTCGAGCACTTCGCTGACGAAGCGCTTGACGAGATCCTTCCCCTTGCTCTTGGACTCGGCGTCCTTGCCGAGGCGGCCCTGTTCGACGATCTGGTCGAGGAGCGTGAGCTCCGCGTCGGTCGTGACGGATTGCGCGGCGGCTTGTGTGGGATCGGCCATGGTCAGCTCTCCAGACCGAGTTCGGACTTCAGCTTGGCCATCTTGTCCGAATCGCCAAGGGTGTTCTGCAGCACTTCATCGAGCTTCTCGTTCGTCTGCAGATTCGCGCGGAGGTTGGAAAGCTCGGTGCGCAGTTCGAGCAGCTCACGCAGCGGCTTGACCTGCTTCGCCACGTTCTCGGGGTTGAAGTCGTCCATGCTGCGGAAGTTCAGCTCCACGCCGAGCTTGGGCGCGTTCTCGTCGTCGGAGAGCTTGTTTTCCACGGCGATCTGCAGACGCGGCTTCATGCTCGCGAGCGTGTCGTCGAAGTTATCCGGCGTGATTTCGACGAACTTGCGGTCTTTCAGACGCGGGAGCGGTTCGGCGGGATTCCCGCTGAAATCCCCGAGGACGCCCATGAGGAACGGGAGCTCCTTCATTTCAATGGCGCCACCCGTTTCGACCTCGTACGAGATCTGAATCCGAGGGGGACGAACGCGCTCCAGTTTCTTCTGGGTACTGTCGGCCATGCGAGTGCTCCGGCGCGATGAGCCAGCCAATGGTGGAACTACGGGAGGGAAAAAGGGGCTGCCTAGTGTTCTCCGCGTGTGTCACAAAGTCAAGCGGATCAGACAAAGCCGTGACGCTGCCGGTATAGGGAGTTCCCTGAAACCAGGCTGCATTGCCCTGACGACTGTGCCGCTCCGTGGATACGTTAGGGCATGCGTCACTTGCCACCGGTTCTCTGGACGAAGGGCGTCCTGCTCACGCCCCAGCACCTGCAGGCGCAGGATCGCCACCATGAAGAGTCGCTCGCCTTTCAGGTGAGCGCCTTGACGTTCTGCCCCTGGGGTGTCTCGCAGATCGCCTTCGATCAGGCCGCGCTGACTGGTGGTACGCTGGTGGTGAACAGTGTCAGCGGTCGTTTCCCCGACGGACTGCTCTTCGATGCGCCGCTCACCGGTCCGACCCCGCCACCCAAGGAGATCACCTCGGCGTTCGCGCCCGATCAGCGCGCGGTGCTGGTGTATCTCGCGGTGCCGGAATACCGACCCGGCGCCCGCAACGTGGCCCGTGTAGGGGATGCCGTGCTCACACGGTGGCACGCCGACGAACAACTGGCTCGCGACGAGACCACCGGCCTGACGGAGCGCCCGATCCAGGTGGCGCCTCCGACGCTGCGGCTGCTGCTCGAAGGCGAGAGCCTCGAGGGATACACGGCCATGCCCATCGCGCGGCTGCTGCAGGGCGCCGCCGGTGACGTCAGCTTCGACCACACCTTCGTGCCGCCACTGCTCGATCTGGCGGCCAGCGACATGATGACGGCGATGATGCGTCGTCTGGTGGAGCGGTTGTCGGCCCGCAGCGCCTCACTGGCGGGGAGTCGTCGTCAGCGCAACACCGATCTGGCCGACTTCTCGGTGGCCGATGTCGGCAGCTTCTGGTTGCTGTATACCGTCAATACGCATCTGCCGGCGCTCCGCCATCTCCATGAGGTGCGCCGGGGACACCCGTCGGTGTTGTGGGAAGCGATGCTGGCCCTGGTGGGCGCGCTGTCCGCCTTTGCCACCACGGCGGATGCCCGCACGCTGCCCAGTTACGATCACCTGCGTCTGGGTGAGTGCTTCGCGGAACTGGAGCGGCGGCTGTTCGAACTGCTGGACGGGGCCGTGGTGGATGCGGCGGTGTCGTTGCCGCTCAAGCCGGTGCGTCCGACGTTGCACGCCGTGGCTGTGGAGCAGGCGGCGTGGCTGGATGCGCCGCAGTGGTTCCTGGCGGTGAGTGCGCCGCTCCGGCAGCAGGAGCTGATCGTGAAGGTGATGCAGGGGTGCAAGGTCGGATCGGCCGACGTGGTCGACACCCTCATTCGCCAGGCGCTGCCCGGGATCGAACTGGCCCATGTGTCGGCGCCGCCGCCGGCGGTGCCGGTGAAGCTCGACTTCCAGTATTTCGCGATCCGCAAGGCCGGTGGGGCGTGGGACGCGATCGCCCGCGCCCGGAATCTTGCCGTGTACGTCCCGGCGGAGCTGGTGGACGCGCGCTTCGAACTGGTGATCGTGCTGCGGTGAGCCCCTGACGGGGCGTCGTGGGTTGGGGGTTCAGGGTTTGGAGGTGAACCACCGGGTGACGCGTGATGCATAACAGATCACGCGACCCGGGACCCGGGTCCCGCAACCCGGCCGTTCTACTCCAAACTCACAACGCTGAACCCACGACCGGCGCCAGCGTGTTCCGGGCCGTGGGCTTACGGTTTGATGGTGAACCACCGGGTCATGGGATACCGGGTGCGGGAGCCGGGACGGCGGGCGCGGTGGTGGCCGGCGCTGCGGGCACCGGGGCGGGAGTCGCGGCCGGCCGCATGACGATGACCACCACCAGAATGGACGCGATCAGGACGACGGCGCTGATCACGATGACCAGGCCGATCGGCACCGCGGGTTTTTTGACCACCGCCGGTGCCGGAGCGGGTGCGGGAGCAGCCGGTGCGGCGACGACCGGTGCCGGCGCCTTGCTGATCATCCGGGTGAAGTCGCTGGGGCCCGAGGCCGCCGGTCCGCCGGCGGGCTGCGCCCCGCCGAGTGGGGACAACGGGGTATTGCTGCCGGCCGCAAAAATCGGCGGCGGCAGAATGCCCGGACTGCCTCCCAGCGGATTGCCCGCGGAAGCCAGGGGAGAGGGCGCCGAGCCGATCGGTGCGGCTGCGGGAGTGGACGGGAACACCGGTGCGCTGATCGGGGCCGGGGGCACGAAAGGCGAAGCCGGCGCCCCCGCGCCAGCGGGCGGGCTGCCGATCGGAGATGGTACGCCTCCGAACAATGGAGCATGCGCCGGCATCGGTGGGGGAGCCGCAGGTGTGGCTGTGGCGGCCACCGGAGGCCAGGCCGGTGGCGCGGCTGGTGGTGCCACCGGAGAGGCCGGGGTGCTCTGGGGGAGTGGCGCGGCCGTGGCCGGCGCCGAGAACATCCGGGTGAATTCACCGGGCCCCGTGGACGCCGATGGAGGAGATGCAGGAGCAGGTGGTGGAAAAATACTCTGTTGCTGGCTCGATGATGGCGCGAAATTCTGAGCTGCCGGAGGTTGACTCGGGACACTCGGCGCCCCGAACATCTGCGTGAAGGCGCCCGGCGCGGGGGCTGAGGCCGCAACGGGCGGCGTGACCGGCGCTGCCGGCGTGGGCGCAGGTGCGGGCGGGGCCGCCGAAGGCATCGACAGCGGCGTGATCGGCGCGATGATCGGGGGCGCGGCGGGTGCGGGAACAGGGGCCGGCGGCGCTGCGGGAGCTGCCGGCGGGGCCGCTGCTGCGGACGGAATACTGGGCGCCCCGAACATCTGGGTGAACGCACCCGGTGCTTTGGCAGCCTCCGCGGCCGGGGCGGGCGGAGGCGGCAGCGGCGGAGCAGGCTGGGCAACCGGCGGCGCGGCGGGTGGCGCGACTGGCGGAGCTGCAGGCGGCGCGGCGGGTGCACTGGCCGGCATGCTGGGCGCGCCGAACATCTGCGTGAACGCGCCGGGCGCCTTGGCCGGCTCAGGTGTCGCCGGTGTGGGGAATACCGGCGGCGGAGCCAGCGGCGGCGGAGC
Source organism: Gemmatimonas aurantiaca (assembly GCF_037190085.1). Taxonomy (NCBI): domain Bacteria; kingdom Pseudomonadati; phylum Gemmatimonadota; class Gemmatimonadia; order Gemmatimonadales; family Gemmatimonadaceae; genus Gemmatimonas; species Gemmatimonas aurantiaca. The sequence continues at coordinate 317,689 of NZ_JBBCJO010000004.1, forward strand.
CAGCGGCGCCTCAGGCACTGGCGAAACCGGCACGTCGATCATCGACACACCGGCCACCGGCGCCGCGGGTACCGCCGTGTCCGTCACCGCCGTCTCGCCCACCGTCGGCATCGCCACCGGCTGCGTCACCTGTCCGGTCACCGCAGGCGCCGTGGCATCGGCTCCTCCCGTCCCGCCCCCGCCCCCGCCCCCGCGCTGCGCGAGCCAGGTGGGGAACGATCCCAGCCCCGTCAGAAACTCCGTGACGATCGCGAAACCCGAGGGCAGCGTGGCCGTCTCCAGCACGCGGTTCTTGTCACCGCCGGTGAGTCGGCCCAACTGGTTGCGAAGACGCTCCACGTCCTCGGGACCCGCGGCATCGGCCAGGTGCACCATGACGACACGACCGGTCGCCAGCTCCTGCGCATTGTGGGTCCGGATACCGTCATCCACGGCCACACACTTGAGCAAGCGGTAGCGGGAGTTGAAATCGTCGCTCATGTCGCGAGGTGCCTGAGTGATGCGTGCGGTGGCCGCCACTCGTCGAGATGACGACGCGACATCCGGAACGCCGATGTATTCTTCAATTGTTCACGTCCCGCCGTTCAACCGCAATCGCGCCCGCATGCGATTCCTCCACCGTTTCGTCCGCTCCCCGGAGTTGCCCCCGTGCATCTGACGTCGCCGCCGTCGCGCCGTGTGGTCTGGGAAGACGGGATGCATCTGACACCGCAACACTTCCAGGCGCAGCGCCGCTATCACGAAGAGCAGACGGCACGCACGCTGGGCCTCATGATGCCGTTTGCCTTCGGTCTCTCGGCCATCACGGTGGACGAAGACGGATTGCGCAACGGCACGTTTTCTCTGGTGCAGGCCCGGGGCGTGCTGCCCGACGGCACGGTGTTCCATCTGCCCGACGCCGATGACGCGCCCGAACCGGTGGCCGTGGCCGAACGGTTCTCCCCCACGCGTGATGCCCATGTGGTGTATCTCGCCCTTGCGCCGTGGCGTCCGGACGCTGCCAATGTACAGACTTCCCCGCTCGATGGCGCGCTGCGGTTCCGTCCGCGCGAGGAAGTGGTCAGCGACGAGTCCACCGGCGCCGATCCGCTGACCATCCGGTTTGCCGCGCGCAATCTGCGGGTGCTCTTCGACGAGGAAGTCACGGACGATCTGGTGGCGCTGCCCGTGGCACGCATCCGTCGCGACGGCCGTGGACAGTTCCTGCTCGACGGGGATTTCATCCCGCCCTGCGTGCAGATCGCCGCGAGCGAGCGGCTGCTCACGCTCGCGCGAGAGATCGTCGCGTTGCTGGAAGCCAAGGGCAGCGCCCTCGTCGCCACCCTGTCGCAGGCCCCGTCGGGTGCCGCCGGTGGCAGTGCGGCCTACATGGGCAATGAACTCGCCACCCGCTGGCTGCTGCACGCGGTGCGATCGGCCGATGCCCCGCTGCGTCATCTGCTGCTCACGCGGCGTGCGCACCCGGAACGGCTGTATGCGGAGCTGGCCCGTCTGGCTGGTGCACTCTGCACCTTTTCGATGACCAGTCACCCGAAGGACGTTCCGCTGTACGATCATCGCGCGCCGACGGATACCTTCAACGGTCTCGAGCGTCTGTTGCGGGCACATCTCGATGTCGTGATCTCCGCGCGTGCGCTGATCATCCCATTGCAGCAGAGCAACGACCTGCTGCACGTGGCCACGATCACCGACCCCCGGTGCTTCGAACCGGGGGCGCGGTGGTTTCTCGGCGCGCGCGCGGAACTGGGACAGGCGGAACTCATCGACCGCATGCAGCGGTTGACGAAAACCTGCGCCAGCGATTTTGTCGCCAGGCTGGTACAGAGCGCATTCAATGGTCTCGCCACGGAGCACATCCCGTCACCCCCATCGGGATTGGCGCCGAAGCCGGATCTGACGTATTTCGAACTCACGGTGGCCGGCCCGTGCGCGCTGCGGTTGCAGCAGACGCGGGAGATCGGCGTGTACGTGCCCGACGCACTGCCGGGCACCTATATCGAGTTGGCGGTGCTGTTGCCGCAGTAGTCCGGCAGGTAGTCCATTCCTTTCAGGTCCTTCCAGGCTTTTCCAGGGACGTGTTGTGACCTCTCCAACGACCGCAGCACCCGGGCGGCTGGCCAGCGCGTTGCAGGAAGCGCTGACGGCGGTGGTGCGCCTGCGTGCCGATCGGCAGCCCGTGCCGGATGCCGCCGCCTTCCGCGCCCAGATGGTGCAACTGCTCGCGCGCGCCGAACAGGAGGCGCTGCAGATGGGCTACAGCACACAGGACGCCCGTCTGGCGATCTTCGCGATCGTGGCCTTCCTGGACGAATCGGTGCTCAACACGCGCATCCCGGCGCTCGCCGAATGGGCGCGCCGTCCCCTGCAGGACGAACTGTTCGGTGGCCACATGGGCGGCGAGTGGTTCTTCCAGCACATCGATCAACTGCTGGTGCGTCCGGACAGCGTCGAACTGGCCGAGTTGCTGGAGGTGTATCAGCTCTGCCTGTTGCTGGGATTCCGCGGCAAGTTCGGTACGGTCGACAATGGTCAGCTTCACGCGATCACCACGAAGGTGGCCGAGCGATTGAGTCGTCTGCGCCGGGTGGCGGGCGATCTCGCGCCGCACTGGCAACCACCGGCCGACAAGGTGGACGCCCGTGATCCGTGGCTGCGACCGCTGGCGATGGGTGCGATCGGTGCGGTGATCGTGCTGTTCGTGTTGTGGGGCACCTATGCGTTCACGCTGCGCGGCGGCACCGATGCGGTGCGTGCGCTGGCACCGGCTCCTTCGAGCACGACGGCCGCGACGTCTCCGGTCGCCCGCTGAGTTCTGCTGCGTTCCGCTCTCACCGTCATCCTCCGCGCGTCCCATGGCGTCTCGCAAGCCCATCACCCGGTGGATCATCGCCGCCGCGGTCCTGCTGTTCTTCCTCGTGGTGCTGGTCGTGCTCGAACGCACGATGGCGCTGGATACCGTCTCGCGGTGGGTGCTGCGTATCGGACTCGTCCTGCTGGGTCTCGTGGCGGCGGGGGCGATCGTCTGGTTCCTGAGGCCGCAGGATCAGGAGCCCGTCCTCGATCCGGGTGACGACGTGCTGCTCGCCATCGGCGCGGCGCGCGGTCGATTGCCGCGCGGCAGTTTCGCGTCGCGGGCCATGGTGCTGCTGCTCGGTCCCGAAGGCAGCGCCAAGACCTCGCTGGTGGCGCGCTCGGGTGGCGATCCCCAATTGCTGGCCGGTGACGCCCCCGCGGGCGCCAACGATGTGCCGGTGTCGACGAAGACGGCCAATGTGTGGGCGATGCAGAACGCCGTGGTCACCGAACTGGCGAGTCGTCTGCTCACCGATGCGCCGCGGTTCGGCAAGGTGGTGCGGGCCCTGCGCGCCCCGCGTGTGGCGGCCGCCGTGGGACAGGGAGACGCCGCGCCGCGGGCGGCCGTGGTGTGTGTGCCCTGCGATCTGTTCTATGCCGGCGGCAATGGCGAACAGTTGCAGCAGCTCGCGCAGTCCATGCGTCAGCGGCTGGCCGAAGCGGCACGCGAACTCGGACTCGCGCTGCCAGTGTACGTGATGTTCACCAAGATGGACCGCATCCCGCATTTCGAGCCGTGGGTGAGCGTGTTCACGAAGGACGAACTGCGCGCGCCGCTCGGTGCGACGCTGGCGTTCGATCCGGGCGTGAACACGGGCAACTACGCCGAACGATTGACGCCGCGTCTCGATGCGGCTTTTGCGGAGATCGCGCAGCAGGTTGGGTCGCGCCGGGTCGATCTGCTGGGGCGCGAGACCCAGCTCGATCGGCGGTATGCGTCGTACGAATTGCCGCGCGAGCTGCGCAAACTGCAGGCGTCGGTGTCGCAGTTCCTGGTGGAGCTGTGCCGTCCCACGCAGCTCGGATCGAGTCCGCAGCTGCGGGGCTTCTACTTCACGGGCGCGCGGCCGGTGGTGGTGACGGATGTGGGGGCGGCGACCGCCGTGGCGACGCCGCAGGCGCCCACGGGAGCGACGGGCATCTTCCGTCGACCGGAGATGGCCTCGGCACCCGCCGCCGCGGCGCCGGTGACACGCAAGGTGCCCGAGTGGGTGTTCCTCGACCGGTTCCTGCGCGAGGTGGTCATCGCCGATACGGGTGCGGCGTCGGTGGCGCGTGGTGGCGTGAGTGTGCAGCGCACGCGGCGCATTCTGCTGGGTACCGCAATCGCCGCGTCGTTGCTGCTGCTGCTGGGCGTGACGATATCGTGGCTGGGCAATCGGGCGTTGCAGGGGCGGGTGTCGGATGCGGCGCGTGCGGTGGCGGCGTTGCCGGTGGTGCAGGCGCAGCCGGGAACGATCGCGTTTCCGAGTGCGGAAGCCCTCACCCGTCTCGATGCATTGCGTGCGCAGCTCGATACGCTGCAGCAATACGAGCGGAATGGTCCGCCGTTCCGCCTGCGGTTCGGACTGTGGCGCGGGCCGGCATTGCTCGATGCGGCGCGGCCGGTGTGGTTCGACGGGTTCAACAAACAGCTCTTCAATGATTCGTGGGTCGCGTTGCGCGATTCGCTGAAAGCCCTGCCCGACATTCCCACCGCCTCCAACGACTACGCGACATCGTACGGCTGGCTCAAGGGGTATCTGATCACCACCACCACGCCTGACAGCAGCACGGCCGAATTCCTCGCGCCGGTGTTGCTCACGAGCTGGCAGCGTGGCATGGACACCGATGCCGATGTCACGGCGCTCGCGCGTCGGCAGTTCGAGTACTACGCCGGCGTGTTGCCGAAGACGAATCCGTATCCGCGGACCGCTGATGCGTCGGTGGTGCGTCATGCGCGCGACTTCCTGTCGCGATTCACCGGCGCCGAGCAGATCTATCTCAACATGATCGGCGCGGCCAACAAGCAGGCGCCGCCGGTGGCGATTCCGCAGGCGCCCGGCATTCTCACGGCGACGAAGGAAGTGGCCGGCGCCTTCAGCAGCAAGGGCGCGTCGTTCATGAGCGATGCGTTCCGCAACGCCGATCGGTACTTCCAGGGTGAGACGTGGGTGGTGGGGGATGTCACCGCGTCGAAGGCCGTGAATCGCGATTCGGTGGTGACAGCGCTGCGGGCGCGGTACGCCGACGACTATGTGCGCACGTGGCGTCAGGTGGTGCAGAGTGCGACGGTGGTGCGGCCGTCGAACGTGGCCGATGCCGCGAGCAAGCTCGATATCCTGGGGGGCGTGAAATCACCGCTGCTGGACGTGCTGCGCACGGTGGCCATGAATACCGCGACGGATTCGGCCATGCGCCAGGCGTTCCAGCCGGTGCATGCGGTGACGCCGCCGGAGATCACGGACAAGTTCGTATCGGAAAAGAACCAGCCGTATATGGATGGCTTGCTGGGTCTGCAGGGCGCATTGTTGCAGGTGTCGAACATGCCGCCGGCGGTGGACACGCCCAGCACGCAGGCGTTGGTGCAGGCGGCGCAACTGGCGGCCGGTGATGTCACGAAGGCGCGTGTATCGGCCAAGCGCGTGTCGCAGGGCTTCGATGTCAGCGGGGCGGGTGGCGCACTGGCGTCTCCGGTGGAGCAGTTGCTGCTGGCGCCGATCACGGGCGCGGAAGCGGTGCTCAAGACAGCGGCGCTGCAGCGTCCGCCGACGCGTCGTGTCGTGGCGGCGGCACCGGCGGCGCCCGCCGCTGCTGGCGGTGGTGGTGGTGGCGGCAATGCGGCCGAAGTGGCCGCGCTCAATGAGCGCGGACGGGCGCTCTGCACGCAGATGGAGAAGCTCACGTCGCGGTTCCCGTTCAACCCCGATGCACGCGACGATGCGAACGTGGGCGATGTGAAGGCCATTCTCGCACCGGGCAGCGGCGAGCTGTGGGTGTTCCAGCAGGAACGGCTCGCGCCCTATCTCGAGAAGGCGGGCAACACCTGGGCGGCGAAACCGGGTGGCAAGGTGGAGCTGTCGAAGAGCTTCGTGGATTTCTTCAATCGGGCGGCCGAAGTGTCGGCGGCACTCTTTGCGGAGGATCCGGCGACGCCCATGGTGCGCTGGCTGGCGAGTGGCGTGATCACCGATCAGACGCCGCTGCTCGTGCTCAAGAACAACGGCAAGGAAGCCCGCTTCGACAAGAAGTCGTTCAAGAACGAAGTCGTGTGGCCCGCCACCAACGGTCGTGACGCCGAGTTGCAGGCGCAGTTCAAGAAGAACAAGCCGGTGACGGTGCGAAAGGCGAGTGGCGACTGGGCGATCTTCCGTCTCGTGATCGGCGCCGACGCCTTCGAAGGGCAGAGCGTGACGTGGAACGCCACGGGCAAGGATGCGGAACCCGTGCGGGTGCAGTTCGAAGCGATGCGCCGGGAAGCGTCGTCGGTGCTCACGCGCGGCTGGCTGGGACGCATGAGCTGCGTGGCGCAGGTGACGAAATAGGGGAGGGGTTTGGAGTCACGTGTTCACGGTTTGGAGGTGAACAGCGGGGTTACGGGTCGTGAGACCTGTATCCCGTGGCCCACGACCCGGCTGTTCACCTCCAAACAGCAAACCCGCAACTCATGCCCCGCTGCACACCGCGCGTACCGTTGTTGGTGATGATATTGACGGCCAGCGCCTGCGCCGCCGAGCCACCGCTCGAGAGCATCGACGGCACCATTGCGTCCGACTCTGCAGCCGCACCGCTCGTGGAGTTCGCGCGACTCCCGCAGGGCCCCGGCCCGCTGCGCATCGCGGCGCGGCCGTCGTTCCGACTCGGCGGTCTGTACGACAACGACAGCCTCGAGTTCGATCCCCGGGCGCACCTGCCCGTGGTCGCCCTGGTCGACGGCACGATTGTCGTGGGCGATCATCAGCGGCTTAAGTTCTACGCCCCCGACGGCACGCTATTGCGCATCGCCGGTCGCTACGGCTACGGGCCCGGCGAATTCGACAGTATCCGCGATCTCTGCCCGCAGGCCGACACCACGCTCGCCGTGATCGACGGCGACGGGCGGTGGTCGGTCTGGAACCGGCAGGGGCAGCTGCTCCACGCCCACGAACGCGAAGGCGTCATTCCCAACCGCGCCTGCTCAGCCAGCGGTGACCTGTTGGTGCTGGATGGTCTGCACACGGTGGTGGACACCGACGGGCGTCGGCGCGCGCCGTATACCTTCCATCGGCTCGATGGCACGCCCCGGCTCACGATCGGTCCGCTCAGCGTCTCCGAATACTTCGTCAACGTGCTTTTCATCCCGGCGTTCACGTTCCACGGCCAAAGCCTGCTGATCGGCGATTCCCGCACTTTCGCCTTGCAGGAAGTGTCCATCGAGGATGGCCGAACGCTGCGCCGGTGGCACGTGCACGGCGGCATGCGCCCGATGTCCCAGGCCGTGTACGACAGCATCGTGGAGTCCGGCTTTCCCCGCGACGCCTCCGCGGACCAACGAAAGAAGACCCTGGCGCGCGCCGCCGAACTGGGTAACCCCGGCGTGTTCCCGGCCTTCTTCGAGGTGCGTTACGATCCGGCTGGCCGGATCTGGATCAATCCGGCGTTTGAGCGCTGGCGTTGGTACGTGATCGATCGACAGGGGATGCGGCTGTCCCTGGTGACGCTGCCCATGCCGCCCACTGAGCTCGCCAAACTGGAGGGTTTCACGGATCGCCACGTCGCGATCCACCAGTTCGATGCAGACGGCGCGCCGATCCTCAGCTTCCATTCGATCGAGGAACGCGCGCCGGCGCAACACTGAACGAGCGGCGTGGAGCAAACTCGGGACCCGGCACTCACATCCCACAACCCGGCCGTTTCACTCCAAACCCCCAACCCATCACCCGCTACCTGCTTCGTCCACACATACAACGGACACCCACGATTGCCCAGGAGATCGGACGGGATCAGCGCCTTTTCGGATACACCTCGAGCAGCGCGACATCACCCGGATCGACGAGCAGCAGATCTTCGAGCGTGACCGGCACCATGTCGATGCGGATATCCCACCCGCCCTGACACGATGTCGAACGGAGTGCCACCTCGAGACCACGGCCCCGTCTGATGGTCAATGGTTCACCCCCCAAACTCCAAACCCACTACTTGCGACTGCTTTACTGCCCGCACCCCAACTGTCCCGTGTACCGATTGATGACCTCGGCCTGCGCCATCGATCTCGCGGTGATCCGTGCCGAACGCAGCGCGGTGCACGCGGGCTTCACCTCGTCCATCAACAGATGGGCTTCGGCGATGCGGATGTAGGCCCACGTACTGTCGGTGCCGGTGGGCAGTCGGGCGATGAGCGATTGCAGCACGGGCACGGCGGCGCGGGCATCCTTTTCATCGGCCGATGAAGGGTCGAGAGCCTTGGTGATGCTGTCGAGCGTGGCGAGGGCGCGTGTCGCCATTGGTGACGGTGTGTGCGTCGCACCAGGCTCCGGAGATGCGGGCGACGTCGGACGCGCACCGCCTGCACCCGCGGCCGCGTCGGGGGCGGACGTGGCCGGCGGTGTTACACTGGGCGTAGTGGGTGTTGCACTGCCGGATGCCGCTGGATCGGAGCTCGTCACATTGCGCGCGGCATCGACGGCCGTGGTGGCCGCCGTCGTGGCCGCTCCCTGCGCCCCTTCGATCAGCTTGCCCGCGGTATTCGTGGCGGAATTCACCAGCCGGTCGATATCCGACACCCGCGGCGCCCGCTGCTTGGTATACCACCACCACCCCGCAGCAACCACCAGCACCAGCGACAGACTGGGCAACGGAATGCGCGGCATGCGGAAACCGCTGCGCTTCGGCGTCTGCACATCCACCCGCGGCGCCGGTTGCGGAGTTGCGCGGGACACCGATGGACTGGCCACCGGTGTGCGTGATGGTGGGGGCGTGGTGCTCTTCGGCTTGGCGCCCGACTTGCCGAGCTCCCGGCGGATTTCTTCCTTGTCCACCGTGGTGATGACCCGCGCGGCGCCCGGCGTGTCCACCTGGGTCGAAGCCGGAGCGGCCGGGGGCGCGGCGCCGGCGGTTGCGGCAGGTGCTGCTGCGACGGCTGATGCCGGCCGTGCGGGTGCCTGCAACGCCGCTTCGAAGGCCTTGGCGAAAGCACCGGCCGAGGCCGTGCGTTTGGCCGGATCGCGATCGAGCGCCTGATTGAACACCTGCTGCAACCCGGCGGGCCACTGCATGTCGGGGCGCACCACACTCAACGTGCGCGGTTCGGCCACCAGACGTGCCGTCATGCCGCGATCCGGTGTGTTGCCGTCGAACGGCAGATCGAGCGTCAGACACTGATACGCCACCAGCGCGAGCGCATACACATCGCTGCGGTGATCGACCTGACTGCCCAGGAGCTGTTCGGGACTCATGAATTCCGGCGTGCCCACCACGAAGCCCGTGCGTGTCAGCCCCGATTCCTTCTCGTTGCTGCCCACGGCCTTGGCGATACCGAAGTCCACCACTTTGCACTTGTCGACACCCTCGTCGTCCTGCTGGACGAGAATGTTGTCGGGCTTGAGATCGCGATGCACGATCCCCATGCGATGCGCGGCATCGAGGCCGTCGGCCACCTGCCGCACGATGACGGCGGTGCGCTGCGCACTGAGTGGTCCGTCCTTCGTGAGCACACTCTTGAGCGTGGAGCCGTTCACGTACTCCATCGCCAGATACACCAGCCCTTCCGACGTCTCGCCGAAATCGAACACGCGCGCCACACGTTCGTGTTCGATGCTGCTGGCGTTCGCGGCTTCGCGATTGAAGCGCGCCACCGAGGCGGGGTCTTTGAGCAGCTCGGGGCGCAACACTTTGATGGCGGCCTGCAATGGCAGACGCACATGCCGCGCGAGGTAGACCTTGCCCATGCCACCTTCACCGAGCAGATCGGTGACAAGATACCGATCGGCGACGACGGAACCGATCAGATCGCCATCGGCATCGGCAGCCCGCAACGTCGACCCATCTGCCGGGCAGAAGATGTTCGTATCGGCGTAATTGGTGCCGCAGACGGGACAGACTTTGGGCATCGGCTCGAAGCGAAGAACCCGCGGGCCATGGCAGCCCCAGCGGGACGGAAGAACGGCGGAAACGGGTTGTGCCACAGGTCTCGCCAGGGGCGTGACACCGGCAGACCGGTGGTGGCACTGAACGAATGCAGGGTTCGGCGGTATGTTCTCCCCGAAACTTATCCTTGGGAGAATACCCGCATGTCTGCCGCTTCGCTCGTTCGCCGCACCCGCCGGGCCCTGGCCGTGACGCTCACGGGGGCTGGAACCCTGGCGGCCGCCTTCGCCGGTCCCCTCGCCCTGGCTGCCGTTGCCGCTCCCGGAACCGCCGGCGCCCAGGGCGCGTCCGGCAAGCCCACCGTGGCCGTCATGTACTTCACGAACGGGGCGATCGGCAACAACGCCGAATACGCGCCGCTGAGCAAGGGACTGGCGGAGATGCTCATCACGGAGCTCTCGGGCAACGAGAACATCCGGGTCGTGGAGCGCGATCGCCTGCAGGCGCTACTCGAGGAGCAGAACCTCGGCGCCAGCGGCCGGGTGGAGAAGGAGACGGCGGCGAAGATCGGCAAGACGCTCGGCGCGCTGCACATGCTCATGGGCAGCTTCGTGATCGATCCGAAGAACACCATGCGCATGGATGTGCGGGCCATCAACACCGAGACGTCGGAACTGGAGTACGCGACCTCGGTCACCGGCAAGGCGGACCGGATGCTCGAGTTGCTCGGGCAGTTGGGCACCAAGCTGAATGCCGGCCTCAAACTGCCCTCGGTGCAGCGCGGCTTCGAGGAAGGCAAGGCCGTGGGCGCGAAGGGTCCGAACCAGCTCAAGTCGATGATGCTGCTCAGTCGCGCGCTCGAGCAGCAGGACCGGAAGAACAACACGCAGGCGGTGGCGCTGTACAAGGAATCGATCCAGGCCAACCCCGACAATCAGCGCGCGAAGACGTTGCTGGCGTCGTTGGAGAGCGGCACCAAGTAACGGCACCAAGCAACGGCGCCGGTCACGGACGCTCGCCGGCGCGCCGCACACGCGCGGTAGGACACTCATGAAAGCCCCCGCATGAAAAAGGGGCGCGATCCACTCGGATCGCGCCCCTTCGTCGTGACTACGCCAACACTATCCGACCCGGCGGATCACTTCTTCTGCCGGATCGGTGAGTAGGGGTCGAACCACGCCGAGACGGAATTGCCGCTGCTGATCCCCGAGGGATAGGAGCAGGAACTGCTGACGTTGTAGCACAACTGGCCCGAGGTGCTGGTGAAGTAACCATACCCGTCGCTCACGTAGATATCGAACGACTGGTTGATCGGAATCAACCAGGTGCAGTGGGTGGGATCGTTGCCACCGCTGGAGCGTTCGCAGGTGCGGGTCCACGAACTGCCGGAGGCGGTCAACGAGCCCATGCCCAGGCCGTTGAGTGTGACCGAGACCTGCACCGTGGGCACCGCCACGAACCAGGCGGTGACCTCGATGTTGCCCTCGATGCTGGTCAGGACACAGGTGGGCGAGGTGCCGGCCGAGGCACAGGCGCCGCCCCATCCGCCGAACGTCGACGCACCGTCCGGTGTGGCGTGGAGCGTCAGGGTGCCCTGCAGATCCTCGACCGACGCTGTCGCCTTGCAATCCTGCGGTGCGGGCGACGAGGCGCCCACCAGCGAGCAGTCGATCTCCATCCCCGACGCGGACACCATACCGGCCCCGGTGGCGTTACTGGGCGCGGTCACGTTGAGGGTGACGGTCGGCGTACCGAAGGTGGCGGTCACCACCGCCGGACTGTTGGCGGTGAAGGTGCACGACTGCGAGCTCGAGAGACAGGCGCCGCTGAACGCGCCGAAGGTCTGCTCCGTTCCCGGCAGGGCCGTGAGCGTGACCATGCGGTTCAGGTCGACGAACGTCTGGCACTCCTTCTCGCTCTCCCCTTCCTGCAACGTGCAGGTGTAGTTGTCGTTCACGCGGACACTGCCGAAGCCCGGGCCCTGGAGCGAGAGCGTCAGCGCGACCTGGCGGCGGGTGAACACCGCGCCCACCGTCTTGGCCTGGTCCATCGTCAGCGTACAGGCCCCGTTGCCGGAGCAGGCGCCCGTCCAGCCGGTGAACGTGCTGTACGAATCGGGGATGGCGGTGAGGGTGATGCTCGACCCGTTGGCCAGCGTGTTGGAGCAGGTGCCCGAGGTCTGACCGTTGCTGCGGGCGCAGGAAATGGCCGTCCCGCCGAACACCTGGCCGTCACCCGTGCCGCTCGGCACGACCGTCAGCACCGCCGGCGGATCGAACTGCACCGAGATCGCCTTGCCCGGGCTGGTCACCTGCACCGTGCAGGTGGCACCCGACGTGGTCGTGCAGCCGCTCCAGCCGCGGAAGCTGTTGCGGTTGGCGGCCGTGGCCGTGAGGGTGATCGTCGAGCCTTCGGTGAAGAGGGCCGAGCAGGCACCCAGACCGGCCGCGCCGTTCAGCGTGCAGGCAATGCCGATCGGCGAGGACGAGACCGTGCCGGACCCCTGACCGATGCCCGCGATCGAGATCGGCACCGGGGCGTCGAAACGCGCCGTGACCGAACGTGCGGCGTTCATCGTGAGCTGACAGACGGGCGCGTTGACGCCGGCGCAATCGCCTGTCCAGCCGCCGAAGGTGCTCTGGCCGCTCGGAATCGCCTGGAGCGTCACCACCGTGCCTTCGTAGAAGACATTGGAGCAGGTGCCGCTGACGCCGCCCTGCGCGGCGTAGCAGGTGATGCCGCCCAGATCGGAATTGACGGTACCAAAGCCCGTGCCCGCCGCGCTGATGTTGAGCGTGCGGAGGGCGCGGAACACCACGCCGACGTTGCGCGCCTGGTTCATGCTCACCGTACAGGCGGCGCCCTGCGTACCGGAGCAGTCACCCGACCAGCCGATGAGCTCGGAACCGGAGGCCGGCGTGGCCGTGAGGACGACGTCCACGTCACCGGGGAAGGTGTACGCGCAGGTGCCCGCCGCGCCCGTGCCGTTGATGACGCAGCTGATACCTGCCGGCGACGACGTCAGCGTGCCCGTGCCGCTCTGTCCGGCCGAGACCACCGTGAGTGCGGCCGGCGGCGGCACGACCCGCACGTCGACGAAGTTCATACGGCCGCCCACGTCGGCGGTGATCCGGGTGGAGCCCACCGCCACACCCGTCACGACACCCGCGGCGCTGACCGAGGCCACGTTGGGATTGCTGCTCGTCCACGTCGCGGCGCGACCGGTGACCGGACGCTGCTGGCGGTCGAGAACCAACGTGCTGAGCGTCATCGGACGCGCGAGTTCCAGCCGCAGCGGCTGGCCGGTCCCGACGACGTTCTCCGCGGGGGCGCTGATCCGCACCTCGGCCACGTCGTTGAGCTGGATCGTGCTGGGCACCGTGGTCGTCACGCCGGGGCGCAGCGACAGCGGTCCGACATACTGACGGTCGACGGGCAGCCCATCGATGAGCAACTGGATCTCGATGAGCACGACGCACTCGTCGGCGCCGATGGAGGTCCCGGGCAGCGCGCCGCGCTGTCCGTTGGCGAGACAGCTGGCCAGATCCACACCGACCGGCACGGCCTGGGCCGTGCCCGTGAGCCGGATCGACTGCGTGGACAACGGACTGTAGCCGCCGTTCTGCAGGAGGTAGCTGGTGGCGATCCGCACTTCCTCGTTGGAGCCGGCGGTCGTCTGGAACGACGCAGAGAGGACGAGCTGGGCGGACTGCCCCGAAGGACCGACGCCGTTGTCGGCGCAGGCGCCGAGCAGCGAGGTGGCCGCGAGGGCCGACACGGCGAGCGAGCGGGTCGCGCGGCGCATGCGGTCCCCGGCATGGCGAAGGGCGCGAAGCGGCGCGCTCGAAAACATGGTAGGCATGATCGACATGGGCGATTAGAAGCGAGTCACGATGACGAGACCCGCCGAGGCGCCGTAAAAGGCCGTGCGGGGAGCGGTGCCGACGATGCGGGGGCGCAGTTGGCCGCCCTGACCGCGCAGGTAGGGCTGGAACGTGAGAGCACCGGCCCGCTTGACGAGGCCGATGGTGCCGCCGCCGCTGATCACGCCCGACGTGGCCAGACCCTGATTGATCGCGAGACCGGTGTGCACCCGCCCGTCACCCGTGAAGAGGATGTCGGTGGTGGCGGAGATCGGGATGCTGGTGCGCAGACCGCCGTCGAAGTAGTTGCCGCTGGTGCCCGCGACTTCCACGCCATCGCGTTCGTAGCGGGTGCGGAACCGGTTCACGCCCCAGAGGACGAACTCCCGGAGGCGCGGCACCGCGAACTGGATCTGCGCGTCGGTGGTGAAGATGGGGCCGAGGCGGATCGTGGAGACGGCGGGAGCCGATGCGGGCAGCGCCGGATTGCGCAGCTCGTCATCGTCGTAGAGATCGACCGCGCCGGTGACACTGAAGCGATGGCCGCCGATCAGCCGGTCGAGGCCCACCGATCCGCGAATGACGTTGCCGGGCTGGAAGTCGGTGGACGGGGCGCCGGCGGCGATGGCCGCGATGGGCTGGTACTTGCCGCGCATCTCGTACGATCCGCCGATCGCGACGGCCCAGCCGAGCACCTGCTTGGCGAGCACGAGGCCGGCCGTTCCACTCGGGCCGGCACCCACGGGCGCCGCGCCGAGACCCAGCGCCGGTGCCGCCGTGGCCCGCAGCACCGTGAGGGCGCTGGCTTCCAGTTCGGTCTGGCCGGTGGGCGCGTTCACCCCGCCGGTGAGGACCAGTGCATCATTGAACAACCGTCCCGTGGCGCGGATGCGCACGTCGGTGGGGCCGTACAACGTGGAGGTCTGCTCCGTGTCTCCGGCGCCCAGCTTGGGCGCGTAGGTCAGGCGCTGATACGTGAACGCGGACTGCACGTCCACCGTCCAGGCCGTTCCGAGAGGCAGGGCGAGCGAAACGGGCACCGAGAACTGTTCGATCTGCTTGAGCCGAGTCGAGTCCCGTCCCATGGTGCCGGGCTGCTGGAAGCCCACGCCGCCAAAACGGATGGCATCGACGGTGCCGCCGACCGCCAGCACGCCGGTGCCGATGAGCCGGTCCTGCGCGGTGGCGATGGACGGAAGCGAAAGGGTCAGCGCGGCGGCCAGCCCGGGCATCACCAGGGGGGAGACGGTGCGTCGCCGTGACCGCATCCGGGGCCGCGTCTCCGGGCACGTCTGTGAACGGGTCCCGGTGGCGAGAGAAGGCATGGAGGTCATGGACGGGTGATCGTGATGATGACGGTCGCCTGCGATGCCGGGAAAGTCGGATCGAGCGCGGAGCTGACGGTGCGCGAGACGTTGGTGATGAGGTCGAGCGGGCGGTTCAGACGGTCGATGGTGCTGGAAATGGCCCCGTCGAGCGGCCGGATGCCCGGAATGGCGACCGGCGTGCCCGTGCCCATGGCGCCATAGGAGCGGACATGCTGCTGCATGGCGCGAGCCTCACGGAAGCTCGGATCGAGACGCGCGGCGCGGCTGAATTCCGCGGCGGCGCCCCGGTAGTCGCCCTGGTAGTAGCGCTGGACGCCGCGCCCGTAGGCCAGCAGCGCGCCGATGTTCTTCGTGGGCTGGGCTTCGATGGCTGCGCGCTCGGCCGGCGTGAGCGTGACCCCCAGCGATTCGAACAGCCGGAACACCAGCGCCTTTTCGGCGGCCAGGATCTCGGCCAGGGGGGCCCGGGCGTCGACCGCGTTGGACACCGTCGCCCGTTCCACGTCGCCGATACGGGCGCCGAGGCGGAGCGTGCGGCCGTCCGTGAGCGATTCCACGGAGCCGAATACCAGGCGCTGGGCGCTCACGAGATGCCCGACCCGCGGCGCGGTGGCCGAATCCACGCGGCCGGTGGCCGCCAGATCGAGCTCCCGGAGCACTTCACCCAGGCGCGCCCGCTCGACGATCCGCACCTGTCCGCTGCGGGACAGGTCGGTGGAGACGAGCTCGGCGAGTGCGAAGGCGAGCGGCGTGAGGGTGGTGTCGTTCCCGTTTGCCGCGAACGGAGGCACGCCAACCGTGCCCTGGGCCGCGAGGCCGCGGCTCTGTTCACTGGCCATGGCCCGCGAATCGCCAGCGGCGGGACGGGGAGCGGGGGTGGGGCCGGAGCCGCAGGCGGCGAGCAGCCACACGGACAGCGAGGCAACGGGTATGCACGCCGAGCGCAGGGCGCCGGGGTGCATGCGCAGGGGGCGCATGAACATTGAGGACACGGTGAGGGACGGAGCCGGCCCGTGACTGGCGCGCATCCGTGGGATGCGTCACTGTCGAGGCATGTATCGGCGTGGAACGGCTACTTGCGTAAGTGGCGAATGTGCGGCCTGCGTAGAGTAGAATCAAGCGACACACGCATTTGACGCGATGGTTTGTGGGTCACGAAAGCGTGATACACACTGTCGCCCGGGGAGCCCTTATGACCTATCGTACCAGACACGTGATGGCTGTCACCTCGGCGGCGCCCGTGGCAGCGCCGGTGGCGTTGCTGCTTTCGGTCGTGATCGGCCTGAGCGGATGCGCCACCAATCCGGTCACCGGCCGTCGGGAGCTGTCCCTCATCTCCGAGGCGCAGGAGATCCAGATGGGACGGGAAGCCTCGGCGGCGGATCTCAAGCGTGTCGGCGAAGTGCCGCAGACCGAAGTGCAGGCGATGGTGCGTCGCCTCGGCTCGGCCATGGCCGCCAAGTCGGAGCGTCCCAATCTTCCCTGGGAATTCCATGTGCTCGACGACGCGGCGGTGAACGCGTTTGCGTATCCCGGCGGCTTCATCTTCGTGACGCGTGGCCTGCTCACCAACCTCAACAGCGAATCGGAGCTGGCGGAGGTGATCGGGCACGAGATCGGCCATGTGACCGCCAAACACTCGGTGGTGGCCATGAGTCAGCAGCAGCTCGCGCAGATCGGTCTGGTGGGCGCGAGCATCTTTTCGTCGACGGTGGCGAAGTACGGCGATCTGATCGGCGGCGGCGCGTCGCTGCTCTTTCTCAAGTTCGGCCGCGACGACGAACTGCAGGCGGATGCGCTGGGCTTCCGCTACTCCCTGGCCCAGGGATTCGACGTGCGGGAAGCGCCCAAGGTGTTCGAAACCCTGGGACGACTCAGCGGCAGCGGCGGCCGCGTCCCGGAGTGGCAGAGCACACACCCCGATCCCGGCAATCGGGCCGTGCGGGCCGAGGCGCGTGCGGCCGAACTCGCCCCCGGTGCGCTCATCGGTACCAAGGTGAATCGCGACAGCTATCTGCGATTGCTCGACGGCATGGTGTTCGGCGAGAACCCGCGTCACGGATATTTCGAAGGCACGCGCTTCCTGCACCCCGATCTGCGCTTCCAGTTCGATTTCCCCACGGGGTGGAAGTTCGCGAATCAGCCCGAAGCGGTGGTGGGGGTGAGCGCGGACAACAGCGCGCAGTTGCAGTTGCTGCCCGCCAGCGGCACCCCGGCGCAGGCCCTGCAGACGTTTCTGCAGCAGCAGGGCATCACGGTGCGGCAGTCGGGACAGACCACGGTGAATGGACTCACTGCGGCCGCGGCCACGTTCGACGCCACCACGCAGCAGGGCGCGTTGCAGGGCCGCGCGCTCACGGTCGCGCACAACGGACAGACGTACATGCTGCTCGGTCTGATGGTCGCCAACGCCCCGGCGGCGCGCGCCGCGGAAGTGGACGCGACCTTGCGTTCCTTCCGCGCGCTCACCGACGCCACGGCGCTCAACAAGCAGCCGGCCCGTGTGCAGCTCGTGACGCTCGATCAGGCCATGACCGGCGCCCAGTTCGTGCAGCGGTATCCCAGCACGGTGTCGGCGGAGGCGGTGTACATCGCCAACGGCATCGAGGCCGCCACGTCGTTGCCGAAGGGCATGATCCTCAAGCGGATCCGCTGAGTGTCCGACCGCCGCGTGCGGGATGCGATCATCCCGCGCGAGCTGCGTGCCTGGCGCGCCTGGGGCGTGGCCCGTCGCATGGAACGGGGCGTCCGCGATCCGCGCTTTCGCGAGCTCGTGCAGCGCATCGACGGCGGACCGCTGCATCTGTGTCCGAGCGTGACGCTGCTGCCCGATGGAGAAGAGGCTTTTGCGCGCATGCGCGATGCCATCGAATCCGCGCGGGAGGAAGTGCTGCTGGAGACGTACATCCTGCGCGACGATCAGCTGGGGGAATCGGTGCGCCAGGCGCTGATCGCCGCCGCCGGCCGGGGTCTCCGGGTGTGCGTGCTGGCCGATGCGGTGGGCTCGATGTCCACCGCCGATGGGTTCTGGCGGTCACTCGAGCAGGGAGGCGCGCAGGTGCGTCTCTTTCATCGCGTGTGGCTGCATCCCCTGGAAGCGTTGCGGCGCGATCACCGCAAGCTGCTCGTCGTGGATCGTCGACTGGGATTCACGGGCGGCATGAACATCGGCGAGGAGTACGGGTCCAGCGTGGTGCGGCGCCGGCACGTGGATCGCGAAGGATGGCGTGACGCGTGGCGCGACACATTCATCGCCCTGCGCGGCACCGTGGTGCGGGAACTGGCCGCGGTGTTTGCCGAAGGATGGGACCGGGCCGGAGGACCGGATCTGCCGGGACTCGAGTACGTGAGCTGGGCCGATGGCGTCGTGCAGCCTCCGCGCGGGTGGCGGGGAACGATGACTCCCCGCGCCTGGCAATCCCGCTGGCAACTGCAGCGCGGTCATCATCGCGATCGGGTGCGCGGACGTCGGGTGCGCCGCGACGCGCCACCGGTGACCGCCGACGCGCCCGCGGTCATCGTGATGGATCCCCGGCCGGGCCGCGGGCAGCGGGAGATGCTCACGGTGCTCTCCGCGCTGACGGGGGCCGCCCGTCAGCGCCTGTGGATCACCACACCGTATTTCGCGCCCCCCACGCGGGCGCTGGAGTTGCTGGGCGCCGCCGCCCGGCGTGGCGTGGACGTGCGGTTGTTGCTGCCCGGTGTGCGGACCGATGTGCCGCTGGTCCGCCACGCGGCCCACGGGGCCTATCACAAACTGCTGTCCACCGGCGTGCGCATCTTCGAGTACGACCGGGCCATGCTGCACGCCAAGACGCTGGTCGTGGACAGTCACGTGGGCCTGGTGGGATCGTCCAATCTCGATTTCCGCTCGTTCTGGCTGAATGCCGAATGCAATGTGCTCATCTTCGACGACACCTTCGCACGGGAACTCGATGCGAGTTTTCTGGACGATCTCGAAGGCAGCACCGAGATCACGCCGGAGCTGTGGCGCCGTCGGACGCTGACCCACCGCCTACTCGATCGCATCGCCCGCGGGCTGCGCTGGGCCCTCTAGCAAAGCGCCGGATATCGGACCTCGGTATGAGGTCGATTGCACCAGGCGTCAGACACCCCGCTGCGCATGTCCATGTGCGGGATTCCCTGACGGGGCGAACAGGACTCCCCGATGGAGGCAGGGGACAGGGCATGCGACCATTCGCCCATGTCTGCGCCAGTCGATCCTCTGCCGGCCCTTCACGAGGCCCCAGCCGTCGTGCGGCCGGGACCGGTGTTGGTGGCCAGCGACGGGACGGCCGTTTCGCACGACGCGCTCTTCGGCGCGGCACGGCTGGCCGCATCGACGTTCGGCACGTCCATCGAAATTCTGGGTGTCTGCGAGCCGATCACCGGTGTGGCCGGCGGCATGGATGTGCTGCCCATTCCCGCCGAGCTCGACGAGGCGCGACGGTCGACCATGCAGGCCGATCTCCGCCGCTCGGTGTCGATTGCGGATACCGGAGATCCGACCTGGCCGATCACCGTGCTCACCGGATCCCCCGCCCGCACGCTCGCCAGCGAAGCCGCCCTGCGGGACGCGTCGCTGATCGTCATGGGAATCGGCCGGCACAATCCACTCGACCGGCTGTTCGGCACCGAAACGACGCTGGCCACGTTGCGGGAATCGCGCGTGCCAGTGCTGGCGGTGGGAACGAACTTTCCGGTCACGCCCCAGCATGCCGTGGTCGGCCTCGATTTCAGTGCCGCCAGCGTGCAGGCGGCCCGCATGGCCATGCAGATGCTCGCAGGCGGCGGACGTCTGACCCTGGTGCATGTGCGGCCGCGCTTCGAGCATCCATCGTCCGACTGGCAGACCTGGGACGCCGAGTACGGACGCACCCTGCCGCCGTTGTTCGATCAGGTGCGGCAGGCGCTCGATGCCCGCGAGGACATCATCGTGGAGACCGTCACCGTACGTGGCGATCCCGCCCCCGCCCTGATCGCCTTCGCGCAGCAGGCCCATGCCGATCTCGTCGCCGTGGGCACGCAGCGCCACAGCCTGTTCGAACGCCTGGTGGTCGGATCGGTAGCCACGCGCGTGCTGCGGACGGCGCGATGTGGAGTGCTGGCGGTACCCCAGAGCCGGGGCGCGGCCTCGGACATCTGAAGGCAGACTGTCAGACGGGGTCAGAGGTGAGAGATCAGCAGGTCAGAACTGAGATGGAGATAGAATGATGAGAAATCAGACAACAACGAAATCAGAGGTCTGAGCACTGGCGGCCGATGGGATCGTGTGCGCCACAGGCTGCTGGCCGGGCGCCCGCAGGCGTGTGTGCGCCACACCGTTGTTCAATCCCTAAACCCCTATCTGCCCGAAACGCGACATCGCCTGTCCCACTCACGGAAATATCCTGCAGGTATCCAGCAGTTCATCCTGCAGGTATCGCCGCCGCAGGCGGCCGCTCATGGCCAGTGAATCACCCAATACCGGCCGCTTGACGCCGCTGTACCGGCCGCCAGCCGTCGCCGTCCCGCGTCAGAAGATGCGGATGTTGATGTACCGACGCGGGTTCTTCTTGACGTCCTCCACGAGCACACGCAGTTCCCGCACGAGCGAATCGCTCTGACGGTACAGGCCCGGATCGTTCATCATGAGGCCCAGCGTGCCGGTCGTGCCGTTGGCCTTGGTGAAGACGGAATCGGCACGGGCGATCACGGTGGACAGATGCGCTTCGGTGCGATCGAGCTTCACCGTCATGTCGCGCAGGTTGGTGGTGGCCGTGAGCAATTCCCGGGCGGCCTGCTGCGAATGAGTGACGATCTGCTGCAATTCGCCGCGGCTCGTGGCCGAATCCATGCGCGTGGAGAACGTGTTGAGACGATCGGCCGCGGCGTTGATGCGCGTGAGACCGACGTGCACGTCGCCACTGATCTGATCGAGATTCTTCGACTGGATGTCGATCGTGCGCGCGAGCACCGTCGAGAGATGCGCGAAGTTGCGGATCGATTCCCGCAGTTCTTTCGCCGCCGCGTCGTCGAACGCCACCTGCACCCGGTCGGCAACTTTGGCCACGTCCCCCGCCAGCCGTCCCGCCACCGTGGTGAGTTGTGCGATGTCGGGCATCACCGCGCCCGCCAGCGTATCGCCCGTCGTGCGCGCCTCGGCGATGGCCGCGCGCAACTCACGATCGGGCGGCACACCGGCCGCGGTGGTGATCGTCGCCTGCCATTCGCCGAAAAGACTGGAGGCCGCGAGCAGTACCACCGGATCGGGCGGGAGCTGCACATCGCGGTCGAGACCGAGCGTGATCACCACCCAGCCCGGCGCTCCCAACGCGACCGATTCCACGCGTCCCGACCGCACGCCACGAATCACGACCGGGTTGCCGAGGGCCACCCCGCCCACTTCACGACTGCGGACCACCAGTTGCTGCTTGCGGTTGCCGAGGTCGGCCTGCTTCACCCACAGCACGGCCGCCACCAGCAGCACCGTCACCACGAGCACGGTGAGACCGACCACGAAGTCACTGGTCCGTCGGGTGGTGGTCATGAGAGCAGGAGACGAAGACGCATGGAAGACCCGGGGAAAACGATCAGCAAACGATCAGCAGGCGATCAGCGAACGATGACAAGCGATAACGAATGATGACGAATGATGACGAACGATGAATACCACGATCACCGCAGGGTGCGCCCCGTCAACCAGACGAGTGCCCAGAAGGCATCGAGCACCAGAATCATGACGGCCGAGATGACGACCGCACGGGTGGCTCCGCGTCCGACGCCCTGGGCACCACCCTGCGTGTCGAGACCCGCCCGGCATCCGATCAGTGCCACCGCCGCGCCGAAACTCGCCGACTTCACGAGGCCGTAGCGCACATCGAACGTCTGGAAGAAGAGCCGCACCCCTTTCACGAACTGGGGCGTCGTGATGTCCAGCAGCGCGAGCGATGCGACCCACCCTGAGAGTACCCCGACGAGCATCGCCGTGCCCACGACGATGGGAAACATCGCGGCCGACGCGAGCACCCGCGGCACCACGAGGTGACTCATCGGGTCGAACGTCAGTGTTTCGAGGGCGTCGATCTGTTCGGTCACCCGCATCGTCCCGAGTTCCGCCGCGATGTTGGCGCCCACGCGCCCGGCGAGCGCCAGCCCGGTGAGCACCGGCGCGAGTTCGAGCACCACGGTCTTCTGTACCAGCGTGCCCACGAAGTAGGGTGGCACCAGATCGCCCACGCTGTAACTCGCCAGCAGGGCCAGCACGATGCCGGTGAACAGCGCGATGAACATGCCGATGGGCAACGATTCCACACCCAGCGTGCGTGCATGCGTGGAGAACTCCGGCACCCACTGCGCCGTGTCCTTCATCGCGCGGATGGTGTCCAGGACGAAACGTGCGCCGGTACCCACCGGCTCGACGAGTCGCCGCGTCACACCGCCGAGCGCCGTGATGCGACGATGCACCCGCGCGCCCGGGCCGCCGGCGTCCGGCAGGGGAACCGTCACGGCCATCCGAGCGCGACACCGAAGCCGGCCGCGGCGGCCCACGCCGCCCGACCAGCAGCGGCACGCCGCCGATACCGCGGAGCCCCGAGTATGAGCACGAGCGCGAGTTTGAGCATGGTATTCGACAATACGCCGATGCCCATCGCCGCGGCAGCGATGCGCACATGCGCGTCGTCGGCGCCGTAGCGTGCCATGGACACCGTCAACGCGTCGACATCGGTGAGTCCGAGCAGCGTGGCCGACGCGAGCACGCCGGTTTCCCCCGCTGCGCGTTGCACCCAGGCCACCACGAACAGCACGAGCTGAAACGCCACGGCCATCTGCAGGGAGGACCACAACCCCAGCGGATTCTCCCCGAGGCCGGCCGCCACCCCTGCCTGACCCACTTGCGACCGCCCCCGGGTGCCGCGTTCCCGCCAGAGCACGAAGCCGATCAGGATCAGGCCGGTGAGCAGGGCCGGGCCGAGTATGAGGGTGGCCGCGACGCCCACGGCCGGCTGCAGCATGGTGGAAATGATCAGCACCCGCGGCACCAGCACCGTGCACGCCGCCACCACACCGAGGGCGAGCGGAAGGGCCAGCGTTTCACCGGCGTCATCGCGGCTGCGCCGGCTGAACGTCAGCGTCACCGCGGTCGACGAGACCAGTCCACCGAGCAATCCCGTCACGGCCAACCCTCGCGTCTCGCCGATCACCCGGCGCGCCACGTAGCCCGCGAAGTTGAGCGCGGAAAAAATCAGGACGACGATCCAGAGCTGACGGGGCTGGAACGCGTCGTATGGACCGAATGCGCCGCCGGGAATGAGTGGCAGGATGACCAGGGCGAGCACCGCGAACTGCAGCGCGGCGCGCATTTCATGGGGAGCCACCCGCGTCAGGGCCTGCTGGAGCTGCGATTTCTCGGCCAGCAGCAACACGACCACCGCAGCCGCGGCACTGGCGGCGGTCCGGAAACCCAGCCCCGAGGTGACACCGAGCGCCACGACCAGCAGGGCCACGACCTCGGTGGTGCTGTCGGTGGACGTGCCCGGACGTCGCATGGCGGTCACGTAGGCCGCCACCACGAACGCCAGCGCGCCGGCGATGAGCAGCGAACCCGCCGCCACCCCGCCGAACGCCCCCACGATGTGCTGATCGAGTCGCAGGAACCACCCTGCGAACCCGCCGATCGCACCGAGCAGGGCGAACGTGCGCGCACCCCCGAACCGACCGTCAGGCCCCTGAGTGTGCCCCGACCACTCCCGCTCGACGCCGACGGCCAGCCCCACGAGGGTCGCCACGAGCAGATCGAAGGCAAGAGGCAAGTCGAGCATACCGGCAACGTACTGTGGGACCCGGCCGGCGCGAGAGGGGAAAGCCCTTCGGGTTTTGCAGACTATCCTTTCATCCGGATGGTCGGATATATTGAAGAATGACCACGCCGCGCCTGCCCATTCATGATCGTATGGCCGAGCTTGCTGACCCGACCCGCAGCCGGTTGCTGGCCGCGCTCGATCGGCACGAGCTCACCGTGGGCGAACTGGCGTCGGCGCTGCAGTTGCCGCAGAGCACGGTCAGCCGGCATCTGCGCATCCTGGCCGACCAGGGGTGGATTGCGTCGCGCGCCGAGGGAGCGAGCCGGTGGTATCGTCGCCAGCCGCAGCTCGACGCCGGCATGCTGGCCCTGTGGGGGCTCGTGCGCGACGCCTTTGCGGCCACACCGGCGGCGTTGCAGGACGCGGCGCGGGTGGACGCCGTGCTCGCCGCGAGACGCACCGTCACGCAGACGTTCTTCGCCACGGCCAGCGCCGAATGGGATGCGCTCAGGGCCGAACTTTTTGGTGTGCGTGCCGATCTGCTGGCCTCGCTGGCGTTGCTCGACCCGTCGCTCGTGGTGGGAGATCTGGGTTGCGGTACGGGCACGCTCAGCGCGGCCCTCGCGCCGCATGTCTCGAAGGTGTACGCCGTCGATGCGTCACCGGCGATGCTGGCCACCGCGGCGGGACGCGTGGCCACATTCGACAATGTCGATGTCGCCGAGGGCACGCTCGAAGCGCTGCCGCTGGGCGACCATGTGCTGGATGTCGCCGTGATGATGCTCGTGCTGCATCACGTGGCCGATCCGGTGCGCGCGTTCCGCGAAGTGCATCGGGTGCTGCGCCCCGGTGGACGCCTGCTGCTGGTGGACATGCGTCCGCACACCCACGAGCGCTATCACGAGACCATGGGTCATGTGTGGCTCGGCTTTGCCGCGGAGACGCTGACCACCTGGCTGGAAGACACGGGCTTCGTTTCGGTGCGGTATGCGCCGCTGCCCGTGGATCCCGCGGCCACCGGCCCCGCTCTCTTCACGTGCACGGCCATCATGATGCCCGCACCGGCGCTGGTGATGGCCTGATGCCGATGTCCCGATGCTGATATTGATGCCGATGTCCCGAACGTGACGTCCTGACTGTTCTCCCCGCTTCATTCTCTCTTCAACTTCACAGATACCAGGATACTGGCCATGGCCACTTCCGTCATGACTGAACACGGCGTCGCGTTGGTGACGTCGCTCGATCGCCCCACCTTCGCCGTGCGCGACCTTTCGCTGGCCGAATGGGGACGCAAGGAAATCCGTCTGGCCGAGCAGGAGATGCCGGGACTGATGGCGCTGCGTGCGGAGTATGCGGGCAAGTCGCCGCTGAAAGGCGCGAAGATCATGGGTTCGCTGCATATGACGGTGCAGACGGCCGTGCTCATCGAAACGCTGGTGGCGCTCGGCGCCGATGTGCGGTGGGTGTCGTGCAACATCTTCTCCACGCAGGATCACGCCGCTGCCGCGGTGGCCGTGGGTCCGAACGGCACCACCGAAAAGCCGCAGGGCACGCCGGTGTTCGCGTGGAAGGGGGAGACGCTCGAGGAGTACTGGTGGTGCACGGAGCAGGCGCTGATGTGGCCCGATGGCACGGGCCCGAATCTACTGCTCGACGACGGTGGTGATGCCACGCTGCTGGTGCACCGCGGCGCCGAGTACGAGAAGAGCGGCACGGTGCCGTCGTTCGACAGCGACAACGAACCGGAAGAGTGGGGCGTGATTCTCGATCTGCTGCGCACCGAACAGCAGCGGAATCCGGGGCGCTGGACGAAGGTGCTGGCCGGCATTCGCGGCGTGTCGGAAGAGACCACCACGGGTGTGCACCGGCTGTACGAGATGGAGAAGGCGGGCACCCTCGCGTTCCCGGCCATCAACGTCAACGATGCCGTGACGAAGTCGAAGTTCGACAACCTGTACGGTTGCCGGCACTCGGTGGTGGACGGTCTCAATCGTGCGACCGACGTCATGCTCGCGGGCAAGATCGTCGTGGTGCTCGGCTACGGCGACGTGGGCAAGGGCTGCGCGCAGGCCCTCAAGGGGCAGGGCGCGCGTGTGGTGATCACCGAGATCGATCCCATCTGCGCGCTGCAGGCGGCGCTCGAGGGCTATCAGGTGACGACGCTGGACGACATCGTCGAGCAGGCGGACGTCTTCGTGTCAGCGACGGGCAACAAGAACGTCATCACCGTCGAGCACATGAGCCGGATGAAGGACAAGGCCATCGTGTCCAACATCGGGCACTTCGACAACGAGATCGACATGGCCGGTCTCAAGAAGGTCGAAGGCATGAAGCGCGTGAACATCAAGCCGCAGTACGACGAGTTCCAGCTGCCGAGCGGCCGTTCCATTCTCGTGCTGGCCGAAGGCCGTCTGATGAACCTGGGTTGCGCGACGGGTCATCCGAGCTTCGTGATGAGCGCGTCGTTCACGAATCAGGTGCTGGCGCAGCTCGAGTTGCATGCCAACGCCGAGAAGTATGGCAAGCGGGTGTTCACGCTGCCCAAGCACCTCGACGAGAAGGTGGCGCGGCTGCATCTGGACAAGCTGGGCGTGAAGCTGACGACGCTGACCGCGGACCAGGCCTCGTACATTGGCGTGGACGTGAACGGGCCGTACAAGGCGGATCACTACAAGTACTGAGTTCGGAGATCAGATGACTGCCTTGCCGCGGATGACGCGGATGGGGCGGAAACAGCACGGATACAACTCCCGATGAGCAAGTCCTGCGTTGCTCCCCGTTTTCATCCGTGCTGTTTCCGGGCCATCCGCGTCATCCGCGGCGAGGTTTTTTGCTGTTGGCCCTTTCTCCGGGCTATCGCGTCACGGACATGGTGTTCGATCCCGGCTGTCCGCCCACCCGCGGCCGGTTGTGCACCAGGGGCACCGGATAACCGAACGTCCATTGTGCCCGCAGCCGCTCCTGCCTGGTCACGCTGATCATGTTGTTGAACATCGGCATGAGTTCGCGTTGCTGGGGGTTCACGATTTCCTGCGCGATGTCGACCTGCTCCCAGAAAATCGGCCAGTAGAGCTTTGTCGTGGCCTGCACACTGTCGAGTGCCGCCTTGCCGGCCGCGCCGTCGGGCTGCGCGGCGAGGAACCGGCCCAGTGGCACGTACAGTTCGCGGACCCGCGCCGAATAGACGCTGTCGGCGGTGAGCAATCGCGTGATCTGATCCCTGGTGAGGAACAGTGAATCGCTCTCGGCCAGCAGGATGCGGTGCAGATTGGACGTGCGGTCGAGATACAGCGCCGCAATGGAATCGGCGCCGCGGCGGGACCAGGTGGTCTTGTTGGTCGCCTTGTCGCGTGTCTTCACGGGTTCGATGGCACGACGCAGCGTCTGCAGCTCGTAGGGCGTGGAGAGGCCGATGGACACATCCATCACCACCCGGAAGGGCACGCGCGAGAGTGTGCGGAAAGCACGGGTGTCACCGAAGCGCGGGTTCACATCGTATCGGAAGCGCTGATTGGCGGCGTCGAACCCACGCGGCACGAGCAGCACCGGATCGGGCGAGGCCTGGGTGCCCCACCCCCGCAGACCGTCCGCGCCGTGCAACAACTGATCGAGACCGGCCAGCGGATTTTCGAACATCACATTCATCTGGACGAACCGGCCCCCGATACGCGGCAGCGGTGGACGATACATGAGGTTCATCTGCTGCGTCCACGGACCACGGCAGCTCTGCCGGTCGGCCACCGTCCCGACCTGCGATTCGAGACAACTCCGGATGTTGGTCGGCGCCGATGCCAGCAGCGCCTGCATCTGCGCGCGCGTGGACGCGTCGGTATCGGCGGTGGGACTCGGGACGAACGCGCGGTCGTTCGCCCGGCCGTCCCCATCGATGTCGCTGCGCACGATGGGGGTGAACGGCGTACCCGACTGGAATCGCGTGAACATGGTGAACACCCCCACCTTGGGCACGGTGGTGCTGGCCTGGAACACGAAGGCATGACGCGCGTCGTTCGTACCCGATGCCCATTCGCGCTCGCGGGGATCACCGAAGTTGCCACCATCGCTGCCGCGGAACTGCTGACGGACCTGCTGGATGGTGTACGAGGCCGAGAACATCACGGAAGCAGGCCCGCGGCGTCTCCGGAACACCTCGGGCTGCAATGTGGTCGTGAGCTGATGACCGTAGCCGCGCAGATCGCTCGTGCGCAGTGACACCCGTCCGTATTCGGGACTGATGCGCGATTCACGCGGCGACACCGCACCCGACCCCGCATCGATGCTGGAGGGTGTGACGTACATGGGCCGGCCACCTTCCTGCGCCAGCGTGAAACGGCTTGCGCCGGAGAAATTCGCGTCGAGCGTGCTGGGCTGCGACAGATCGTACGACGACAGGCCGTCGACGCGCAGGAGAAATCCCTTCAGCGCCGCGGCCCAGCCGAGGGAAGCCCGCCAACTGCGCGGCACGTCGAACGAGGGATCGACCAGTGACACCGCGGGGGCGCGTTCGGCCAACACACCCGAACCATCCGTGCAGGACGTCGGCAGCGAAGCCGAACCGCCGGCGAGCGCCTGCCAGTCGGGAACCGGTACCGCACTGCCCACACACGACAGGGCAATCGTGCTGCCGGCCAGACCGGCGTTCACCATGGCGTCGGCCAGCATGCCCGGACGATAGAGATCGCGGAACTCGCCGATGCCACCACGGATGATGCCCATCGTGTTGCGATACCAGCTTCCCGACCCGTTGTTGAACTGCCCGTTGCCGTTCTCGCGTGAGCGCGAATAGGTGTAGCTGAACCCCACGCGGGGCGAGACGTGCAGGTGGCTTGGCGCCACACCCGTTCGCACACCGAGTGCCTGTTCCAGCGCGACATTCTCTGGCGGCGTGTCGCCGAAGCGATTGCCCTCCAGGCGGGCACCGGCCAGCGTGCTGAACCAGCGATTGGGATTCCACTGATGCGAGAAGGCCAGTGCCGCGTTGTACGCGCTCGCCTCGCGCACCGGTTGCGACAGCGTACGGTTGTACGACGCCGGACGATTGGCGGCGAGATCGGCCAGCGACATGAACGTGTACTGTCCCAGCGCATTGGGGCGGCCTTCCTGCGTGAGTCCATCACCACGAATCCACGCCGACGTCTTGAAGCGATGTTTGCGTCCCTGGGCATTCCAGACCATCTCGTTGGCCGCTTCCGCCGTCCATCGTGTGTCGTTGGTGGCCATGAAGGGATTGCCGCCAAGCGAAACCGGCACGATGTCACTGACCGCGGCATCGGAGGCGGACCGCACGAGCACGGTGGCACCCGGCAGATCGAGATAGGGATGCACCTGGTCCCGCACCCGACTGGCGGCGATGCGGTTCTGCATGAGGGTGAAATAGCCCTTGCCCACGTACTGGCTCTGCAGGAGTTGTGCGCCGATGGTCTGTTGCGTCTGTTTGCCTGCGGTGCCCGGTGCGCTCAGGGGGCCGAATCCGAGTGCGCCTTCACGGTTGAGGCCCGCATAGGTGGTGAGTGTGAGCGTGCGCAGCGTGTCGCGCACATCGTCCAGACGTCCGAGGAACGTGAGATTGTCCTGCACCCGACTGGATGGCACGCCGGTGCCGGCCAGCGGCAGGCCGAGAGCCGACGCCACGCTCTGCACACGTCGTGCGGAATCGGGCGAGAGACCGGCACGACGCAGCGCTTCGCCATCACTGCCAAGCAGCGTGGTGGGGTCGCTGGCCGTGCGTCCCACATCGAGCGCGATGTTGTAGGTGAGCGCGCGGCGGATGGCTTCACCATCGGCCCCCACACTGGCACGGAACCCGCCGTTGAGCAGGCCGAGCGACCGCCCCACCGCGTCGGTCATCTGCAGTTGTGGGGCATTCAGGGTGAGATAGGCGTTGCGGTTCTGGAAATTGCGATCACCCGCTCCCAATCGCACGTCGATGTTCGCGCCGGCAAAGCCGCCCCGCGTGGCGTCGAACGTCGCGCCGGTCACGCGCACATCGGCCCGTGCGGCCCGCGGCAACGATCCACCGGGCATCGCCATGCCATTGAGGGTCGTGAGGTTGGATGATGGGTCCGCGCCGAGCATGGAGGGGCCCGAGGGAGTCATCGTGACACCGGGCATGGTGGCGGCGATCGCACTCAGGTTGCCGGCGGCGTTGGGGCTCACCCGACCCTCGGCGCCCTGACTCCATTGTTCCGCTGCGCCCACTTCGCGTGCATATGGTGTCGCGACCTGCGCCTGCGCCCGCGTGGGCTGGTTGGCGGTGACCCGAACGGCGTCGAGCATGGCGAGATCCCGTTGCAACGTGAAGTCGGCCACCAGCTCGCGCTCATCGGCCACACGCTCCACACGACGGCGGGCAGCGCGGAATCCCGGCATGGAGACGTGCACCAGATAGTCTCCCGTGCCGGGATCGAACCGACTGCTGTACCGGCCGGTGGAGTCGGTGACCACCTGCTGGACGAGGCGGTCCGGTCCGCGCGTGATGCTGACGATGGCACCCGGCAGCACCCGCGAGGAATCGTCGAGCACACGGCCGCGGACCACGTCCGCGCTCTGTGCATGCAAGGCCCCCTGAGCGCACATTGTCAGAACAAGGGCCTGCCAGAAGCGCCGCACCGGCGCCATCGAAGTCAGTCGTGGTATCATGTGCCGTACGACGTCATCTGTCACGGAAAGGTTGCTTGCGCCATGCGCTCTATCAGGGTTCCCGCTGTTGCCCCGACTTGTGCCAGGCTGCTGCTGGTGCTGGCGGGATTCGTGCCGGGCATTCCCGGGACGATGCAGGCTCAGGTCGCTGCCGCTGCGTCCGGTGCCGGTCAGACGGCCACCCCGGACAGTCTCCGTCCCATTCGTCCCGGCGATGGTGTGTTCGACAGCCGCCATCTGCAGACCGATACCGTTCGCTACGCCCTCACGGTTTTTCGCGAAGGCTCGCAACTGCCGGTGGGGCAGCTCACCA
The DNA here is from genome assembly GCF_037190085.1 of Gemmatimonas aurantiaca. Taxonomy (NCBI): domain Bacteria; kingdom Pseudomonadati; phylum Gemmatimonadota; class Gemmatimonadia; order Gemmatimonadales; family Gemmatimonadaceae; genus Gemmatimonas; species Gemmatimonas aurantiaca. Next base: position 348,509 of record NZ_JBBCJO010000004.1, read on the forward strand.
ACGAGATGCAGCGGGATTCCAGTGAGAGCGGCGTGTGGCTGCGCCGGGTGCAGCGGATTCAGCGGGGATCCGCGCAGGTGATCGATTCATCGGTCACGGAGGCACACACGCTCGCCCCGCGTCTGCATCGCTCACTGCAGCCGATGCGGCGCATCACCCTCGATTTCAGTGGCCGGCGTGTGCGGGGATCGGTGGGACCGGTGGATGCTCCGCCGGTGCCGTTCGATACGGTCCTGCCCATGCCCGCGTTCGATTCGGGGAACTGGGATCTGCTCGTGCGGGCGCTGCCACTCGCGAAGGGATATGCCGCGCGTCTGGCTGTGTTCGACGTGGATGGCGGACTGCGCGCGTATCAGATCCAGGTGACCGGCAGCACGGTGGTGCAGGACGAGGAGGCCCACGTGGTCATCTTCACGTTCGCCAGAGGACGGGAATCGGTCGTGTGGATCGGCAAGCAGTCCGGTCAGATCCTGCGAATCGAGACGCTGCTCAACGCCACCACCATGCTGCAGCAGGAGCGGATCCGGGAGACGCATTGAGTGATGCTTTGAGGGATGCCTTGATCCTCCCCGAACCGCAAATCCCAGACTCACCGCTGTATTTCAGGGCCGCACGATAACCGCGATCACGATGGCGAAGAGCAGCAGCGTGGGCACTTCGTTGATCATGCGGCAGGCGCGTTCGCTGAGAAAATAGTCGCCCCGGGCCAGACGTTTGCGGGTGTAGGATGCGAAGCCGTGATACCCCAGCAGAAAGAACACCGCACCGAGCTTGAGGTGCATCCACGGCATGCGCAGCAAGGCGGGCTGACGGACGAGCATCCAGGCGCCCATGGCGATGGCGACGATCATGGCCGGTGCCATGATGGCGCGCATCAGCCGTCGCTCCATCACTTCGAGTGTCGCAACGACCGCCGGCTGGTCACGCTGCTGCACGTGATAGACGAAGAGCCGGAAGATGTAGAACAGACCGGCGTACCACGCGATGACGGCCACCACGTGCATCGCCTTGATCCAGAGATAGGACGTGTCGACAGGCATGGCGCCAATGTACGTCCTTCACACGGCCCGGGAGAAGCGCCGGTGCTCCTGTTGCGTGCGATGGGGATCGAGCGGAAACGCGAGATTGCGCAGGAACCAGCGCCCGCGTGATGTCACATGCAGACCGTCGGCTTCGAACACCACGAGCTCCTCGTCCACGAACGGGGCATACCGTGTGTGCATCTCCGACTCGGCCACCGGGAACAACGCGGCAGGCAATCGGCCATGACACATGAGGTGCTCGATGGCGGCCCCCCGGATGCGATCGTCTTCGGACAGAATGTGTCCGCCCGCCACGGGCAGCGCGCCGGTGTCCACCTGCCGTTGCCATTCGCCAAGACGCGGCGCGTTCTGCACGAACCAGCCGTGTATGGACGAGATGGCGCTCACACCGACTCCGAGCAGTTGTTCGCTGCGTTGGGTGGTGTACCCCATGAAATTGCGGTGCAGGTGGCCGCTGCGCATGGCCTGCGCCAGCGGATCGGCGGGACGGGCGAAGTGATCGATGCCGATCCATTCGTAACCGGCGTCGGAGAATCGATGCACCGCATCGCGAAACAGCGTGAAACGTTCCCACGATCCCGGCAGCGCCGAGTCATCGATGCGCCGCTGATGGGGACGCATCCAGGGCACGTGCGCGTAGCCGAAACAGGCGATGCGATCGGGACCCATTGCGAGACTGTCGTCGACGGTGGCGGCAAACCGGTCGGGGGTCTGATACGGCAGACCGTAGATCAGATCGAGATTGATGCCGCCGAATCCCTCTTCCCGCGCGGTGGTCACGGCACTCTGCACCATGTCCCGCGGCTGCACCCGGCCGATCGCTTCCTGCACGACGGGATCGAGATCCTGCACGCCGAAGCTCACGCGTTCGAACCCCAATTGACGCAGCATGCGCAGTTGGGAGCGTGTCACGAGTCGCGGATCGGCTTCGATGGAGCTTTCGGTGTGGGCACCGAGCTCGAAGGTGCCCAGCAGCATGTCGTGCAGCGTGGCCAGTTGTGCGTCGCTCAGAAAATTCGGCGTGCCGCCACCCCAGTGCATCTCCGCCACGCGCGGGCGATCCCCCATGGCCCGGGACAGCATGGCCAGCTCACGACGCAGACGTGTGAGATAACGCTCCACGATCTCGGCCCGTGTGGTGACCGTGGCATTGCACCCGCAATAGAGGCACTGGGACGCGCAGAACGGCAGATGCACATAGAGGGCGAGCGGAGACGCCTCCGTGCCCAGCGCCCCGAGATGCGCCTCCCATCCGGGCGCATCCGGGGCCCCGTTCCAGTCCGGCACCGCCGGGTAACTGGTGTACCGCGGGCCGGCCACGTCGTAGCGGGCCAGCACCTCCGGCGTGATCTCCGTTTCCAGCATCCCTGCTCCGCGAAAAAATGGCTTTCGCAGAGTGTCCGGACGTTGGCGCCGGTTCAATCCGGCGATTACGCAGGTGGGTGTGGGGGATTCCACTACAGGTGCGGGGTTCTCCAGGAACGACAACAACAAACAACCTTGCCACGGATCACGCGGATGGGGCGGAAACTGCACGGATAACTACGGAAACGCCCCGTTGTTGATCCGTGCTGTTTCCGCCCCATCCGCGTGATCCGCGGCAAGGCTGTTTCTTGTGAATGATTCGGAGACCCGCCTTCCTAACGCTGCACCGCGTACACCACCACCCGCTCCACATCGTTCTCATCACGCTCGGCAACGGTCACGGTGGTCCGCTGCACGCTGAGCAGGCGCGCTGCGCGGAGCAGGCGCACGCGTGCGATGGTGGCACCCGTAGGCGAGAGCACCAGAAACTCCGGCGCATCGGTGGGCCGTGCCGGGAAACGCTCGAGCCACAGACCTCCACCCACATCAGGGATCGCCGACCTGAACAGCGGCACGTTGGGAGGCAGATGCTGTTTCGACCAGCGCGCGTCCGCGAGCAGCGAATCGGGGCCGCTCGATGCACGAGCCACGGCCCAGCGCTTCCATGCCTCCAGGCGCGCCGTCGTCCAAGCGACCGGCGTGCCTGCACCGGTCACGTTGATCGATCGTGCCGCGGACCCGGCAATGCTCATGCGCGTGAGTCCCGGTGAATCGGTCGAACCGAACCAGACGACCGAATCGCGCGCAGCCACCAGCAGTTGCGGCGCACCTTCCAGAACGCCATACCGCAAGCCGCCCGGTGCGGCGGGTACCTCCAGCACCAGTGCGGTGGAATACGGCACTCTCCCCAGCCGTCGCGAATTGCCATCGGGGAGGCGCATGACCAGTGAGGCACTGTCACGCAGGACGCGAGTGGGCGGCGCGATCACCTTGAATCCCATCTGCACCGCCAGCAGCGATTCGTCCTGTAACAGCGCAGCCAGCAGTCCACTCGGCGGCCCACCACCAGCCGGCACACTGCCCTTGTGTGGATCGGTCACCGCGAATGTGAGATACTCCCGATCGGTGACCGCCACCGCGCCATCGTGCCAGGGCATGAACGCCAGGATCCGCGGCAATTCCCGCGGCCCGTTGCCGCTGCGCATGATGCGTTCGACATAGTGCCCCTGTCGGGAGAACCGGCGAACCTCACCGACCACATCGGCCACGAGCACATCGCCCGAACCCAGCACCACCGCCCCCGCCAGCGAGCGCCACTGCGTCTCGGGCGTCCCATCGTCCTCGATGACGGTCACCGGCCGCGGATCGATGCGCCACGCCGGTTGCGCGCGCAGGCGCAGCGTTGGCACGAACGCGCAGAGCAGCAGAACTGCGCAATTGCGGATCGCGATACGAGGCATCGTGAGATGGGATGTCAGTTTTCAGGGATTTCCAAGAAATAAGCGCTTCATGAACCGTCGGTGTCTGGCCACCTCCTCAAACCGCCTCGCCGCGGATCACGCGGAGGGGGCGGAAACAGCACGGATAACGACGAAAAAATACCGTTGTTGATCCGTGTTGTTTCCGCCCCCTCCGCGCAATCCGTGGCAAAGTTGTTCGCCGTTACCGCGCCGCCCGCACCCTCGCCTTCGCGCGTCCGATGGCCGCCGTGAGATCCACCGGGCCCACCGCGATGTCGCCGATCTTGTCGATCGCGTCGAGATAATACGTGCGCCACGTTTCGATGATGTGCTTCTCGGTGTCGGCGTTGCCGCCCCGGCTCAGCGTATCGCGGCTGAGCGCCGACTGCGTGCGGATGGCCTGCTCGGCCACACCGGCCAGTTCGTCGAGCGCGGCCAGCACGATGGCGCGGGACCCGTCGGCCAGCAGCAGACCGGTGGTGAGGGCACACGCGCCCACGTTGGCGAGCGTCGATGCGCTCACCATTTCGATGCGATCGAGATCGGTGTGGTAGTACTGATCGGTGAAATGCCAGAGCAGCACGGCCGGGATCTTCGCGTTGAGGAACGGCGTGTGATCACTGCCACCTTCAAAGGGATTGGCCTTCACCACCCAGTTGGTCTGGCGCGCACGATCGAGACAGCGTTGCCGCACGAAGTCGTTGAACCAGTAGGCGCGAATGTCCTTCTCGGCCAGCGGCTTGCCTCCCCACTCCGTGTGCTGGTCCTCGCCGCGCACCCACACCGCCGACGGGTCGGGCATCTTCTCGATGAGGAACGTCCCGCCGGTGAGCGCGGTGTTCTCGCCAACCATGTCGAGGGACATGCCCCACTTCACCGCCGCGCGGCGCACACTGTCTTCCTTGAGGAACCGGTCGGTGGAGCGGATCTCATCGCCCCAGAGGAACGTGATCGTGCGTTGGGGGTTGGCGACACCGCGGCGCACCAGATCCGCCGCCACCCGCGCCATTTCCGCCTGCGTGCCCACGCCCGTGGCATTGTCGTTCGCACCGGGTTCCTGCACGTGCGCCGAGTACACGAAACGTTCGGCGGGCCGCGTGCGGCCGCGGATCTCCGCGACGATCGTCAGCTCGGGACGCGTTTCGAAGAGGGTGCGCACGTCGGCATGCACCCGCAGTGGCGCACCATTCAGTGACTTCATCGCGGCGCGCAGGGAATCGTGCGTGGCCGACGAGATGTACAGGATCCACCCCGAGTCCCGCACCACGCTGGTGAAGCGGATGGCGGTGGTGTTCTTCGACTGCTGATTGTAGGACGGAAGCGCCTGCGTATTGAGCACACCGATCGCGCCTGCCTGCAGGGCGCGCGGATACACGGCACGCGCGTCACCCGTGGAGAGCGCGATCTTTCCCTTCACATCGACCGCGGCAAACTGATCGCTGCCCCCCGCGCCGACATCCACGACATCCGCCGTGACCCCGCCCTCCGGCGTGGAGCCGGAGTTGATGGCGATCATGTTGAGATTCGTGGAGAACTGCTGGAGTGGCTTGGTGCGTCCCGCGATCGTGAGCGAAGCCCCGATGGGCGTCCACGCCGGATTGGCCATGGGCCGCGATTCGATGCGATACACGAAACGCGCCGACGCCGGCGCCCCGTCTTCGCGCACATATCCGGCGGCGCGCAACAACGAAGCCACCGTATCGATCGCCGCATCGAATCCGCGGTTGCCCGGCAGCCGGAAGAATCGCTGCACGTACTCGACGGTGCGGTAGGCGCGGTTGCCATCGATGGCGCCGTGCACGGCGCGGGAGATCGGCACGAACGCCGCCTCCGACGAGGCCGCCGTCACGGGGCGTTGCGTGGACGGCTGAGATGCGGGGCGCTGCGCAGGCGCGAGGGCCGGAAGGACCGTCAGCGCCAGGGCGGAGGTGAGGCCGAAGCGCGCGCAAAAAGAGGAAGAGGACATACCAACATCATCGGTAGCGCACCGGCAGCTGTCGAGGGGGGAACAGCGGACCCACCCCGACTGGATCGACGAGGATCGACGAGGATCGACGAGGATCGATGGGGAACCGACGATGCCAGGACACCGCCGGTGGATCTCAGTCCGTCTTCGTCGCGGTCGTATTCAGAAGGCGCGCAACCGGAAGGCCAGTCCGAAGCCGTCGCTGGACAGTGGCACCATCCTCACCACACGCCGTTCGCCGATGTGCACGACGATCGCCCGGGCGGGAAGCGGCGGGCCGGAAAAGATGCCGGGCACCGAGCCGGTCCACACCAACAATTCGCCCGTCGTGGTGTCGAACACGCCACCGCCCATAGCCGGGGCAGATACCGAATGTGGTGTGCCTCCCAGGGGTGTGCTCACATCGATGCTGTCCATGACGATCAACTCCGGGCTGAGCAAATAGATCAGCCCCGATCTGACCGGGCTCAGGGATGTGCCCCGGTCCAGGAGCGCGAAGGTTCCCCCCTGGGCCAACGGCAGGATGAATCCATGGCCCGGACGCGGCGCACTGGCGATGACGCGGTGGTCGTGCAGACCGACACGGAACATGTGCGTCATGGTGCCGACCAGCAGTATCGCTCCGTGGTCGAGGGGCAACAGATCGATGATGGCGCCCGGAAACCCCAGAGTGGCCGGGGTGAGCGAATCCAGGGGGGCCAACGTCAGCGGGTGAAGGAGATGGATCGTGGCGGGATCACTCGGTGGGCCTCCCGTCGGATTCTTGCGCGACGCGACCATCAGCACGGCGCCCTCCGGGAGGCCCGGACGGGCGGGCAGGACGCGTACCATCTCCGGCGCTTCCTGCCACGGGCCACTGAAGGCCTCCGCGGCATTGGTCTGCAGATTGATACGGGCGAGGCCCACCGCCTCACCGCGCACGGCCGGACTCACGTACAGCCCCTGCTGATCGATGGATTGGGCCAGTGCGGTCACGCCCCGGAGCCCGATCTCGCCGGCCTGGGCGGGCACCAGACGGTTGGAGACAGGTCGGCGCCAGCGTTCGTGCAGGGTCTGTCCCTCCATGGCCACGAGTTCGCGGCGCGTGTCGGCATGGACGACCCCCAGCAGCAGTGTCGTGCTGTCGGCGAGGAGCAGCGCGGACTCGAGATGCCCGGCAACCGTCGCCGATCTCATCGGGGCGCTTCCGTGGCCAATGAGACTGAGCTGTGTCTGGAATTGCCCAGTGCGGTCCGACGTGACGAGCACGGATGACGATGTCTCGTCTCGAGACGTCACCGGATCACTGGCACAGGCTGACGCAAAAACGATCAGCGGCCAGATCGGGAGCGTCAAACGCATGGGATCTCCGATCGGATGGAGGGCTCTGCACCAGCCCGTTCGAGGACGGCGCAGTGGCCGCGCGGTGGCGGCGCTCGGCAAAGGCGGACCGCATGGTGGACATGACAGTGCACACGACGGTGCACACGGCAACGCATGACACGGGATCGTCAGCTGCCCATACCTTCGCGTCCGCACGCGATGTCACAGCATGTCAAACCGCATGGCCACTCCCACGACTCCATTCACTGGCAACGCCGGCGTCGATGTCCGAGGCATCACCGGCGCCGCACACCCTTCACGCCCGCTGGATCACCACGAAACGCGTCCAGTTGTGCGGAATGTCCTGAATGTTCCGGGCGATCACTTCGAGACCGTACTGCACTGCGGCCGATTCGCTGGCCACGGCGCCCATGGTGCGGTCGCCCTGCGCGGCCACGTCGCGGGCGGCGCCCGCGGTGTCGGCATGGGGCACCGACACCAGCCAGCCGTGCCGGGCGAAGAAGAGACGGCACTGTGCGAGCGCGACCGCGTGGCTGCGCACTTCCCGCAGTTCGGCCAGCGAGGCACCATGCGGGGCCATGAGACAGAGATGGATGGGCACCCGCGTCTCGCCGATCTGCCGGATCCGGTCACCGGCTGCATGCACCGCATCGCAGGCGATCTGCACCGTGCCGGCAATCGCGTTCTCCACCGGGATCATCGCGTAGTCGACGTCTTGCGCAAGGACACGGGCCACGGCATCGGCGAACGTGAGACAGGCCACCGGTATGGCGCCGTCGGGCCAGTGCTGACGGATGGCCATTTCGCTGAACGCGCCCGCTTCGCCCTGAAACGCCACGCGTGGAGTCGGCGACGCCGATAGGGGCGATGCCGACCGTGTTGTCACGAAGGGATTCGTCATGTGCGGATCATATTGACTTCATCGACGGGTTGGGATAGCCTCCATGGTATGACGCGTCACGCCGCCGTTCTCAGCTACGCCTGCCGATTTTATTACGTGCCGACCCGCATGGGATCCGGCGCCATTGGCATGCGCGGCTGAACGCTGACGCTTCCACCGCCGAGAGGCCCGTGCATCGCACGGGCCTTTGTTGTTTCCGGGCTCGGCGAACGCGGTGCCTCGTGGCCACGACTCCCACTCCACGAGGACTGCATGATCATCGTCACCACCGCCCACATCTCCCCGGACGCGCTCGACCGCATCGTCGAACACGTCGAAGCGGCCGGTTTGCGCACCCACGTCTCCCGCGGCGAACATCGCACCATCGTCGGATGCATCGGCGACGAGGGCCGTCTGAGTGAACACGGACTGACCCAGCTGGACGGCGTCGAACGGGTGTTGCCGGTCCTCAAGCCGTACAAACTCGCGTCGCGCGAATTTTCGGTGGGCGATACCGCCATCCGTTTCGGCGATCCGGCGGACACGGTGATCGGGGGGCGCGACATCGTCGTCATGGCGGGGCCGTGTTCGGTGGAAGGCCGCGAGATGATGCATGAAACCGCCCGCCATGTGCAGCGGGCCGGTGCCCGTCTGCTGCGCGGGGGAGCATTCAAACCGCGCTCGTCGCCGTACGCGTTTCAGGGCATGGGTGAGGCCGGCCTGGAGATTCTCGCCGAGGTGCGCGCGGAAACCGGCATGCCCATCGTGACCGAAGTGATGGATCCCCGGCAGGTGGAACTCGTGGCGTCGTATGCCGACGTGCTGCAGATCGGGGCGCGCAATATGCAGAACTTCACGCTGCTCACCGAAGTCGGCAAAGTGCAGCGTCCGGTGCTGCTCAAGCGCGGGCTCTCGGGGACCATCACCGAACTGCTGATGGCCGCCGAATACATCATGGCGCAGGGCAATGGCGATGTGATGCTGTGCGAACGGGGCATCCGCACGTACGAAACGGCCACCCGCAACACGATGGACGTGGCGGCGATTCCGGTGCTCAAGCGCGAGTCGCATCTGCCGGTCATCGTCGACCCGAGTCATGCCGGCGGGCGGGCCTCGCTGGTCGCGCCGCTCGCGATGGCCGCCATTGCCGCCGGCGCGGACGGACTGATCGTGGAAGTGCATCCTACGCCCGCCACGGCGAAGAGCGATGGCGAACAGTCGCTCGAACCCGCGGCGTTCGCGCGCATGATGCAGCAGGTGCAGGCGGTGGCCGAAGCCATCGGCCGCGGTTGCCCGTGGCGCGCGGAGGTACCGGCATGAGCAGCGAGAGAAACGCCGATACGGGGCGCGATATGGGTCGCGATATGGGTCGCGATGTGGGGCGTCCCATGCCGCACGACCGGCATGGGGCCGCGTCGACGGAGATGTTGCAGACGCTGCGTCAGGATATCGATGCCGTGGACGAGGAGATCATCGCGGCCATCGTGCGGCGCATGACCCTCGCGCGCGCCATCGGAACGCTCAAGCAGCGGACCGGACAACCGGTGCTCGACCCCGCGCGGGAGGCGTCCGTGGTGTCGCGGGCAGCGATGCGCGGACGCGATGCCGGACTGCCGGAACAGGATGTGCGCGCGCTCTACTGGCAGCTCATGGCGTGGGCGCGCCGGGCGCAGATGCAGGAGCGGCTGCCCGGACAGCCGCATGGGCCGATCCCCGGACCCTTGCACGAGTCTCTGCAGAGCCCCTGAACAGGCGCTCGTGCCATGACAGTGCGACCGCGGGCCTATCCATGCCGGACGTCGGCTGAGCCGCTGGCATGCGGTTTCTGACGACGGGCGGGGAGACGCACTTCGAACGTGGCGCCGGGGAAGGCGGCAGTCGTCCCATCGGTGTGCGCGGTGGCGAGGAGCCGGATCTGCCCCCCGTGCACCTGGGCAATGGCCTGCGCGATGGCGAGACCGAGACCGGCGCCCGTCCCGGTGGCGGTCTCCCGCGCATGCGGCTCGTGCACGAAGCGGTCGAAGACGGTGGTCCGGATGGTTTCCGGAACCCCGGGACCCTGATCGTGCACCCGCAGCAGGAGATGTTGCCCGTCGCGATCGACGACGACCCGCACCGTGCTGTCCGACGGCGCGTGTTTGATGGCGTTGTCCAGCAGGTTGATGAGCAGGCGGCGCAGCAGATTGGCATCGCCCGTGGTGGTGGCCGACGCCTCGTCCACCGTGGGCGCGATGTCACAGGTCACCGTGACGCCCTGCGAGAGGGCAATCGATCGCACGCTGCGCACCGCGTCGACGGCGAGATCGGGAAGCTCCACCACTTCCCGCGTGACGATGGGGCCACCCGCATCCACGCGTGCGAGCAGGAAGAGATCGTCCACGATGCGTGTGAGACGGATGGACTCGCCCTGAATGACGGTGAGCGCCTCGCGGTATTCGGCTTCGCGCCGGACAGCGCGACGCAGCGTGACATCGGCTTCGCCGCGGATGATGGCAATGGGCGTGCGCAATTCGTGTGACGCGTCGGCCACGAATTGCCGCTGGGTGCGGAACGCATCACCGACACGGGCCAGCAGACCGTTGATGATCTGCGCCAGGCGGCCCAGTTCATCGTGCGGATTCACCACCGGCAGTCGTTCGTCGAGATTGGCGGCCGTGATGGACGCCGTGCGTCCGTTGATGGCTTCGAGCGGCGCCAGACTGCGGCGGGCGAGACCGTAGCCGGCCAGGACCGACGCGAGCAGCGCGGCGGGAATGGCCAGGAACAGCGTGTTGCGCACCTGACGCAGCAGGAGCCGGTCCCCGGCTTCCGACAGCAGCGCCGTGATGAGCAACGTGGGGCCATTGCGTGCGTCCTCGTCACCGGTGGGCGCGACGCGCACCAGGGCCATGTGCGCCGGTCCGTCGGCCAGCATCACCTCACGCACGGCCAGACCGCGATCCCGTGCGAGCGTCCGTGCCAAGTCCTCGTCACGGCCGGTCCGCATCTCCTCGAGGACCGCGTGCACGGGTTCGGGAAGTCGGACGGCGCTGTCCCCCTGTCCGGTGTCGGACGTGCCGTCCACCGGCAACCTGGGCTGCCGCGCGGCCATCATCCGCACAGCCTCGTTGGTGATGAAGATGTCGAGATTGCCGACACGCATTTCGCGCAGCACGGCGCGTTCGGTGGCACCGTCGGCTTCGACTTCACCGCGGGCGGCCATGGCCCGTCGTTCGGCGCGGACGGCGCTGGCCACGACCTGCGCCGATTCACTCACGGCGGAGATGGCACGCTCCCGCACCACGCGCGTCAGCGTGAACCATCCGACCACGACGAACACGATCAGCACCAGCGCCAACACGCTGGCGTTCCACAGCGTCAGACGCAGCAGGATCGAAATGCGGACCGGCTTCACGGCGCCTCAGGCGGGTGGCACATCGGTGAGGATGTAACCCGCGCCCCGCCGCGTGTGAATGAGCGGCGCATGGCCATCCCGATCGATCTTGCCGCGCAGACGGTTCACGTACACTTCGACCGCATTGGTGAAGGGATCGTGATTGTCGTCCCAGACATGCGACACGATGTCCCCACGCGAGAGCACGCGTCCCACATTGCGGGCCAGCAGTTCGAGCAACGCATACTCCTTGGCCGTGAGCGCGATGGCCACACCGGCCCGGCTCACGGCATGCGATTGCAGATCGATCTCCAGATCGGCCACGCGCACGAGCATCGGCTGGAGCGTTTCGGGGCGTCGCAGCAGGGCACGCAACCGGGCCAGCAGTTCGCCAAAATCGAACGGTTTGACGAGATAGTCGTCGGCGCCCGCATCGAGTCCGGTGATGCGGTCGGCCACGGTGTCCCGCGCCGTGAGCATCAGCACCGGTGTACGGATGTCCCGGCCGCGCAGCGTGCGTGCCACGGTGAAGCCGTCGATGTCGGGCAGCATCACATCGAGCACGATGGCGTCGTAGCTGTTGACAGCGGCCTGCGCGATGGCGGCCTTGCCCAGTTCGCAGGTGTCGACCGCGTACGCTTCTTCGCGCAGCCCGCGCGCGATCAGCCGGGCGAGTTTCGGATCGTCTTCGACGACAAGCAGGCGCATGAGGAGAGGAGCACTGGTCGGAAGGGGACGGTTCGTCCCTGAAAAACAGCCGACGATTCGTTAATCGGCTTGAAAGGTACGGCTCTGTACACTTCCCGCCGTACCACCGTTACGCCAACCCAGGGGCGGGACCCGAAGCAAGCGAGCGGTGGCCACAAAGCGGCGTGTCCGGGGCAACTCGGGCACGTCGTTTTGTTTTGGGGGATGTCGGCGTGGAAGAGGCGGCGGAGAAGACCGACACGCGCCCCCGCGTCAGACGCGCGCACCGCGGGTGCGCTGCTTCTCCACCGGTCGCCGGCGGAACCAGCTGGCGACGAGAAAGAACTCGTCGAGATCGTGCGTGGGAATGTCCGCACCCGACGGATCGGGGCCGTCGTACACGCGGGCCACGAGCGCGCGGAACGCCTCGTGCTCTTCGTCGGTCCGGGGCGCGCGCACTTCCGCCCGCACCGTCCCCCGGCGAATGAGATACACCCATTCCCGGTCGGCATGGCCGATGGCGTGATAGCGGAACGTGAGTCGGTCGACGTTGGCATGAAAGTGCTGCAGACGATCGAACAGCCAGCGCACGAGGGCGAGACGATCCCGCAGCACACGCGCGCGTTCGAAAGCGAGGGCTTCCGCGGCCTCGTGCATCGCGCGCTCCAGCCGACGCAGCGGTCCGTCCCCTCGGCCTTCCAGGAACGCATGAACCTCGGCCGCTGCTGTACGATAGGCGCCCGCCTCACCCGCGCCGATGCAGGGACCGGCACAGGTGCCGAGATCGTGACGCAGGCAGGCCGGCGCCCGTGAACGGAGACGGGCCGATGACGACCCGATGGGTCGCGCGGGGTCGTCGGCGAACCAGAGCGTGGGCAGGCGTTCGCGTCCACTCCTGCCGGTGCTGCTCGTGCCGCCGGTGCCCACCGGCCGCGTTGGTGTGTCCTCGAGCGTGCAATCGCGCAGGGCCGTGGCTTCGGCCAATGCCCGCACCGCTTCGCGCAGCTGCTGCACACGGCGGAAGGGCCCGAACAGCGCCACCGCCGCCGGATCGTCGGATCGGGCCACCACCCGCAGGCCGGGCACCGGATCTCCCGTGAGGGCCACGTAGGCCCTGGGCCAGTCGTCGAGCACCATCATCGAATTGAAATGCGGGCGATACTGCTTGATCAACCGCAGTTCGCGCAGCAGCGCGCCGAATTCGGTGTGCGTGTACTCCCACTCGATCTGAAAGGCGTGCCGCAGGATGCGCGCGGCCTTGTTGCGACGTCCTCTGGCCCGGAAATAGGACAGCAGGCGGGTGCGCAGGGCGCGGGACTGTCCCACGTAGATCACCGCACCGGTGGGGCCGAGCATGCGATACACGCCGGGCCGGTTCTCGCAGCCGGCACGCACCAGCGTCCGCAACTGCTTGCGGTGGGCTGGTGTGGACTGTGCCGGACGGCCGTGCAGTCGCGCATCCGGCGTGTCGACGGGCTGGGACGCCGCGCTCATGGCCACAAGCTAGCGGCAGGCGTCCTCGGGTGTGAGACGAGGCGATGTACGCCGACCGGACAGAGGTCGCGCGGACGTGGTGCGTCGTTGTTGCAGGAAGCCCGGTGCGCCCCGCGCGGGAAACCGCTACAATTGCTGCGCTCGGCTGCTTCCCGATGCTCCAGGCGAAAAGCGACATGAACCACGACGACCGCAGTCACGACAGTCACGATTCGACGACGCATCACGAGGTCACCCGGCTGCTGGTGGATCTGCAGAATGGATCGGATGGAGCCGCGGATCAGCTCATGCGCGTGGTCTACCGCGAGTTGCATGATCTGGCGGAGCATTTCATGCGTCGTGAACGTGTCGATCACACCCTGCAGCCCACGGCGCTGGTGCACGACGCCTATCTGCGCCTGATGGGGCAACGGGAAACCTCGTGGCAGAACCGGTCGCACTTCTTCGGTATCGCCGCGCAGGCCATGCGTCGCATTCTCGTCGATCACGCACGCCGGGCGCGCGCCGGCAAGCGGGAAGGTGGTGAGCGCGTGACACTCGACGAATCGGTGGCGGAAAGTCCCGAACGTTCGGTGGATCTGATCGCCCTGGACGATGCGCTGAACAAACTGGCGGCACTTGATCCACGACAGGCGCGTGTGGTGGAGCTCCGGTACTTCAGCGGACTCGGTATCGAACAGACCGCGGCCGTTCTGTCGATCTCTCCGGCCACCGTGAAACGCGACTGGACCTTCGCGCGGGCGTTTCTGCAACGCGAGCTGGAGCGCGCGTGAGCGAGACGCCGCTCACGCCCACCCGTCTGCATCGTCTGCGGGCCCTGTTCGATGCCGCCATCGAATTGCCGGTGGGAGAACGCGCGGCGTATCTCGCCTCGGCCTGCGAAGACGACCCGACGTTGCAGACCGAGGTGGAGGAATTGCTGGCCGCGGTCGAGCGGAGCGGCGACACGTGGGATCATCCCGTGGGCGCGGCCGTGGCGGGGGCGATGGCGGAAGGGCTGGGCGAGGGCACGCGAGGCGATCGGTATGCCGCGGGCGGTCGTATCGGGGTGTACGAGATCACGCGACTCATCGGCATGGGCGGCATGGGCGCCGTGTACGAAGGTGTCCGCGTGGACGATCAGTTCCGCAAGCGGGTGGCGCTCAAGTTTCTGCGGCGTGGGGGCGAGGGCGATCTGGCCATCCGGCGATTCCGCTACGAGCGGCAGATTCTCGCCAACCTGAATCATCGCAACATCGCAGCGCTGCTCGATGGCGGTGTCACCGAGGATGGGCAGCCGTACATCGTCATGGAGTACGTCGAGGGAGAACCGCTCACGACGTATGCCAACACACGGCGGCTCGATCTGCGCGGCCGGGTGGCGTTGCTGCGCCAGGTGTGTGCCGCGGTGCAGCACGCGCACCAGAACTTCGTGGTGCACCGGGATCTCAAACCGGGCAACATTCTCGTCACGGCCGATGGCAGCGTGAAGTTGCTCGACTTCGGCATTGCACGGCTCACGCGCGACGCCGAGGGCCTGGAGCAGTTGCCGGCCACACAGGGCGGCGCGTTGGCGTTCACGCCGGAGTATGCCAGTCCCGAGCAGGCGCGCGGCATGCCGGTGGCCGCGTCGAGCGACATCTACTCGCTCGGCATCATCGCCGCCGAACTGCTCTCGGGTGCGCGGCCGTACACGGTGCAGGGGCTGCTGTTCGCCGAAATGCAGACGGTGATCGTGCAGACACCGGCGGCCGTGCCGTCCACCCAGGTGACCGACGCGAGTGCCACGTCGTTCGGCATGCGGGCGCCCCGTCTCCGGCGGGCGCTGCAGGGCGATCTCGACGCGATCATCCTGCAGGCGTTGCGCAAGGAACCCGAGCGTCGCTACGGATCGGTGGAGCAGTTCTCGCGCGATCTGCAGCGCTGGCTGGATGGCCTGCCGGTGTCGGCGCAGCGCGACACGCTGGCCTATCGCGCGGGCAAGTTCGTGCGCCGCCGTCGTCTCGAAGTGACGGCGCTGGGGCTGATCGGCGTCTCGCTCGTGGGCGGCATCGTGGCCACCTCGCGTCAGGCGCGCCGCGCGGAGCTGGAACGCAACAAGATGGAGCAGGTGAACAGCTTCCTCTCCAACATGCTCAGTGCCGTCGATCCCGAACTGGGTGGGACCAGTGTGACCGTGGCGCAGGTGCTGTCACAGGCGGCGAAGAACATCGAGCAGGAGCATCTCGAGCCGGAGGTGGAAGCGCAGATCCGTCACACGCTGGGGCAGACGTACTATGGCCTGAGTCTCTACGATTCGGCGGAAACGCATGCCCGGCGGGCGTGGGACCTGCGACGGAAGGAATACGGGGACCTCGATCAGCGCACGTCGATGAGTCTGTCGTACGTGGTGGCGCTGACCGAAGCGCGCGGCGCGTTCGCGCAGGCCGAGTCGCTGGCGATGCTGCTGGTGGATCGGCAGCGGCGCATGCCGAAGGATCAGTACAATCCCACCGAACTGGCCACGGCGCTCGACAATCTCGGGCGCACCATTGAACAGCAGGGTCGTCTCGACGAAGCGCTCGCGGTGAAGCTCCAAGCCATCGCGTTGCGGCGCACGATCAAGGACGATTCGAGCAGTCTGGCCGCGTTGCCGTACACGCTCAACAGCGTCTCCGTGTCCTACACGTATCAGGGGGAATTCGCCAAGGCGGAGTCCCTGCTGGTGGAAGCGCTGGACGTGGAATCGCGGGTGCATGGCCCCACGTCGTTCAACATGGGCAATCTGTCGCGCTCCTATGCGTCCCTGCTCGACGAGATGGGGTACCAGGCCCGCGCCGATACTATGATCCGTCGGTCGGTGCGCATTCTGACCGACGCGGCCGGCCCCACGCACTACGAAACGCTGCGGTCGAAGTCGATGCTGGCGCAGCTCCGGTATGCGGCGGCCGACATGCCGGGCACGATCGCCGCGGCGCGTGAAGTGGTCCCGGAAATCGGTCGTGGCATGCCGGAGTCCGATGCCACGGCGGGTTCGGTGCTGCAGGCGCTGGGACTGGCGCTCGATTCGCTGCGACAGTTCGTGGCTGCCGACACGTTCCTGCTGCGTTCGCGCCAGTTGCGCCGCACGTACATGCCGCCCGAACACTGGGCGGTGGCCAATGCCGATGCGGTGTACGGCTACCATCTGGGGCGCTGGGGTCGTCGTCAGGAGGCCGAGCGATTGATGCGCGGGGCGTACGATCGGCTGGTGAAGACACGCGGGGCGGATGCGCTGGTCACCAAGCGGGTGGCGGTGCGCCTGGCCGAGTTCTTCGAAGCGACCGGCCGGGCGGCCGAGGCGAAACAATGGCGAGATCGGGGGACGTGAAAACAACAGCAACAACAAACTGCATTGCCGCGGAATACACGGATGGGGCGGGAACAACACCGATAACAACCGGAAAAACCCGTGTTG